>NZ_JBFAJY010000011.1:0-163601 GCF_040655445.1 Streptomyces sp. NPDC050423
GGTGACCAGGACGACAAGAGCCGTATGACCGGAGACGGTCACGTACGGATCTGTGGGAGCCCGGGGGCGAAATCCCCCGGGCCACCCGACTTCGCTCAGGACAAGATGAGGTAGACACCGCGGCACGGTGTCACTTCATCGATGCGGAGAAGGCATCGGAGGGTAATTCCGCAGGTCACAGTGTTTCGTTCCTGTGCCGTGTGCTGGGAGTGCCCCGCTCCACCTACTACGCACACAGGGCGTCACGGCCGGCCCGGACGGTGCGGGAGCGGGCCGAGGAGGTGCTCGTGGGCGAGATCCGGGTACTCCACGCCGGATCGCGCGGCGCCTACGGGGCCCCGCGGATCCACGCCGCCCTGCGGCGGGCCGGTCGGGCGGTGAACTCCAAGAAAGTCGAGCGACTGATGCGCAAGCACCGGATTGCCGGGATCACCCGCCGACGGCGTGGGGGCCTGACCCGGCAGGCGAAGCGGGCGGTATTCGCCCTCGACCTGATCGGTCGGGACTTCACCGCACCCAGACGCGGAATGCGGCTCGTCGGCGACATGACCGAACTCGTCACGCTGGAGGGGAAATTGTATCTGGCGATCTGTATCGATCTTGCGACGCGGGAGGTGGTCGGCTGGGCGATGGCCGATCACCACCGCGCCGAGCTGCCGGTCGCTGCCCTGCGGATGGCGGCCGGGCGTGGCGGACTGGAACACGGTTGCGTCATGCATACGGATCGCGGCAGCGAGTACACGAGTGACGAATTCCGCACCGAAATACGCAAGTTGCGCATGCGGCAATCGATGGGACGCGTCAGATCTTGTTACGATAACGCCGCCGCGGAAAGCTGGTTCGCCATCCTGAAAGCGGAGATCGGGACGACCATGTGGGAGACCCGCGAGGCTGCCGGGCCGACGTCTTTCGCTACGTCGAGGTCGAGTACAACCGCAGCCGGCTCCGTCGGCACCCCGACTACGGGTACGTCACCCCGCTCGAAACGAGAGCCTTGCTCAGACAGAACCTCGCCCCGGCAGCGTAAACACCCGCTGTCCAGCTCGCGGGGGGAACTTCACCGGCTGGTTCCTCCGGCTCATGGACTGCGACGGAGCGGGCTGGGTTGCCCTGCGACTCCCGGGCCGTGGGGAGGGACCCCCGCGGGGGTGGCTGCACCTGAACAGATGCTGCGATGCGGCCAGCATTGCCGCCGAGGTCGATAGCCACGACCCAGTGTCCGCTTCTCGGGATGGTGATCCGGTGAGGAGAACGAGCGACACGACCACCGAGGTACTGGTGCTTCCTCCCCGACTTGTACTTGGTGTACTCGCTGCGGGGTATCACCTGGACGTTGGCTTGCTTGCGCAGGGTGACGACGACTACGGAGCCTCTCTTGAGGCTGCCGAGGTCTTGACGAGGTGGTCCACGGGCCCTCCTGGGACGTGCGGCAAATCACCTCTCAGGGTATGGGTGGCCACTGACAGTCAAAGGTCGGCGAAGTCTGATCGGTGGACGCCCTGCCGACTGGAACTCCCCAACCCGCCGGCGTTCTCGTGCGAGCTGTCCGGGGAGCTGTCTCCCGTACCTGGCTCCCAAACGGCTCCCAAGACGCCCCCGGAAACCACTCAGGGGCCCGATCCACTAAGTGGATCAGGCCCCTGACCTGGTGTTTCAGCTGTCGGGGTGGCGGGATTTGAACCCACGACCTCTTCGTCCCGAACGAAGCGCGCTGCCAAGCTGCGCTACACCCCGATCGTCGTCGGTGTCCCGGCGACATCGATTACTTTAGCCCACCGGCGGCCGGAGACGAAATCCGGTTTTTGTGCCGATCGGGGTGTGAGTGAGGGATACCGGGGCAGGGTATGGATTGAGGGTGCGGACGAGGGGGGCGTTGTACGGGGCTACGCGTCCCGGGACGTCAGGGTCAGCAGGGTGGCCTCGGGGGGGCAGGCGAAGCGGACCGGGGTGTAGCGGTTGGTGCCGCAGCCGGCCGAGACGTGGAGGTATGCGCGGTTGCCGTCGACCGAGTGGGAGGAGAGGCCCTTCACTCGGTTCGTGTCCAGGTCGCAGTTGGTGACCAGGGCTCCGTAGAAGGGGATGCAGAGCTGGCCGCCGTGGGTGTGGCCGGCCAGGATGAGCGGGTAGCCGTCCGAGGTGAAGGCGTCCAGGGAGCGCAGGTAGGGGGCGTGGACCACGCCGATGGAGAGGTCGGCGCCCGACTCGGGGCCGCCCGAGACCTCCGCGTAGCGGTCGCGCTTGATGTGCGGGTCGTCGAGGCCGGTGAAGGCGAGCTCCAGGCCGTCGAGCTTGAGGCGGCCGCGCGTGTTGGACAGGTTCAGCCAGCCCGCCTCGTCGAAGGCGTCCCGCATTGGTTCCCACGGGTTGTGGACGACGCCGACCGCCGGGGCGTTCCCGTTGAGGCCGTGCTTGCCCGCGGTCTTCTCGAAGAGGTAGCGGGCGGGGTTGCGGAGCTTGGGACCGTAGTAGTCGTTCGAGCCGAACACGTACACGCCCGGGAGCTCCATCAGCGGTCCGAGGGCGTCGAGCAGCTCCGGTACGGCCTCCGGGTCGGAGAGGTTGTCGCCGGTGTTCACGACGAAGTCCGGGCGCAGCCCCGCCAGGGACTGCAGCCAGGCGCGCTTCTTGCGCTGGCCGCTCACCATGTGCACGTCGGAGACCTGGAGGACGCGCAACGGGCGTGCTCCGTGCGGGAGTACGGGGACGGTGACCCTTCGCAGGCGGAACGAGCGGACCTCGAATCCGGCCGCGTAGGCGAGGCCGACGGCGCCGGCCGCGGCGGTGACCGCCGTGATTTTCAGGGGTACTCCGTAGCGTGCGCGCATGTGCCCATCGTCGCAGACAGTGCGTGCCGACAGGAAAACCGGCGGGCGGCGGGCGCCCCGCACCTGCCACAATCACCCCATGACCACGCTCAAGTCCAAGCTCAAGGAAGACCTCACCACGGCCATGAAGGCGCGCGACGAGTTGACCTCGTCCACGCTCCGGCTGACGCTCACCGCGATCACCAAGGAGGAGGTCAGCGGCAAGTCGGCCCGCGAACTCTCCGACGACGAGGTGCAGAAGGTGATCGCCAGGGAGGCGAAGAAGCGCCGCGAGGCGGCCGAGGCCTTTTCCCAGGGCGGCCGGACCGAGCAGGCCGAGCGGGAGAAGAAGGAGGGCGAGCTGCTCGATGCCTACCTCCCGCAGCAGCTGGGCGACGACGAGCTGGCCGCGATCGTGGCGTCCGCCGTCGACGAGGCGAAGGCCGGCGGTGCCGAGGGGCCCCGTGCGATGGGCGCCGTGATGAAGATCGTGAACCCGAAGGTCGCGGGGCGTGCGGAGGGCGGCCGGGTGGCCGCCCTCGTCAAGAGGCTTCTCGCGGGCTGAGGCGGCCGCGAAGCCGGTACGTACGAAGCCGGTACGTACGAAGCCGGTACGTACGGAGCCGGTACGTACGGAGCCGGTACGTACGAAGCCGGTACATACGGAGCCGGTACATACGAAGGTGGGGCGCGCCCGGTCCGGGTGCGCCCCACCTTCATGTCCACGGCAGTGACGGGTCAGGGACCCTGCGACCCGCCGTTGTCCTGACCGCGGGCGTGGCCGTTGTTCCCGCCGACCAGGCCCGGCGGGATGCTGATGCCGGGGAAGGGGTCGTCGCCACCGGGCTTGTTGTCGCCGTCGCCCGGCTTGTTCTTGTCCCTGTTTTTGCCCTTGTCCTTGTCTGCCTTCGGCTTGGCCCGCGGTACGTCGACCGCGTTGAAGGCCGGGGTCTCCGAGGCGTTCAGGGAGCCGGTCATCGCCGTCTTCCAGATCGGGCCGGGCAGACAGCCACCGCAGACGTCGTCGTAGTACTGGCCGCCGATGGTGATGTTGCTCATCGGGAGCTGCTTGGCGCCGTCGCTGCCGACCCAGACTGCCGTGGACAAGTTCGGTGTGTAGCCGACGAACCAGGCGTTCTTGCGCTCGTCGGTGGTACCGGTCTTGCCCGCGTTGTCACGGTCCTTGAGACCCGCCTGCTGCCCGGTGCCGTCCGCCACGACCCCCTTGAGCATCTGGTTGATGGTGTCCGCCGTGTGCTCGCTCATGGCCTGCGTGCACGTCGACTTCGGTACGTCGATCTGCTTGCCGTCCGGCTTCGTCACCGACAGGATCGCGATCGGGGAGCAGTACTTGCCGCGGTTGGCGAAGGTGGCGTACACCGACGCCATCGCCAGCGGTGTCGACTCCTGGCCGCCGAGGGTGGTGGCGGGGGCCTGCTTCAGCGGCTTGTTGTCGCCGCGGATGTAGCCGACCTTCTTCGCCATCGAGAGGGTCTCGCAGAGGCCTGTCTTCTCCTCCAGCTTGGCGAAGTAGGTGTTGACCGACTTGCCCAGCGCGCTGGTCATGTCGAAGGTGCCCTTCTCCGACTCCAGCTCGTTCTCCACGCTCCACGGGATGGTGTCCGCGGGCTGGTTCTCACAGGTGCGGAAGGCGTCGGCGGGCAGGCTGATCTGGTGGTCCGTGGTGAAGCTCTGCGCCGGGCTGATGCCCTTCTCCAGTGCTGCCGCCGCGGTGATCGGCTTGAAGGTCGAACCCACCTGGAAGCCGAAGTTGGTGCCGCCCGACTTGTGGTCGACGTTGAGGTTCAGCACGGTCTGGTGCTTGGAAGCGTCCAGTCCGTACGGGCGGGACTGGGCCATCGCCATGATCTGGCCCGTGCCGGGCTTCACCTGCACGACCGCGTCGGCGATCGCGTCGTCCTTGTTGACCCGGGACGTGGCGGCCTCGTTGGAGGCGGCCTGCGAGCGCGGGTCCAGCGTCGTCTTGATGGTGAGCCCGCCGACCGACCAGAGCTTGGCGCGGTCCTTCGCGGTCTTGCCGAAGGCGGGGTCGCCCGTGACGATCTGCCGGACGTAGTCGCAGAAGAAGCCGGATCCGCTGACGGCGGTGATGCAGCCGTTCTGCGGCCGCTTGACCTTCAGCTTGATCGGGGTGGCCTGGGCCTTGGCCGCCTCGCCCTTCGAGATGTCCCCGACATCCGCCATCCGCTGGAGCACGGTGTTTCGGCGCTTGGTCGCCTCCTCAGTGTCGTTGACGGGGTCGTAGCGGCTGGGCGACTGCACGATGCCGGCCAGCAGCGCCGCCTCCTCCACCTTCAGGTCCTTCGCCGACTTCGAGAAGTAGCGCTGCGAGGCCGCCTCGACCCCGTACGCCTGCTGTCCGAAGAAGGTGATGTTGAGGTAGTTCTCCAGGATCTTCTTCTTGCCGAGCTCTTCCTCGACCTGGATCGCGTACTTCAGCTCCTGGACCTTGCGGCCGAGCGTCTGCTGGGTGGCCTCGGCGACCTTGGCCGGGTCGTCGCCCGCCTCCTCGACGAAGACGTTCTTCACGTACTGCTGGGTGAGGGTCGACGCGCCCTGCGCGGTCCCGCCCGACTGAACGTTCCGGTTCATGGCGCGCAGGATGCCCTTGAGGTCGACCGCGCCGTGTTCGTAGAACCGGGCGTCCTCGATCGCGATGATCGCCTTCTGCATGTACGGGGAGATGGCCTTGAGCGGCACCACGGTGCGGTCACGCGAGTAGACCGTGGCGATCTGGCCGCCCTGGTTGTCCAGGATCTTGGTTCGCTGGCTCAGCGGCGGAGTCTTCAGATTGGCCGGGATCTCGTCGAATCCGTCGACCGTTCCCTTGGCGGCGAGACCCAGTGCTCCGGCGGCCGGCAGCGCGATGCCCGCCAGGACCACTCCGGAGAGTGCGGCGACACCGAGGAACTTGGCGGCCTGCTGGGTCGTCGTGAGACCCCCGCCCGAGCGCTTCTTTGGCATGGGGGCAGCCTACGTTCTCATTCGCCGGACACACGTATATGCCTTGGCCTAAGCTGCTCTCAACTGTCACAGCAGTCCGGTTTCGTATCAACCCCCCTGCATAGCCTGTGCACGACCCGGCCACGATTCAGGCGCTCCCGAAATCGCCTCGTGTGTCATCGAACGTCCGCTGTGGCTCGGATGGTCTGTCCCGATTCTGACGGGATAGTCGTGCATGTCCTCACATCACTCCCCTGGGTGATCTGCCGCATACGCATAGTCCGTTCGGGCCATTCAAGATTGGGCCCGAAGGGGGTGTTGTGCTGTCGCCACCTTCCGTAACGTCCTCAACTGGCAGCGGTGAATATGCCGCTGTCGCCGTGGGGGAGCCTCGATTCGGGAGAGGACGGCGCCGGGATGGGCTGGGTAACCGACTGGAGTGCGCAGGCAGCCTGCCGCACTACCGATCCGGATGAACTGTTCGTACAAGGGGCAGCGCAGAACAGAGCCAAGGCGGTGTGCACCGGATGTCCGGTGCGGACCGAGTGCCTGGCCGATGCGCTGGACAATCGCGTCGAGTTCGGCGTGTGGGGCGGAATGACGGAGCGGGAGCGCCGCGCATTGCTGCGCAGGCGCCCGACCGTCACGTCCTGGCGCCGGCTGCTGGAGACCGCACGCAGCGAGTACGAGCGGTCCACGGGCATCCTGCCCGTGGCGATCGGGCTGGAGGACGACGAACTGCACGAGACGTTCGCCGCCGTGGGGTAGCCCCGGGCGGTGGACGGCCGGTCCGGTCCCGCGGGGGCGGATCCACGCGGTACGGATGTCCTGAGGCGTACTACGGATCACGGATACGGGTTACGGGATGGCTACGCAGCTCCGGCCGGGGGAGAACCGGTCGCGAGCCGGTCCCCGATGGCTCGCAGCCCAGTGAGGTCATGGACATCTCCGGGCAGCGCGGCCACCGCCGTCACGGCCACCTCGGGATGCAGCGCGGTGAACCGGTCACGTGTGTGCTTTTCGCGCGCGACCACCCGCATCCTTTCGGCGTGCAGATGCAGCAGACCGGCAGTCAGCTGCTCGACGGAGGTCGGTTCGTGGTCCGGGGCATGCTCCGATTCCGAGGCATGATCCGAGGGATCGGCGGTGTCGGCTCCGGCGGACGGGTCGGGGGTGGTGGCTCCAGTGGTGTGCGTGGTCTGTGCGGTCCCGGCCTCGGGGGAGTCGGCGGGCCCACGAAGTCCAGCCTTCCCGGCCGTCTGATCCACAATGCCGGTCGCATCAAGATTTTCTGCGGCGGCCAGCGCGCGCTCGGCCGAGAGCCGGGCGGCCTCACTGCCGTGCACCCGGTTGAGGACCAGACCCGCCAGCGGCATGTTCTCCGAGGCCAGCCGCTCCACGAAGTACGCCGCCTCGCGGAGCGCGTCCCGCTCCGGCGTCGCGACGACGAGGAACGCCGTACCGGGCGCCTGGAGAAGCTTGTACGTGGCATCGGCGCGGGTGCGGAATCCCCCGAACATGGTGTCCATCGCGGCGACGAAGGTCTGTACGTCCTTCAGGAACTGACCGCCGAGCAGCTTGCCGAGCGTCCCGGTCATCATCGACATGCCCACGTTGAGGAATTTCATCCCGGCCCGGCCGCCCATTTTCGCGGGGGCCATCAGCAGCTTGATGAACTTCCCGTCCAGGAACGAGCCGAGCCGCTTCGGCGCGTCCAGGAAATCGAGCGCGGAACGCGACGGCGGGGTGTCGACGACGATCAGGTCCCACTCCTCGCGCGCCCGGAGCTGACCGAGCTTCTCCATCGCCATGTACTCCTGCGTGCCCGCGAAGCCGGCCGAAAGGGACTGGTAGAAGGGGTTCTCCAGAATCGCGCGGGCCCGCTCGCCGTCCGCGTGCGCCTCGACGATCTCGTCGAAGGTCCGCTTCATGTCGAGCATCATGGCGTGCAGCTCGCCGGTGCCCCGTGTCTCGATGCCCTTGACCCGGCGGGGGATGTTGTCCAGCGTCTCGATGCCCATGGACTGGGCGAGCCTGCGGGCCGGGTCGATGGTGAGGACGACGACCTTGCGACCGCGCTCGGCCGCGCGCACGCCGAGCGCCGCGGCGGTCGTCGTCTTGCCGACGCCGCCCGAACCGCAGCACACGATGATCCGGATGTCCGGGTCGTCGAGGAGAGCGTCGGTGTCCAGGGCGGGGACAGCGGTGGGCGTGGGGGTGGTTGCGGGTTCGGGGGTCGGGTCGGTTGCGGTTGTCGTCGCGTCCGCGTCTACGTCTGCGTCTCTGTCTGCATCAGCTGTCATGAACCCATCCCTTGTCCCGTCGGCCCTTCGCCCGCACCTTGCTTACGGAGCTCCATCGCCAGCTCGTACAGCCCGGCCGGGTCCACGCCCTCGCCGATCAGCGGGAGCTCGTAACCCGGCAGTCCGAGGTCTGCCAGCACGGCGCGCTGTTCCCGCTCCAGCTCGACCCGCTGGGCGTGCTCGGAGGCCTGTTCGACCAACGGGCGCACGAGGCCCGCGGCGCCGGTCACGCCGGCCCGGGTCAGCGTTTTGGCGATCTCCCTGCGGCGGCCGCCCGCGGCGGTGCGCAGCGCGTCCTCGTCCAGCAGATGCGGGCGCACCATGTTCACGATGACCCGGCCCACCGGCAGTTCGGCCGCCCGGAGCTCGGCGATGCCGTCGGCGGTCTCCTGGACCGGCATCTCCTCCAGCAGGGTCACCAGATGGACCGCGGTCTCCGGGGACTTCAGCACCCGCATCACGGCCTGGGCCTGATTGTGTATCGGGCCTATCCGGGCCAGCCCCGCCACCTCGTCGTTCACGTTGAGGAAGCGGGTGATGCGGCCGGTCGGCGGGGCGTCCATGATCACGTAGTCGTAGACGAACCGGTTCTGCTTGTCCTTGCGGCGCACGGCCTCGCACGCCTTGCCGGTCAGCAGGACGTCCCGGACGCCGGGCGCGATCGTGGTGGCGAAGTCGATCGCGCCGAGCTTCTTGAGCGCCCGGCCCGCGCTGCCGAGTTTGTAGAACATCTGGAGGTAGTCGAGGAGGGCGCGCTCGGCGTCGATCGCCAGGGCGTACACCTCCCCGCCGCCCGGTGCGACGGCGATCTTGCGTTCCTCGTAGGGGAGGGAGTCCGCCTCGAAGAGCTGGGCGATGCCCTGTCTGCCCTCGACCTCGACGAGGAGGGTGCGCCTGCCCTCGGTCGCGAGGGCGAGCGCGAGGGCGGCGGCAACCGTGGTCTTACCGGTACCGCCCTTGCCGCTGACGACCTGGAACCTGCTCACGTATTCGAGCCTAACCAGTCGTACCGCAGGCTACGCACGAGGCTGCGCGTCCCGCGGATTGCACAGGCATTACAGTCGGGCCATGACCAAGTGGGAATACGCGACCGTGCCCCTTCTCGTGCACGCGACCAAGCAGATTCTGGACACCTGGGGCGAGGACGGCTGGGAGCTGGTCCAGGTCGTTCCCGGCCCGAACAACCCCGAGCAGCTCGTGGCCTACCTGAAGCGGGAGAAGCAGTAGTGGCGGGCGCCGTCGAGGCGAAGCTCGCCGAGCTCGGGCTGGCTCTGCCGGACGTCGTGCCGCCGCTGGCCTCGTACCAGCCGGCCGTGCGGTCCGGGGTGTACGTGTACACCTCGGGCCAGCTGCCGATGGTGGACGGCAAGCTCGCCGTCACCGGCAAGGTCGGCGCGGAGGTCACGCCCGACGAGGCCAAGGAGCTGGCGAAGACCTGCGCGCTCAACGCGCTCGCCGCGGTGAAGTCGGTCGCGGGCGACCTGGACCGGATCGCACGCGTCGTGAAGGTCGTCGGCTTCGTCGCCTCGGCCACCGACTTCACCGGCCAGCCCGCCGTGATCAACGGCGCGAGCGAACTGCTCGGTGCGGTGCTCGGCGACAAGGGCGTGCACGCGCGCAGTGCCGTGGGCGTCGCGGTGCTGCCGCTGGACGCACCGGTCGAGGTCGAGGTCCAGGTCGAACTGACCGGGGCCTGAACCGGCTCCTCGTCGCAGCCCCTCCTGATCCCGTCCGGTTCACGACGACCGGGCGGGATCTCCTGTGTACCGGAGCGGATCAACGGTGCGGCGGACTGATCGCGCGGCGGATCATCTGTGTACGGGGCATGTACGGACCACCGACCCCCTCGAACATCGTCACGGTTCCGGATAGCCTCCGGCCATGTCCAATGGTCAGTGGTACCCACCGGAATGGCCCGGCCGGATCCGGGCCCTCGCCACCGGCGAACTGACGGCCGCGACCCCCAGGCGGGCCGCCACCGTGATGCTGCTCCGGGACGCCGCCGAGGGTACCGGGGGCGGACCCACTGTCCACATGCTGCGCCGGCGCACCTCGATGGCCTTTGCCGGAGGGGCGTACGCCTATCCGGGTGGCGGGGTCGACCCGCGCGACGACGACCGGCTCGTCGGCTGGGCCGGGCCCGCGCTGGAGAGCTGGGCGCAGCGGCTCGGTGTCGCCACGGCCGCCGAGGCGCAGGCGATCGTCTGCGCGGCGGTCCGCGAGACGTACGAGGAGGCGGGCGTCCTGCTCGCGGGCCCGGCCGCGGACACCGTCGTCACGGACACCACCGGCGCGGCCTGGGAGGCCGACCGCGAGGCGCTGGTCGCACGGGAGCTCTCGTTCGCCGAGTTCCTGGAGCGTCGCGGGCTGGTCCTGCGCTCGGACCTGCTCGGCGCGTGGGCGCGCTGGATCACTCCGGAGTTCGAACCGCGCCGTTACGACACCTGGTTCTTCGTGGCCGCGCTCCCCGCCGGCCAGCGCACCCGCAACGCCTCCACGGAGGCCGACCGCACGGTGTGGATCCGCCCGGGAGAGGCGGCCGACGGCTACGACCGCGGCGAACTGCTGATGATGCCGCCGACCGTCTCGACGCTGCGCGCGCTCAGGGACCACGCCACCGCCGCACAGGCCCTGGAAGCGGCATCGGCCCAGGACCTCACCCCCGTACTCGCACAGGCGCGCCTGGAGGGCGACGAGCTGGTGCTGAGCTGGCCGGGGCACGCGGAGTTCACCAAACACATCCCGGCGGGCGGCGCGGGCGGTGGGGCGGCATGAGTGACGCGGCAGCGCTGCCCGGACAGCCGCGCGGCGGGGTGCTGTCCGGCCCCGCCACCACCCGTGCGGTCAACGTCCTCGCGCCCAACGCGTCGCCGATGACGCTGGACGGCACCAACACCTGGATCGTCGCGGAGCCCGGCTCCGATCTCGCGGTGGTCATCGACCCGGGACCGCTGGACGACGTCCACCTGCGGGCCGTCATCGACACGGCCGAGCGGGCGGGCCGCCGGATCGCGCTCACGCTCCTCACCCATGGCCACCCCGACCACGCCGAGGGCGCGGCACGGTTCGCCGAGCTGACCCGTACGAAGGTGCGCGCGCTCGACCCCGCGCTGCGCCTCGGTGACGAGGGCCTGGGCATGGGGGACGTGATCACGACCGGTGGGCTGGAGATGTACGTGGTGCCGACCCCGGGCCACACCGCGGACTCGCTCTCGTTCCATCTGCCCGCCGACCGTGCGGTGCTGACGGGGGACACGATCCTCGGCCGCGGTACGACGCTGGTCGCGCATCCGGACGGGCGGCTGGGGGACTACCTCGACTCGCTGCGGCGGCTGCGCTCTCTGACGGTCGACGACGGGGTGCACACGGTGCTGCCGGGGCACGGTCCGGTGCTGGACGACGCGCAGGGCGCGGTCGAGTTCTACCTGGCGCACCGCGCGAACCGGCTGGCCCAGGTGGAGACGGCGGTGGAGGCGGGGTACCGGACGTCGTCGGAGGTGGTGGCGCACGTGTACGCGGACGTGGACCGGTCACTGTGGCCGGCGGCGGAGCTCTCGGTGCTGGCGCAGCTGGAGTACCTGGACGAGCACGGCCTGGTCTGAGACCGGCCGGGAGGCGTCGTGGGGCCCGCGCCCGCGCCCCCTTGCGTGAGGGCTCGTACGGGGACATGCGTGAGGGGCCCCGCCGGGTCGGCGGGGCCCCTGGGTACGACGGGTCAGCGGGACCGCTTGGCCAGCCGCTCCACGTCGAGGAGGATCACCGCACGGGCCTCCAGCCGCAGCCAGCCGCGGCCGGCGAAGTCGGCGAGGGCCTTGTTGACCGTCTCGCGGGAGGCGCCGACCAGCTGGGCCAGCTCCTCCTGCGTCAGGTCGTGCACGACGTGGATGCCTTCCTCGGACTGCACGCCGAAGCGGCGCGACAGGTCGAGGAGCGCACGGGCCACCCGGCCCGGCACGTCGGAGAAGACCAGGTCGGACATCTGGTCGTTGGTCTTGCGCAGGCGCCGGGCGACGGCGCGCAGCAGGGCCGTGGCCACCTCGGGGCGTACGTTCAGCCAGGGCTGGAGGTCGCCGTGGCCGAGGCCGAGGAGCTTCACCTCGGTCAGCGCGGTCGCGGTGGCGGTACGCGGGCCCGGGTCGAAGAGCGACAGCTCACCGATCAGCTCGCCGGGACCGAGGACGGCCAGCATGTTCTCGCGGCCGTCGGGGGAGGTGCGGTGGAGCTTCACCTTGCCCTCGGTGACCACATAGAGGCGGTCGCCCGGGTCACCCTCGTGGAACAGCGCGTCGCCGCGCGCGAGGGTCACCTCACTCATCGAGGCGCGGAGCTCCGCGGCCTGCTCGTCATCGAGCGCCGCGAAAAGCGGGGCGCGCCGCAGAACGTCGTCCACGAGTTCTCTCCTTGTCGGCCTGTTCAGGGAACCGTGGTCCCCATCATGCCGGACGGTAAAACAGTGCGATCAATCACAAACCAGTTTGACGCACGCGCGTCCCGGAACGTACGGCAGGGGGCCGATTGGGGGTGGATCGTCAGTGACCGGGGCGGATGTCAGTGGCTGGCTCTAGGCTGGCCGGGTGTCGGGAACGCCGGTGAGAGCGCAGGCCAAGGGGGTTGATGGGGTGTCGGAAGGCCGTAATTCCGCTGTGGGCGAACAGGCTGCAAGCGAACCGAAAAATGCGACAAAAAGCCCGGCGGGGCGGATGAAACGGGTGGGATCCGAGGGTGGCCCCGGCACGGCGACGGAGCCGAGGCCGAAGCCGACGTCGAAATCCCAGGCCAAGCCGACGTCGAAATCCCAGGCCAACGACAAATCCCGGGCCAAGCCGTCGACGAAGCCGAACGCCAAGGCCAAGCCGTCGACGAAGCCGAACGCCAAGGCCAAGCCGGAATCCCACCTGGCCATGGTCCGCAGAGCTCGCCGGATCAACCGTGAGCTCGCCGAGCTCTACCCGTATGCGCACCCGGAGCTGGACTTCAGGAACGCCTTCGAGCTCCTCGTCGCCACGGTCCTCTCCGCCCAGACCACCGATCTGAGGGTCAACCAGACCACCCCCGCGCTCTTCGCCGCCTACCCCACCCCCGAGGACATGGCCGCGGCCGTCCCGGAGGAAATGGAAGAGATCATCCGGCCGACCGGCTTCTTCCGCGCCAAGACCAAGTCGCTGCTCGGCCTCTCCGCCGCCCTCCGGGACAACTTCGACGGCGAGGTGCCCGGACGGCTGGAGGATCTCGTGACGCTGCCCGGCGTCGGGCGCAAGACCGCCAACGTGGTGCTTGGGAACGCCTTCGGCGTACCTGGGATCACTGTCGACACCCACTTCGGACGGCTGGTGCGCCGCTGGAAGTGGACCGAGCAGGAGGATCCGGTGAAGGTCGAGGCGGAGGTCGCGGCGATCTTCCCCAAGAGCGAGTGGACGATGCTCTCGCACCGCGTCGTCTTCCACGGACGCCGCATCTGCCACGCCCGCAAGCCCGCCTGCGGTGCCTGTCCGATCGCCCCGCTCTGTCCCTCGTACGGCGAGGGCGAGACGGACCCCGAGAAGGCCCGCAAGCTTCTGAAGTACGAGCTGGGGGGCCGGCCGGGGCAGCGGCTGAGCCCGCCGCCGGAGTACCCGGGCGCCCCCGCCCCCGCCCTGGGCGCCGGCTGACCCCGAGCGCCGATCCGGAACGAAATGCGTGACGACAGGCGTTGTGAGACGAGGGGTGCCCATGAAGACGCATCAACACAGCACGGACGCGGCGGCCGCCGCCGCGTCGGCCGCGCCCGGGTCGGGTGCCGGCCGAGAGGCCTCGATCACCGTCACCACCGAGGGCCTGCCCGGCTGGCTGGACCCTGTCGCCCATGCCGCGCGCACCGTCGAGCCGCAGCAGCTCAGCCGGTTTCTGCCGCCCGAGAGCGGGGCGGGGCGGCAGTCGGCCGTTCTCGTTCTGTTCGGCGAGGGTGCGCGCGGTCCCGAACTGCTCCTGATGGAGCGCGCCGGAAGCCTGCGGTCGCACCCCGGGCAGCCCTCCTTCCCCGGCGGCTCCCTGGACCCCGGGGACGGTGACCAGGCGACGACGGGTCCGCTCAGGGCCGCGCTGCGGGAGGCCGAGGAGGAGACCGGCCTCGATCCGCACGGTGTGCAGCTGTTCGGCGTGCTGCCCCGCCTCTACATCCCGGTGAGCAGCTTCGTGGTGACGCCGGTCCTCGGCTGGTGGCGTTCGCCCAGCCCGGTCGGCGTCGTCGACCCGGGGGAGACCGCGCGGGTCTTCACGGTCCCCGTGGCGGATCTCACGGACCCGGCCAACCGGGCGACGGCCGTCCACCCCAGCGGTCACCGAGGCCCGGCATTTCTGGTCGAATCCGCACTCGTATGGGGGTTCACGGCCGGCGTGATCGACCGGATTCTGCACTTCGCGGGCTGGGAGCGCCCCTGGGACAGAGCCAAGCAGGTGCCGCTCGACTGGCGCGCATGACAGGCTGACTTCCGTGCTCCACTGCTCCGGGCCCGCCCGGACCCAGAGAGACGTACGGGCCCGGTGACGAATCTGTGAGGCTATAGACGGTGAACGTGCTGGACATCCTGCTGCTGGCCGGCGCCGTGTGGTTCGCGGTCATCGGATACCGCCAGGGGTTCGTCGTCGGCATTCTGTCGGTGATCGGGTTCCTGGGCGGCGGTCTCGTCGCCGTCTATCTGCTGCCGGTCCTGTGGGACCAGGTGACGGACGGCTCCGAGGTCTCGTCGACGGCCGCCGTCGTCGCGGTCGTCATCGTGATCGTGTGCGCCTCGGTGGGCCAGGCCTTCACCACCCACCTGGGGAACAAGCTCCGCCGGTACATCACATGGTCGCCCGCGCGTGCCGTCGATGCGACGGGCGGTGCGCTGGTCAACGTCGTGGCGATGCTGCTGGTGTCCTGGCTGATCGGCTCCGCGCTGGCCGGCACCTCGCTGCCGACGCTGGGCAAGGAGGTGCGCAGCTCCTCCGTGCTGCTCGGCATCTCCCGGGTGATGCCGCCCCAGGCCTCCACCTGGTTCACGGACTTCTCCTCGGTCCTCGCGCAGAACGGCTTCCCGCAGGTGTTCAGCCCCTTCGCCAATGAGCCGATCACCGAAGTCAGGGCCCCCGACCCGGCCCTGGTGGGCAGCCCGGTCGCCGCCCGCGCCCAGAAGTCCATCGTCAAGGTCGTGGGTACGGCCCCGAGCTGCGGCAAGGTCCTCGAAGGCACCGGCTTCGTCTTCTCCAACCGCCGGGTGATGACCAACGCCCACGTCGTCGGCGGCGTCGACGAGCCGACCGTCCAGATCGGCGGCCAGGGACGGCTGTACGACGCGAAGGTCGTTCTCTACGACTGGCGGCGCGACATCGCCGTACTCGACGTCCCGGACCTCGACGCGAAGCCGCTCCGTTTCACCGACACCGACCACGACGCCGCGACCGGCAACAGCGCGATCGTCGCGGGCTTCCCGGAGAACGGCGCGTACGACGTACGGGCCGCGCGGGTCCGCGCCCGTATCGACGCCAACGGCCCGGACATCTACCACCGGGGCACCGTCCGCCGCGATGTGTACTCACTCTTCACCACGGTCCGTCAGGGGAACTCCGGCGGACCGCTGCTGACCCCCGACGGCAAGGTGTACGGAGTCGTCTTCGCCAAGTCGCTCGACGACCCGAACACCGGCTACGCGCTGACGGCCGACGAGATCCGCCAGGACATCACGCAGGGCCGTACCGCCAACCAGCAGGTCGACAGTCAGGCGTGTGCGCTCTAGGCCTGGGCCGTGTCCGCGGAGTCCCGTCGTACGCCGGGAGGCGTGGCGCGTGGGAGTGAGGGGTTCAGTGCGTGAGGGCGGTGGGTGACCGGGAGGCGGTCCGCGGAGGCCGGGAGGCCGTCCGCTCAGATCGGGAGGTCATCCACGCGGGTGGCGCAGCCGAGCCGAGACCCAGCGGGCCCGGCGGCGGAGGATGCGCGGAATGCCGAGCCGGGGATCATGCAGAACATGCATAGCGTGCACCCGGCCCTGGAGGCCGCCCCCCTCATGAGTGCCCGGACCCGCCGTAGCGGTCGAGCGACGATTGCGTGCTGCGTCACCGAAGTCGTGCGTCCAGCCCATACCCCGACGTCTGCCCGTGGCTCATGGTCGGTAACCGCCCATCCGTCAGCCAATTGGCCTATGCGTCAGGCAAGTGGCTGTTCGTAGGACTCGTGTGCCCATCGGTCAGCGGTCGGGCTCGGAATCCTTGAGCCAGCTGATGAGTTCGGCCGAGAACCCGGCTGGATCCTCCTCGTGGGGAAAGTGCCCCAGACCGTCGAAAAGTCGCCAACGGTACGGTGCCTCGACGTACTGGCCCGACCCCGCCGAACTCCGGGTGCGTACCGCCGGATCGAGTGAACCGTGCAGGTGCAGCGTGGGCACCCGTACCGGCCGCTTCATGCGCCGGTTGAACTGGATGCCGTCCGGGCGGGCCAGCGAGCGCACCATCCAGCGGTACGGCTCGATCGCGCAGTGCGCCGTCGACGGGATGGACATGGCGCGCCGGTAGACGTCCACGGTCGCGTCGGAGGGGAAGTCCGCGGTCCGCGGCCCCGTCCAGTCATGGATCAGCCGCCCCACCAATGCCGCGTCGTCCGCCACGAGCTGACGTTCCGGCACCCACGGCCGCTGGAAGCCCCAGATGTACGAGCCCGCGCGGGACTGCGCGAAATCGGAGAGCATCGAGGAGCGCCACCGCCGCGGATGCGGCATCGAGGAGACCACCAGCCGGCGCACCAGCTTCGGGCGCATCACCGCGGCCGTCCAGGCGAGGTAGCCGCCCATGTCGTGGCCGACCAGGGCGGCATCCGGCTCGCCGAGCGAGCGGATCACGCCGGTGATGTCCAACGCCAGGTTGGCCGGGTCGTAACCCCGGGGCGTACGGTCGCTGCCGCCCACGCCGCGCAGGTCCATCGCCACCGCGCGGAACCCCGCGTCGGCGAGCGCGGGCAACTGGTGGCGCCAGGTCCACCAGAACTGCGGGAAGCCGTGCAGGAGCAGGACCAGTGGCCCCTCGCCCATTTCGGCGATGTGGAAGCGGGCGCCGTTGGCGGCGACGTCACGGTGCGTCCAGGGCCCGTCCAGACGGACGGGGCCACCGGACCCGGCCGCGGGGCCCAGCGGGCCGGTGAAAGGCGCTGAGGCCGAGGCCGGGGGCGGTGGCAGTGATGGCGGTGTGGCGGAAGGGTCTGCCGGGGGGCCGGCCGGCCCTTCGTGGCCCGCCCGGTCGTCCGGGCCCACTGGGCCGAATGCGCTGGAATCGGGGACCGTCATGTGGATGAGCGTGCCACAGCTGACGCCTTGTCCTGGACCGGACGGTTCTCGATGGCCTTGTCCGCAACTGTGCTGCCGCCCGCCGGAAGGATCGCGTCCGCCGCGATGCCCGGACGGGGGTGCGGCTTGACGCCCTGGAGGACGGCGGCGGTCTGCTTCGCCGACGCGATGGACTTCTCCGGCGGCTTGACCTTCTTGAACTTGGCGTAGCCGAACAGCGCGAGCAGGATCCCCAGCAGGATGAACGCGCCGCCCACGATCAGGAACGACCAGGCGAGACCCAGCCCCAGATTGTGGATTCCGTACGCGGCCGCGAAGCTCAGCACCGGGATCGCGAACAGGATCAGCACACCCGTGACGATGAACGCCACGCTGCCGATGACGCCGCGCTTGACGTCCTGTCGCACCTCGGCCTTGGCCAGGGCAATCTCGTCGTGTACCAGCGCCGACAGTTCGGCCGTCGCCGAGGCGACCAGCTGGCCGAGACTGCGGTCGGCGCTGCCCGCGTAATTGCCGGGGTCGCTCATGCCTGACTCCCTCTCCTGTTCAACACATCCGATGTCAGATCATGCCGGACTGTCCGGCTTGTTGCTCGCTGCCCCCGCCAGTCGGGCAAGGCGGCGGTGCTCGGCCGCCTTCCTCTCGTGGATCGCGGCCATCCGCAGGTGGTACTCCGGATCGTCCTGTTCATAGACGTCAGGTACCCCGGACTCGTCCTCGTCGAGCTCCTCCGCGTTCGTGAGCGCCCGGTATCTGCGTACCCGGAGTTTGAGCAGTACACCGGAGAGTACGGCGGCGATCAGCGAGCCGAGCAGAACCGACGCCTTGATCTCGTTGATCATGTCGTCGTCGCCGGCGAAGGCGAGCTCGCCGATCAGCAGCGAGACGGTGAACCCGATGCCGGCGAGCGAGGCGACCGCGAAGACATCGGCCCAGGCCAGCTCCTTGTTCAGCTCCGCCTTGGTGAACCGGGTGGCCAGCCACGTACCGCCGAAGATTCCCAGCGCCTTGCCGACGACCAGTCCCAGCACGACACCGAGCGTTTCGGGCCGGGTGATCACGCCGGCCAGCGCGCCGCCGGAGAGCGAGACCCCGGCCGAGAAAAGTGCGAACAGCGGTACGGCGAAACCTGCCGAAAGCGGGCGGATCAGGTGCTCGACGCGTTCACCGGGGGAGCGTTCCTCGCCGTCGCGCCTGGTGCAGCGCAGCATCAGGCCCATCGCGACACCGGCGATGGTGGCGTGGATGCCGCTGTTGTACATCAGCCCCCAGATGACCAGGGCGAGCGGTACGTAGACGTACCAGCCGCGGACGTTGAGGCGCAGCAGCAGGTAGAAGACGGCCAGGCCGACGACGGCGCCGATGAGCGCGACGAAGTCGATGTTCTCGGTGAAGAAGACGGCGATGATCAGGATCGCGAAGAGGTCGTCGACGACGGCGAGGGTCAGCAGGAACGCACGGAGCGCGGACGGCAGCGAGGTGCCGATGACCGCGAGGACGGCGAGCGCGAAGGCGATGTCGGTGGCCGTGGGGACGGCCCAGCCGCTGGTGGAGCCGTCGCCGAGCACCGTCACCAGGGTGTAGACGAGCGCGGGCACGGCCATGCCGCAGAGCGCGGCGACGACCGGGAGGGCGGCGGCCTTCGGGTCGCGCAGTTCACCTGCGACGAGTTCGCGTTTGAGCTCGACCCCCGCGACGAAGAAGAAGATCGCGAGCAGTCCGTCGGCCGCCCAGTGCGCCACGGAGAGATGCAGACCGAGCGCCTCGGGTCCGAAGTGGAGGTCGCTGACGGTCGTGTAGCTCGACCCGAAGGTGTTCGCCCAGATCAGCGCGGCCACCGCGGCGACCAGCAGGATGACTCCGCCGACGGTTTCGGTACGCAGCGCGTCGGTGAGGAAGTTCCGCTCCGGGAGCGACTGGCGTCCCAGGAAGGTGCGGCGGGGGGAGGGGGGTGCGGGGGTGGGCGCGGCCACGAGAGAGGACCTCCGGGTGGGTACGGCAGCGACGGCATGGCTGATGCACTTGCCGACCAGACTTCCCGGCACACCCTTTGAGATTTCTTGTCGTGTTATTGACCAGCTGCCACTGTACCCGGGGTGTGCGGGGCTGTGAGCGGTGATCTTCACCCTAAATGCCCGAAGGGCATCCGGCGCGCTGCCGGATGCCCTTCGGGGAGCTCAGCTCCGCTGTTGCTTTTGGCTGTAACTCTTGGCTGTCGCTCTCTGCTGTCGTTTCCTCGGAGGAAGGCTCAGTCCTCGGAGGAAGGCCTTCTCAGTCCTCGGAGGCGGACGACGGAAGCTGGGTCTGGATGAGATCCATGACCGAGGAGTCGGTCAGTGTAGTGACGTCCCCCAGCTCCCTGTTCTCCGCCACGTCTCGCAGCAGACGCCGCATGATCTTGCCGGATCGGGTCTTCGGCAGCTCGGCGACGGGCAGGACCCGCTTCGGCTTGGCGATGGGGCCGAGCACGGTGCCGACGTGGTTGCGCAGCTCCGCGACGAGGTCGTCGGAGGCGGTCGCCGTACCGCGCAGGATCACGAACGCGACGATGGCCTGGCCGGTCGTCTCGTCGGCGGCGCCGACCACGGCCGCTTCGGCGACCGACGGGTGCGACACGAGCGCCGATTCGACCTCGGTGGTCGAGATGTTGTGCCCGGACACCAGCATCACGTCGTCGACCCGGCCGAGCAGCCAGATGTCGCCGTCCTCGTCCTTCTTGGCACCGTCGCCCGCGAAGTACTTGCCCTCGAAGCGCGACCAATAGGTGTCGAGGAACCGCTGGTCGTCGCCCCAGATGGTGCGGAGCATCGACGGCCACGGCTCGGTGAGGACGAGATAGCCGCCCCCGCCGTCCGGGACCTCACGGGCCTCGTCGTCGACGACCGTGGCGGAGATGCCCGGCAGCGCGCGCTGGGCGCTGCCCGGCTTGGTCGCCGTGACACCGGGGAGCGGCGAGATCATCATCGCGCCGGTCTCGGTCTGCCACCAGGTGTCCACGATCGGGCACGTGTCGGCGCCGATGTGCTTGCGGTACCACATCCAGGCCTCGGGGTTGATCGGCTCACCGACCGACCCGAGCACGCGCAGCGACGACAGGTCGAACTTGGCGGGGATGTCGTCACCCCACTTCATGAACGTACGGATCGCGGTCGGCGCGGTGTAGAGGATCGTGACGCCGTACTTCTGGATGATCTCCCAGAAGCGCCCCTGGTGCGGGGTGTCGGGCGTGCCCTCGTACATGACCTGCGTCGCGCCGTTGGCCAGCGGGCCGTAGACGATGTACGAGTGTCCGGTCACCCAGCCGATGTCGGCGGTGCACCAGTAGACGTCGCTCGAAGGCTTGAGGTCGAAGACCGCGTGGTGCGTGTACGCCGCCTGCGTGAGGTAGCCGCCGGAGGTGTGCAGGATGCCCTTCGGCTTCCCCGTGGTGCCCGAGGTGTAGAGGATGAAGAGCGGCTGCTCCGCCTCGAACGCCTCGGGGGTGTGCTCGGTGGACTGGCGGCCGGTGATCTCGTGCCACCAGACGTCACGGCCCTCGGTCCACGCGGTGTCCTGTCCCGTGCGCCGGACCACGAGGACGTGCTCGACGCTCTCGATACGGGCGACGGCGTCGTCGACCGCGGGCTTGAGCGCGGAGGGCTTGCCGCGGCGGTATCCGCCGTCGGAGGTGATGACGACTTTCGCGTCCGCGTCCTGGATGCGGGTGGCGATGGCATCGGCGGAGAAGCCGCCGAACACCACTGAGTGCGCCGCACCGATCCGGGCACACGCCAGCATGGCGATGGCGGCCTCGGGGATCATCGGCAGATAGACGGCGACCCGGTCGCCCTTGCCGACACCGAGCTCGGTGAGGGCGTTGGCGGCGCGGGAGACCTCGTCCTTCAGCTCCGCGTAGGTGATGGCACGGCTGTCGCCGGGCTCACCCTCGAAGTGGATGGCGACCCGGTCGCCGTTACCCGCCTCGACGTGGCGGTCCACGCAGTTGTACGCGACATTGAGCTTGCCGTCCGCGAACCACTTCGCGAAGGGCGGATTGCTCCAGTCGAGCGTCTCGGTCGGCTCCGTGGCCCAAGTCAGGCGGCGGGCCTGCTCGGCCCAGAAGCCCAGCCGGTCCGCATCGGCCTGTTCGTACGCCTCGGCTGTGACGTTGGCGTTCGCGGCCAGATCGGCAGGCGGTGCGAACCGCCGCTCCTCTTTGAGCAGGTTGGCCAGGCTTTCGTTGCTCACGACATCTCCCATTCCCAGGGTGTCCGTTGTGTCCCGGGGCATAGCTCATCAGGCCAAAGGCCGGGTGACAAGTGTCTGCCGGGAATTGGTTTAGACCTGTGTTTCGTGTATGGAGGCACGATCCCGTCCCCGCGGCGGGGTGGAGCGGAGTGCCGAGGCGCCCTGCGGTGGTGCAGGGTGGACGGCGCTGCGGAGGCGGGACCCACACGGTCTCACGGACCCGAGGTGCACCCGGTTCAGGCGCCGGTACGCGCCAACTCGGCCGGTTCATAGGGATCGTACGGGGCGGAGGGGCCGACCCGGTCGAAGACCTCGTCGAGCCCGTGGCCGGCGCCGATGCCTTCGGTCAGCAGGTACGACTGGGCCTCAGCCACGTGGAAGTACATGCCGTGCAGCTGGAGCGTGCCTTCCGCGAGGCGTCGCGCCACCGATCCATGGACCCGCAGGTGGTCCAGCTGCTGGACCACATTGGTGAGGCAGAGCTGTTCCACCTCATCGGCGGGCAGCCGGCCGGAGATCCGGGCCCAGGTGTGGCGTTTGGAGGCCATTCGCTTCAGGCTCGGCACACCGTGCCGCAGCCAGCGCCACAGAGGTGTGTCCGGGGTGTCGGGTCCGGCGCCGAGCAGTGCGTTCATGGCGCCGCAGCCGGAGTGCCCGCAGATGGTGATGGACTCCACCCCCAGCACGTCCACCGCGTACTCGATCGCCGCGCCCACCGAGTCGTCACCTCTCTCGGAATGCGGCGGCGGCACCAGGTTTCCGATGTTCCGGACGGTGAACAGGTCGCCCGGACCGCTTGCCGTGATCATGCTCGTCACCAGGCGGGAATCCGCACAGGTGATGAACAGCTGCGAGGGGCGCTGCCCCTCCCTGGCCAGCCTCGCCAGCTCCTCACGCACCAGGGGCGCCGTATTGCGCTGGAACGAACTGAGGCCGCTGACCAGTCGCTGCCCACCGGTCCGGCGTGGTGGAGCGGCGTCGTGGTCAGGTGCGTAATCCGTTGAACGGCCGGGGGGCTGCTGGGCGTCTGCGGGGGTGAGCCCATCGGAGGTGGTGCCGGGGGTGTCGGTGACGCCCGCCAGGGGTGGGGGTGTGAGTGGGGGCCTGGGTGGGACGGGAGCGGGCGCGGGGGTGGGTGAGGGAGCGGGCGCGGGGTGGAAGGGGGCTGGGAGGGGTCTGTCCGTCGTGCCTGTCGTGCCCGTCGCGTCGGTCGATTTCGTCGTGGGGGCGGTGGTGGTGCCGGCGGGTTCGGCGCATGCGGTGGCCTCGACGGTGGTCACCGCGGCGATGGCGACCTCGACGGTGGTGCTTGAGGCGTGGCGGCCGTGGCTGAAGTCGGTGAGGGGTACGTGCTCGGGCCGGTCGTGGCAGTGATGGTTGCGCCATGGTGTCCAGGGGCGGCAGCAGGAGTGTGCTGCCGACGCGGGCTCGGCGATCCGGCCACCGGACCTGCCGGCGAAGACGACCCGGCCGCCGTGGGCGGTATGGGCATTGCTCCAGTCCTGGAACATCTCGTACGCCGCGTGATCGATGAAGAAGCCGTCCAGCTCGACGACCACGTCCGCGTCGTGGGGCAGCTGTCCCAGCGTCCGGTTGAGCCGGGGCACGGCCAGGAACGTCAACTGTCCCCGTACGACGACCAGATGCCGACCGCTCTGTTCGGTCACGGTGATCCTGGTCCGCGCCAGTCGGTGCAGGGCGACGGCCACCGCCACCGCGATCCCGATCGCCACGCCCTTGAGGACACCGAAGAGCAGTACCCCGGTGATCGTCGCTCCGTACACCAGGAATTCCCGATGTCTGTGGACGTTACGGATGTGGGCGAAGCTCACCATCTGGATGCCGACCACCATCACGAGCGCGCCCAGGGCGGCCAGGGGGATCCACTCCAGCACGGTGACCAGCAGACCAGTGGCGAGCAGTACCCAGATGCCGTGCAGCACGGTGGAGGCACGGCTGGTCGCTCCGGCCCGTACGTTCGCCGAACTGCGCACCGCGCCGCCGGAGACAGCCAGCCCGCCGAGCAGGCCCGACACCGTGTTGGCGATGCCTTGTGCGCGTAGTTCCCGGTCGAGGTCGGAGCGTCTGACGGGGGGCGAGGCCGGGCGGGAACCGGGCTCGGGGAGTTCGGCCGGGTGTGCGTACGTACCCTCGCCCGCCTGATCACCGTCCTGCTCGACGGACGCTCCGGCCGACCGCTCGCTGTTCCGGTCGGCGGCCAACTTGTCCACGGCGACGGCGGCGAGCAGGGATTCCAGGCTTGCCACCAGCATCATCGTGAACACGGCTGTGGCCAGGCCGAGTACGGGTCCCTGCGGCATTTCGGGCAGGGCGTGCGAACGCCAGGACGGCAGATCGACCCGAGCGATCGACGGTGCTGCGAAGGCCGCTACGGCAGTGGCGACGGCTACGGACACCAGGGCCGCCGGAATCCGCCGCATTGTGAGGCCGGGCCGCCCCGGAATCCGGGGCCACAGCACCAGAATCGCGATGGTCAGACCGCCGATCAGCGGTGCGGCCGGGCCCACCTGTGCCAACCGGTCGGGCAGCGTAAGGGCGTTGGAGACGGCCGAGCTCTCCGGCGAGCCGCCCAGCACGATGTGCAGCTGAGCGAGCGCGATGGCCACTCCGATGCCGGCGAGCGTGCCGTGCACGATGGCGGGGCTGACGGCCAGCGCGCTGCGAGCGGCCCGCAGTGAACCCAGCAGGAGCTGTAGCAGGCCCGCTCCGATGGTGATCGCGCAGGTGGTGCGCCAGCCGTAGACCTGGATCAACTCGGCGGTCACCACGGTGAGTCCGGCGGACGGCCCGGAGACCTGGAGCGGGGTGCCGCCGAGCAGGCCGGCCACGATGCCGCCGACTGCGGCGGAGATGAGACCGGCTTCCAGCGGGGCATCCATGGCGACGGCCAGGCCGAGCGACATGGGGATGGCGAGAAGGAAGACAGTGATCGATGCGGACAGGTCGGCGCCCGCGATGCGGAATCGTCCGCCGCGATGCGGCGGTGGCGGGCTGTGAGGTCGCTTGACCCCCGATGACCGGGGAGGTCGCGAACTGCGGGATGAGCGGTCATGACGAATGGGGACGCAGGCAGACATGTTTCCCGTCTCCTCCGGGGCGGCGCGGAACGTGGGAAGCGGCCGTGAGTCACGGCGTGCAGCGGCGAGATATCCCAACTCTCGGTAAATAGATCGTAATGGAGAGTAAAGATCTGTGTCCATGATTGAGGGCAAATGGTCCATCTAATCACCCATTTCAGTGAATAGGCAGCTTTTCATTCGGCCTGTCGCACGGATTTGTGTGCAGTGCGTGCGACTTTGACCGCGCCGTGTCGGCACTTCAGCGCAATCAAACCTGCAAGGAAGAGGGTGGGCGGATGATGACCGCCACGAAGAGGATCGCCTTGGGCATCGTGGCCATTGCGCTGGTCGCGGGAGTGGCCGGCTGCTCCGGGTCGGATTCCGGCACGGGCGCATCCGGGCCCGGTGCCGTGAACGGTGCGCCGAGCGGAGCCGCGAACGGTGCGGCCGGGGCGAAGAAGAAGGCCGCCGACGAAGCACCCAAGAGTGCGTTCCGGCTCATCGGCGACGGTTCCACGGCCTTCACCGGCGCCCAGCCGAAGCAGCCCGCGGTGAAGCGGCTGGCTCCCGGTCAGAAGCCCCCGCAGTTCGTGGTGTTCTCATGGGACGGCGCGGGGGAGGACAGCCAGCAGCTCTTCTCGCACTTCCGCGAGGTGGGCAAGAAGTACGACGCGAACATGTCGTACTTCCTCAGCGGCGTGTACCTGCTGCCGGAAGCGAAGAAGAAGCTCTACGACCCGCCCAAGCACAACGCCGGCAGTTCCGACATCGGCTTCAACGACACCAAGGGGATCCGGGACACCCTCACTCAGGTCCGCGGTGCCTGGTTGGACGGAAACGAGATCGGCACCCACTTCAACGGCCACTTCTGCGGCAAGGACGGTGGCGTCGGCACCTGGTCCGTTGCCGAGTGGAAGAGCGAGATCAACCAGGCGAAGTCCTTCGTGAAGGGCTGGAAGTCGAACGATCCCGAGCTCAAGGGCATGAAGCCGCTGCCCTTCGACTACGACAAGGAACTCATCGGCGGCCGCACCCCCTGCCTGGAGGGGCAGAAGAACATGGTGGCGGCCGCACGCTCGATGGGCTTCCGCTACGACTCCAGTGGCGTCAATGACCAGGTGTGGCCGAAGAAGAAGGGCGGCATCTGGGACCTCTCGATGCAGCTCGTCCCGGTACCGGGACGCGAATTCGAGACCCTCTCGATGGACTACAACTTCATGTTCAACCAGTCCGGTACGACCCAGGGCGACCCGGACCAGCACGAGTACTGGGGCAACCAGATGCGGGACGGCCTGCTCCAGGCCTTCGACCGCTCGTATGACGGAAACCGCGCCCCGCTGATCATCGGCAACCACTTCGAGTCCTGGAACGGCGGTACGTACATGCGCGCCATCGAGGAGACGATCGAGTCCGTCTGTACCAAGCAGGGTGTGCGCTGCGTGTCCTTCAAGCAGCTGGCGGACTGGCTGGACGGCCAGGACCCGGCGACGCTCGCGAAGCTCGGCACGCTGAAGGTCGGAGAAGCACCCGAGAAGAGCTGGGCCTCCTTCCTCGGCGGAGCCGCGAGCCCCGGCAAGGGCAAGGAGTAGGGCAGGAGCGGGAACAAGAGCAGGGGCAGGAGTAGGAACAAGAGCAGGAGCTGAAGCCGGAGCAGGGCAAGGCTGCTGCGAAGGTAGCCGTCCGGGTCGGGCGGGAAGCCCACCGACCCGGACGGCCACAGGTGAGGATGCGCCTGGCCGGGGGCGCCCGTACCCGAACTCGGGCAGGGCGCCGGCCGGTCAGGCCGGTTGGGCCGCCCCGGTCCGGGCGCAGTGCTCGTCGAGCACGAAGGCCGGGTCCACCTGGGCCGCCAGGTCGGCCCCTGTCTTCTCGTTGCCCCAGCTCTCAGCATTCTTCAGATGGAAATGCACCATCTGTCGCGTGTATCGCTCCCAGTCGCGCTGCCCGTACGAGTCCTCCGCGGCGTTCTGCAGGGCCTGCAGAGCCATACGGTTGTCCGCTTCCAGCAGCTCGAAGCGGGAGGGGCGGCCCTTCTCCATGGCCCGCACCCAGTCGGAATGGCCGACGGTTACCAGCAGGTCGTCGCCGACCTCGGCGCGCAGGAACTCCAGGTCGTCCTCGCCCTGCACCTTGTTGCCCACGACCTTCAGTGCGACTCCGAAGTCACGCGCGTACTCCTTGTACTGGCGGTAGACCGACACTCCCTTGCGGGTCGGCTCCGCGACCAGGAACGTCATGTCGAAGCGGGTGAACATCCCCGAGGCGAAGGAGTCCGAGCCCGCGGTCATGTCGACCACGACGTACTCCTCGGGGCCGTCGACGAGATGGTTGAGGCAGAGCTCGACTGCGCCGACCTTGGAGTGGTAGCAGGCCACCCCCAGGTCCGACTCGGTGAACGGCCCGGTGGCCATCAGGCGGATGTCCCCGTCGTCGAGCCCGACCGTGCGGGCGCATGCGTCGTAGATCGGGTTGTCCTCGCGCACGCGGAGCAGTCGCGAGCCCTCGCCGGGCGGCGTTGTCTTGATCATCGTCTCGACCGAAGCGATGCGGGGATTGCTGCCGCGCAGATACTCCTTGATCAGAGGCAGCTGTGCTCCCATGGCGGGCAGCGCTGCGGCCTCCTCCTCGTCGAGGCCGAGCGCGGCCCCGAGATGCTGGTTGATGTCGGCGTCCACCGCGACGACGTGGGCCTCATTGGCGGCAAGGTGGCGGATGAAGAGCGAGGACAGCGTGGTCTTGCCGCTGCCGCCCTTCCCTACGAAAGCGATCTTCATGTTCACCTAGCGTAGTGGCATGATTGCTATACGTCGTCGAACTTCGTGAAGAAGACCACTCCGGGGCGGCAGGTGGGCGGGGTGCGCGTAGCCTCGCTACTTATGAGTACGACTTCCTCGGACCCGCTCGCCACCCTGGGTACCCTGCCGGGCGTGACGGATGCGGTGGACTCCGTACGCAAGGCGGTCGACCGCGTCTACGGTCACCGTGTCATGCGGCGCCGCAGCAACGAGGTCACCTCGGAGGCGGCCCTGCGCGGCGCTCGCGGGTCGGCCGCGCTCTCCGGCGCTGACTGGAACTTGGAAGAGGTGCGCCGGCGCACCGACTTCACTGGGGACAGTGAGGCGCGTGTGGTCGGGGCCGCTCTGCGGTTGACCGCAGAGGCGGGCCAACTGCTCTCCATCTGGCGGCAGTCCCCGTTGCGTGTGCTGGCGAGGCTGCATCTGGTGGCGGCCGGTGGCGCGGCGCCCGAGGACGCCGTCGGCCGGCCCCGGCTGGCGGGTGAGCCGGTGGATGAGCCGCTGATCGAAGCGCCGCTGCCCGGCGCCGACGAGGTGGCGGGCCGGCTGGAAGGGCTCAGCGGGCTCATTCTTTCGGGGAGTGAGGCGCCTGCCCTGGTGACGGCCGCGGTCGTGCACGGCGAGTTGATGGCCCTGCGTCCGTTCGAATCGCACAACGGTCTGGTCGCGCGGACCGCCGAGCGGATCGTGCTGATCGGGAGCGGACTCGACCCGAAGTCGATTTGCCCGGCAGAGGTCGGCCATGCCGAGCAGGGGCGGGCGGCTTACGTAGCGGCTTTCGAGGGATACCTGTCGGGAACGCCGGAGGGTATGGCGGCCTGGATTGCGCACTGCGGGCGCGCGGCGGAACTCGGCGCCAGGGAATCGACGGCGGTCTGCGAGGCGCTCCAGCGCGGCGCCGCGTAACGAGCGGACGCCGAGAGGTTCACGCTGGTTCCGACGCCGGGCGGCAGTATCTGGGGAAAAGGGTTGCGGCGGTACCGGGCTCGGTACCGCCGCTGGCATGTCCACCCGGTTACCAAGCGTCCTCGATATATGCCCATCAGGTCGGGTGCTTTGCCCGTCCCTGGTGCGGCTGGCCCGTAATCGACGGGTCGACGTCGCGTGGGTGCCCGGCTTTCATGCGCGGTCCGTGGGGCCTTTTCTGCGTTCCAGGTCATCCTCACGGATGTCCTTGGTCTCGCGGGCCGTTGACTCCTTTGTACTCCAGGGGCCGGGTGAGCGGTAGTGCTGGCGGCACTTCTTTACTTTTGGGTTCAATTACGGATGAGTCGGATCAATTGGGGCCACGGGGATTTCAGGGTGCGGTGATGACGGTCCGTAGCTGATTCCCGGGGTGGTCCAGATGGTCGGCGGACCGGGTTTGGCGGGGCGAGGTGGGGCGTCCGGCGTCCGGGTGGCCGAGGGCGGGGTTGGGAGATGGCTGCGTCACGCCGATGTCACGGCGGCGCGTCGGCGGGCGGTGTACCAGACCAGTCCGGCGGTGAGAGCGGCCGCGCCCACCGCTGCCGCAGCCATGAGTGCCGGGCGCGGCGGCAACGAGAAGTCGGGCAACCGCTGCTTGAGTCGGACCGGGCGGTCGAAGACGAGAATCGGCCACTCCCGGAGAGTCGCCTCGCGGCGCAGGGCGCGGTCCGGATTGACCGCGTGCGGATGGCCGACGGACTCCAGCATCGGCACATCGGTCGCGGAGTCGCTGTAGGCGTAGCAGCGCGCGAGGTCGTAGCCCTCGGACACGGCGAGGGCCTTGATGGCCTCCGCCTTCGTCGGTCCGTACGCGTAGTACTCCACCTCGCCGGTGAAGCAGCCGTCGTCGCCGACGACCATGCGCGTGGCAACGACACGGTCGGCGCCGAGCAGCTCACCGATCGGTTCGACGACTTCGGCGCCGGAGGTCGAGACGATGACCACATCACGTCCTGCGGTGTGATGTTCCTCGATGAGCGTCGCCGCTTCGTCGTAGATGATCGGGTCGATCAGATCGTGAAGGGTCTCGGCGACAATTTCCTTCACCTGCTGGACGTTCCAGCCTTTGCAGAGCGCGGAGAGATACTCGCGCATCCGCTCCATCTGGTCGTGATCTGCGCCCCCGGCAAGGAACACGAACTGTGCGTACGCAGTGCGCAGTACGGCACGGCGGTTGATCAGCCCGCCTTGATAGAAGGACTTGCTGAAGGTCAGTGTCGAAGACTTCGCAATGACCGTCTTGTCCAGGTCAAAGAAGGCTGCTGTGCGCGGCAAGAAGCAGTTTTCCACAAGGCAGAGCATAGGGGCCCACCATTCGGCGTAAACTCCGGCGTGTGGGTTTGCCTGAGAAGACGCTCGGGTACACCATGGAAGTCACGGATCGTTCGCGACCGTGCTAACCCGGTCCGGCTCCTCCCCCCCCGAGTCGGCCGTGGGGACGACCCCCGCTCTCCCCCCCGGCGGGGGTCGTCGCATGTCCGGACGCGTTTCTGTCGCTCGGAATCAAGCATTTTCTCCTCCTTCTCGGCCGTGGTGGCCCGTGTCTGCGCTGAACTCACATCAGCATGCATCGTCACGGTGTGTGATGGAAGGGCTGCTCTCTGGAAGTCGCCGGTTTGAGCTACGGGGATATTCACAACGGCGGAGTTGTCCACAGTTTTCGAGCAAGATCCACACGATTTCCTGAAGCGCTGCACCGTGATTCCACCCGTGAAGTCCGCGGGGTCCGGAATCACCGTTCTCGGAACGCTCCGAGATCGCCGCGAACCGCGGTGAAGGTGAGTGAAGAAGGGGGCTGAGATCGTGGCTGAATCCAGCGCACGGGATCGTTTGCAGGCCGTCGGGTCGCGGCGGGACGGGCCGTTGATCGTCACCGAGGATGTGGATCTGCTCGACGATCTGCTGAGGCTGTGTGCGGCCGCCGGCGCGGAGCCCGAGGTCCATCACACGCTGCCGGACCGGCGAGGGGGCTGGGAGCGGGCACCCATGGTTCTCGTCGGGGACGACGCGGCATTGCGGTGCCGTGGTGCGGCTCGCAGGCGGGGCGTGATGCTCGTCGGGCGCGACCAGGACGCGCCCGACGTCTGGCGCCGGGCCGTGGAGATCGGGGCCGAGTACGTGCTGCGGCTGCCCGATTCGGAGAACTGGCTCGTCGATCAGATCGCCAACGCGACGGAAGGCGTCGGCAGGCCGGCGCTCACCGTCGGAGTGATCGGCGGCCGCGGTGGCGCCGGTGCGTCCACGCTGGCCTGCGCACTCGCGGTGACCGCCGCGAGGATCGGGCGGCGGACCATGCTGATCGACGGTGATCCGCTGGGCGGCGGCATCGATGTGCTGCTCGGCGGCGAACGGGCGGAGGGCATGAGGTGGCCTGATTTCGCCCACTCCAAGGGGCGGGTCGGTGGCGGCGCCCTGGAGGAGTCGCTGCCCGCGGTCCACGGGCTGCGGGTGCTCAGCTGGGGCCGTGACGACTGGGTGGTCATCCCGCCGCAGGCCATGCAGGCGGTTCTGGCCGCCGCGCGGAGGCTCGGTGGGGTGGTGGTCGTCGATCTGCCGCGCCGTGTCGACGAGGCGGTGGCCGAGGCCCTTGCGCAAATGGACCTCGGACTTGTGGTGGTGCCCGGGGAACTGCGGGCGGTCGCGGCGGCGAAACGCGTGGCGTCGATGGCTGGGATGGTGCTCGACGACCTCCGGGTCGTGGCGCGCGGGCCGTACGCCTCCGGCCTCGACGAACAATGGGTGGCGCACGCCATGGGGCTCCCGCTGGCCGGTGAACTCCCCTTGGAGCAAGGCCTGCTGGCCGAGCAGGACATGGGTGAGCCGCCCGGCGGCAGCGCTCGCGGACCGCTTGCCAGGTTCTGCTCGGCCTTCTGGGACCGGGCGCTCGCCGGTGAGGGCGCCGGTGGACCGGCCGCCGGAGGTGCCTCATGACCGAGGCGCTGCTCGACGCCGTTCGGCAGCGGCTGGCGCAGAGCGGAGCGGCGCCGACCCCGGCCGGAGTCGCGGCCGCGCTGCGGGCGCAGGGGCGACTGCTCGGGGACGCCGAAGTGCTGTGTGCCGCAGATGAGTTGCGCGGAGAGCTGATCGGGACCGGCGTGCTGGAGCCGCTCCTCGTGGATCCGGCGGTCACCGACGTTCTGGTGTCCGCGCCCGACCGGGTGTGGGTGGACCGGGGCCGCGGACTCGAACTCACCGGGGTGACCTTCGCCGACGCGGCGGCGGTGCGCAGGCTCGCGCAGCGGCTCGCAGCCGTGGCGGGACGGCGCCTGGACGATGCCAGGCCCTGGGTGGATGCGCGGCTTCCGGACGGGACCCGGATGCACGCCGTGCTGCCACCCGTGTCGGTCGGATCGACCTGCCTGTCCTTGCGGGTGGTCCGGCCCAAGGCCTTCTCGCTGGCCGAGCTGGTTGCGGCGGGGACCGTACCCCCAGGTGGTGACCGGGTGCTGCGGGCACTGGTGGAGGCCCGGGTCTCCTACCTCATCAGTGGAGGAACGGGGGCCGGGAAGACAACGCTCCTCGCGAGCCTGCTGGGTGCGGTGGGGGAGCGGGAGCGGATTGTGCTCGCCGAGGACTCCGCCGAGCTGCGCCCGGACCATCCGCACGTCGTACGGCTGGAGTCCCGTCCTGCCAACCAGGAGGGCGCCGGGCGGGTGACGCTCCGGGACCTGGTGCGACAGGCCCTGCGCATGCGGCCCGACAGGCTGGTGGTCGGGGAGGTGCGGGGCGCGGAGGTCACCGAGCTGCTGGCTGCGCTGAATACCGGCCATGAGGGCGGATCAGGAACGGTTCACGCAAACGCGGCCGAGCATATCCCGGCCCGGCTGGAGGCGTTGGGGACGGCGGCGGGACTGGACCGGACGGCTCTTCACAGCCAGCTGGCGGCGGCGCTGTCCGTGGTGGTTCATCTCGTGCGGGACCGGTCCGGGCGGCGGCGGATCGCCGAGGTCCATGTTCTGGAGCGGGACGCGGCGGGGCTGGTGGTGACCGTACCGGCACTGCGCTGGGGTGCGGTCGGATTCGAGCGGGAGCGGGGCTGGGAGCGGCTGCGGTCCCTGATCGGGGGTGAGCTGTGACCGGTGGTGCGGCAGAGGTGGGGATGCCGGAGGCGGTGCGTGCGGCAGCACTGTGTGCGGGAGCAGCGGCCTGGCTGGTGGTGGCCGGGCGGGACCAAGGGCCGCGGCGAGCGAGGGTGTTGTTCGACGAAGGGGCTGCGGAGTCGCCGCTGGGGAAGCGATGGGAGAGCGGTCGGAGACGGCTCCAGGTGTGGCTGAGAGGGCGGCGGGAGTGGCTGTGTCTGCCGGTGGCCCTGGCCCTGGGGGCTCTTGGTGAGTCCGTGCTGCCGATCGTCGCGGGGGCGGCCGCGGTGCCGTTGGTGCGGCGGTGGCTGCGGAGAAGGGAGTTGCGCGAGGACCGGGAGCGCCGGGCCGACGGAGTGGTGGACCTGTGCGGTGCGGTGGTGGGTGAGCTGAGGGCCGGCCGCGAACCGGGGCAGGCGCTGCTCGTCGCGGTCCGCGGAACGGGGGCGATGGGCGCGGCGGAGGCGGGGGTGTCGGCCGCAGCGCAGTTCGGGGGCGATGTCCCGGGAGCGCTGGGGCAGGCGGCGTGCGAACCGGGTCTGGACGGGCTCGCCGGAGTGGCCGCCTGCTGGCGGGTGGCGGTGGACGGCGGGGCCGGACTCGCGGCCGGTCTGGACCGGCTGGAGGGCGCGTTACGGGCCGAGCGGCGTCGGCGGGAAGAACTGCGGGCGCAACTGGCCGGTGCGTGGTCGACGGTCGTGGTGCTGGCTCTGTTGCCCGTGCTGGGCATGGGGCTTGGCGCCGCGCTCGGGGCGGAGCCGCTGAAGGTGCTGCTGCACAGTTCGGCCGGACTGGTCTGTCTGGTGGCGGGCGGCCTGCTGGAGGCGGCCGGTCTGCTCTGGGCCGGCCGGATCGTCCGGGCGGGAGAAGCGGTATGAGCGCCGCGTTCGGTGAAGTTGTCCACAGGGTGGGGGTCGTCGGGTCGGCGGCGGTTGTGTGTACCCAGTCGGCGCTCGCCCTGGCCCGTCGGCGGACCGGGCGGCGGGTGCGGTGCAGGGGAGCGACGGTTCTGGCGGTCGACGAGCTGGGTCCGGTACGTCCTGGCGGCCGTGCCGGCACAGTCGGCCGGGTACCGCGGCGGCTCGGCCGGCTGGTGGCCGGTGCCCCGGTCAGGCTGTGGGCGGTGGCGCTGGGTGTCGTGCCGGCGGGCTGGATTCTGGTGGGTGGCCTGCTGGGGTGGGCGGTTGGCCTGGCGGCGGGGTACGGCGCCTGGCGGTGGCAGCGGGCTCGGCAGGGAAACGCGCCGCATGACGCGGCGCAGGAGGCGGCGAGGGCCGCGGAGGCCATACGTCAGCTCCCGCTGGCTGCCGATCTGCTGGCGGCCTGTATCTCCGTCGGGGCCGGTCCGCGAGAGGCGGCAGAGGCGGTGGGGGAGTCGCTGGGAGGGCCGGTCGGTGAGCAACTGGCGCGCACGGCGGCGGAGATCCGGCTCGGTGGGGACCCTGCCGTCGCCTGGGGGAGATTCGGGGAGGTACCGGGCGCTGCCGCGCTGGCGCGCTGTCTGGACCGGGCCGCTGCGACCGGCGCTCCGGCGGCGGAGCCGGTCTCCAGGCTGGCCGAAGCGATGCGCGCCGAGCGGTCGAGCGCAGCGGTGACGCGTGCGCAGAGGGCCGGCGTGCTGATCACCGCGCCTGTCGGGCTCTGCTTCCTTCCCGCGTTTCTCACGGTGGGGGTGGCGCCCGTGGTGATCGGTCTGGCGACGGGATTGCTGAATCCCTGACGCGCCAATAGAGGCAAATGAGATTACTTGGTCAATTTCGATGGAAAACCATCTCGTGGGGGTTTGAAATGATGCGGAAAGTAATGGATCGGGTGCGGAGTCTGGTAAGCCGGACTCGGGCCGACAGGGGCATGACGACGTCCGAATACGCGGTGGGCACGATCGCCGCCTGTGCGTTCGCTGCGGTGCTCTACAAGGTGGTCACCAGCGCACCGGTCATGGCGCAGTTGCAATCGCTGCTCAAGGGCGCCCTCGATGCGAAGTTCTGAGCGCGGCGCATCTGAGCGCGGCGCAGTGGTGGTGCCGGGGTCCGGGGAAGGGTCCGGGGAGCGATCCGGGCCGGTGGGGATGTGGAGTGACCGGGGTGCGGTGACGGCAGAGGCCGCCATGACGATTCCGGTGCTGGTGGTGTTCACCCTCGCCCTGTTGTGGGCCCTGATGGCCGCATCGGCCCAGATCCGGTGTGTGGACGCGGCACGGGCCGGCGCACGGGCGGCGGCCCGCTCCGAGCCGGAGGCACAGGTGCGGGAGGCCGCCCTCTCGGCGGCGCCGGGCCGGGCGGGGGTCGAGGTACGACGGACCGGGGCACTGTGGCGGGTCAGGGTGACCGCACCGACTCCGGGCCCCGGGCCGCTGGCCGTCACGCTGAGAGCGGAGGCCGTGGCGTCGGCGGAGGACATGGTGGGGGCGACGCCATGATGCGGCTGGGTCGGCGAGCGCCTGGCGAGTGGCTACAGGGGCTCTGCGGGCGCTACAGGCGCTGTGAGCGGCGGGACCGGGGACTGGCCACCGTGTGGGCTGCGGTGGCCACGGTGACGCTGTGCACGGTGTTCGCGGTGGTGCTGGCGCTCGGGCAGGTGGTGGTGGCTCGGCACCGGGCCGGAGGCGCGGCCGATCTGGCTGCCTTGGCCGCGGCCGACCGGGCCTTGGAGGGAGCAGCCGCGGCATGCCGGGCCGCCCAGCAGGTTGCCGGCGCGCAGGGGGCGGAAGTGGTGCGGTGTGCCGTGCAGGGGGAGATCGCCGATGTGGCGGTCCGGGTGCGGCTCGGGCCGTACGCACCGGAGGTCAGGTCCCGGGCGGGGCCGGCGACGACGGCTCCTGTGGCTACAGGGCCGTCGGGGAGTCCGGGGGGTCGTGAGGGGCGTCCGGTTCGGGCGGGCTTGGTGCCGGTGACGGGTCCGGTGCAGATGGCGGCGCCGGTGTCGCCGAGGGCCCTGACACGGTTGATCGGTCCGGTGCCGCCGAGCGCGGGTCCGGTGGCACCGAGCCCCCCAAACCCTGGTCGGGAGGTGCGGATCGGAGGAGCTCGGTGAGCAGGCGTACGGCGCCGCGTTTGTGCAGCGGTTCGTTGCCGTTGCCGCACTTCGGGGACTGGATGCAGGACGGGCAGCCCGCGTCGCACTCGCAGGAAGCGATGGCCTGACGCGTGGCGGTCAGCCAGCCGCGCGCGGTGTGGAAGGCGCGTTCGGCGAACCCGGCACCTCCGGGGTGGCCGTCGTACACGAAGACTGTCGGCAACAGGGTGTCCGGGTGCAGCGGTACGGACACGCCGCCGATGTCCCAGCGGTCGCAGGTGGCGAAGAGCGGCAGCATCCCGATCGACGCGTGTTCGGCGGCGTGCAGCGCGCCACCCAGGATCTCCGGGTTGATCCGGGCGGTGTCGAGCTGGTCCTGGGTGACCGTCCACCACACGGCGCGGGTGCGCAGGGTGCGGGGCGGAAGGTCCAGTTTGGTCTCGCCGAGCACCTCGCCGCTGATCAGTTTGCGACGGAGGAAGGAGACGACCTGGTTGGTGACCTCCACGGAGCCGTAGCAGAGGCGCCCGTCGCCCCACGGGATCTCGGTGTCGGTCTCCAGGACGGCGATGGCGGTGGTGTCGCGTGCGGTCGTCGAGTACGGCGGATTCGCCTCCTCGACCAGTGCCGCCGAGTCCTCCAGGTCCAGTTTCCGGACCAGGTAGGTGCGGCCCTGGTGGAGGTGGACGGCGCCCTCGTGGACGGCGGTGTGGGCGGCGGACTCGTCGACGGTGCCCAGCAGCCTCCCGGTGCCCTCCTCGACGATCTGGACGGGGCGGCCGCCCTCGCCCCGGATGTCGGTGAGGTCGGCGGCCCGTTCCCGCCGGGTCCAGTGCCAGCCCGAGGGTCGTTTGCGGAGCAGCTTCGCGGCTTCCAGCTGGGGCAGCAGTTCGGCCGTGGCGGGCCCGAAGAGCTCCAGGTCGGGTCCGGTGAGCGGCAGCTCCGCTGCGGCGGCACACAGATGGGGGGCCAGGACGTACGGGTTGTCCGGATCGAGGACGGTCGACTCCACGGGCTGCTGGAAGAGTGCCTCGGGGTGGTGGACGAGGAAGGTGTCCAGCGGGTCGTCACGGGCCACCAGGATGGCGAGGGCGCCCTGGCCCGCTCGTCCCGCGCGGCCGGCCTGTTGCCACAGTGAAGCCCTCGTACCGGGGTAGCCCGCTATGACGACGGCGTCCAGGCCGGAGACGTCGATGCCGAGTTCGAGGGCGGTGGTGGCGGCGAGGCCGAGCAGCTGGCCGGAGTGCAGGGCGCGTTCCAGGGCTCGGCGTTCCTCGGGGAGATACCCCCCGCGGTAGGCGGCGACGCGGGCGGGCAGGGAGCGGTCGATCTCCGCGAGGCGTTCCTTGGCGATGACGGAGATGAGTTCGGCGCCCCGCCGGGAGCGCACGAAGGCGACCGAGCGCACGCCCTGCACGGTCAGATCGGTGAGCAGGTCCGCGGTCTCCGCCGTGGCGGTGCGGCGCACGGGGGCGCCCTTCTCGCCGTGCAGCTCGGTCAGGGGCGGCTCCCACAGGGCGAAGACCAGTTCGCCGCGCGGGGAGGCGTCGTCGGCGACCTCGACGACCGGGAGGCCGGTGAGGCGGCCCGCCGCGGCCGAGGGCTCCGCCGCGGTGGCGGAGGCCAGGAGGAAGACGGGATCGGCGCCGTAGCGGGCGCACAGGCGGCGTAGTCGGCGCACCACCTGGGCGACGTGGGAGCCGAAGACACCTCGGTAGGTGTGGCACTCGTCGATGACGACGTAGCGCAGGGCGCGCAGGAAGGAGGACCAGCGGGGGTGGGACGGGAGTATCCCGCGGTGCAGCATGTCGGGGTTGGTGAGGACGTAGTTGGCGTACTGGCGTACCCATTCGCGTTCCTCGACGGGGGTGTCGCCGTCGTAGACCGCGGGACGGATCCCGTTGCCCAGCGGGGCCGCGAGTTCCTTCACCGAGCGCCTCTGGTCCGCGGCCAGGGCCTTGGTGGGGGCGAGGTAGAGGGCGGTCGCGCCACGGCCGTTGGGAGCCTCGGAGCCGTCCAGGAGGGCGCTGAGGACCGGGGCGAGGTAGGCCAGCGACTTGCCGGAGGCGGTTCCGGTGGCGATGACGACCGACTCGCCGTCCAGCGCGTGCTCCGCCGCAGCCGCCTGATGGGCCCAGGGATGATCGATTCCGGCCTTCTGGATGGCGGCGATCACTTCTGGACGGATGCGATCGGGCCAGATGGCATGGGTTCCCGCACGCGGGGGCAAGTGCTCCGTATGAGTGATGCGCGCGGACCGGTTCGCCCCTGCGGCGAGCCGGTCGAGGACCATGTCCGGAGAGGGGCGGGAGCCCCCGCTCTCGGGCGGTCGACTGGGGCGGTGATTCTTGGCCATCGGCACCGAGTGTGTCACTGGCGAGGCGGACAATGGTCCCAAGGCGTCGTGCATGGCAGCTGGTAAGTGATTGAATGCCATCGCGGCTGGCGATCCGTCCCCTGGCTCCGCCGGGGAGACCGAGGGGCGACCGCTCGATAGCAAGGTGCTGGAGGATCCGTGGACCTGTCCTTGTCGACTCGCAATGTGTCCGGCCCTGGTGGCGACCGTACGGTCGTCGAGGTCGGTGGCGAGATTGATGTGTATACCGCGCCCAAGCTGCGCGAGCAGTTGGTCGAGTTGGTGAATGACGGCAGCTACCACTTGGTTGTCGACATGGAAGGCGTCGACTTTCTCGACTCCACCGGCCTCGGCGTGCTCGTGGGCGGCTTGAAGCGTGTGCGGGCCCATGAGGGCTCGTTGCGCCTGGTCTGCAACCAGGAGCGCATTCTCAAGATTTTCCGGATCACCGGCCTGACCAAGGTGTTCCCGATTCACACCACGGTCGACGAGGCCGTTGCGGCAACCGACTGACGGCCCCGCGGTCGGATCGGCTCCAGGGCCGGTCCGGCGGCAGCGGGTGCCACCGCAGTCGATGCCGTTGGTAGCTCCGGAGGAAGACAGCCGGAGTGATGGCGGCGGTTCGTCGGCGGCTGGTGACTCCAGTGGCCGGTGATTCCGGTGGCTGGCGATTCCGGTGTCAGGCATCGGCCTGTCACTCGGTCGGCGGTCGTCGGCTGATCTATTTGCCGGTCCATTTGCCGGCCGGTCGCTCACACGATCGGATCAGCCGTCAGCCGTCAGCCGTCAGCCGTCAGCCGTCAGCCGTAAGGCAGCGGCCGAATGTTGTCCGGACATCATCCGTCGGGCCGGTGTCCGGCGGTTGCCGGGCAGGTGTGCCGGTCGGCGGTGTCCGGAAAGAAGAGCGCAGGAGTGCCGGGCCACCCGCCCGGTTCCTGGGATGCACACACGTACGTTCGAGGGGATCGCATGGCCACCGTTGAACTTCGCTTCAGCGCCCAGCCCGAACACGTCAGAACGGCCCGCCTCGTGGCGGCTGCCGTGGCGCGCCGGGCCGGGGTCGACGAGGCCGTGCTCGACGAGGTCAGACTCGCCGTGGGAGAAGCCTGCAGCCGTGCAGTCGGGCTGCACCGCAGCCATGGCATCACCGCTCCCGTCACGGTCGTCCTGACCGAGGAGGAGAAGTCCTTCTCCATCGAGGTCGCCGACGAGGTGCCGGGCCCCGGCAGCGACGGGGCCGTACCCGGCACGTCCGGACGCGGCGGCGCCACGCCCGGTGTGGGACCGGACGAGCCGGAACCTGATCCGGAGGGCGACGGCGAGGACGAGATGGGCCTCGCGGTCATCAGCGGTCTGGTCGACGACGTGGAAGTCAGATCCGGTGCGGACGGCGGAGTCATCCGGATGAGCTGGCCGAAGACGCCGGCGACCGTACTGCCCTGAGTGGGGCGCGTCCCGGGGCGGTTCGGCCGGCCCGGTGGCGTGGGCGTCACCCCTGATCAGTTTTTCGAGGCCCTGCTGAGCAGGGCCTTTTTTCATTTCTGCTTGATCGGTGATCTACGGACAATGCGTCTGCCCCATTACTGCATTCGGTCCAGTCGGCAGAGGTGATCAATTGCCGTTAGGTGGATGAAGGTCAATTACATTTACCGCGCACTGTTTTGATCGTGTTCTGCTACCTACAATCCGTCCACGTCTTGAGCGCTGAGCGTCAAGGAGGACGTATGGCGGGGTTCGGCACCACACCACTGGCAGAACTGACGCAGTTTTCCGCACTTTCCGACCCACCCACCACTCTCGCGGCAGCGGTACTCACCGATGACAACCGCGTCATCGTGATCGTCGTCGCGGTCGTCGCTGTCGCGGCACTGCTGGTCGCCCAGCTGCTGGCACGCCAGGTGCTGGCGGCCGGTGAGGGCACCGACCGCATGAAGGAGATCGCGGGGGCCGTCCAGGAAGGCGCAAATGCCTATCTGGCACGGCAGTTGCGAACGGTAGGCATCTTCGCCGTCGTGGTCTTCTTCCTGCTTCTGCTGCTTCCGGCCGACAACTGGTCGCAGCGAGCGGGCCGTTCGGTGTTCTTCCTGGTGGGTGCGCTTTTCTCGGCGGCCACCGGATACATCGGGATGCGGCTTGCCGTTCGGAGCAATGTGCGGGTGGCCGCCGCCGCGCGTGAGGCGACTCCCGCGGAAGGCGAACCGGAAAAGGATCTCACCGCCGTTTCGCACAAAGCGATGAAGATCGCATTTCGTACCGGCGGCGTGGTCGGCATGATCACCGTGGGCCTCGGCCTCCTGGGCGCTTCCTGCGTGGTGCTCGGCTACGCCGCCGACGCGCCCAAGGTGCTGGAGGGCTTCGGGCTCGGTGCGGCGCTGATCGCGATGTTCATGAGGGTCGGCGGCGGCATCTTCACCAAGGCCGCCGACGTCGGTGCCGACCTGGTCGGCAAGGTGGAACAGGGTATTCCGGAGGACGATCCGCGCAATGCCGCCACCATCGCCGACAACGTGGGTGACAACGTCGGGGACTGCGCGGGCATGGCGGCCGACCTCTTCGAGTCGTATGCCGTGACGCTGGTCGCCGCGCTCATCCTCGGCAAGGCCGCTTTCGGTGACGCGGGGCTGGCCTTTCCCCTGATCGTGCCCGCGATCGGCGTGATCACCGCGATGATCGGCGTATTCGCGGTCGCCCCGCGGCGCAGCGACCGCAGCGGGATGACCGCCATCAACCGCGGGTTCTTCATCTCGGCGGTCATCTCGCTCGTCCTGGTGGCGGTCGCGGTCTTCGTCTACCTGCCGTCCTCGTACGCGGATCTGGACGGTGTCACCGATACGTCGATCACCTCGCACGGCGGGGATCCACGGCTCTTCGCCCTGGTCGCCGTTGCCATCGGCATCGTGCTCGCGGCCCTGATCCAGCAGTTGACGGGGTACTTCACCGAGACCAACCGGCGCCCCGTCAGGGACATCGGTAAATCCTCGCTGACCGGAGCGGCCACCGTCGTACTCGCCGGCATCTCCATCGGCCTGGAGTCCGCCGTCTACACCGCGCTGCTGATCGGGCTCGGCGTCTACGGGGCGTTCCTGCTCGGTGGTACGTCGATCATGCTGGCGCTCTTCGCAGTGGCGCTGGCCGGGACCGGACTGCTCACCACCGTCGGGGTCATCGTCGCCATGGACACCTTCGGTCCGGTCTCCGACAACGCTCAGGGCATCGCCGAGATGTCCGGCGACGTCACCGGCGCCGGTGCCCAGGTCCTCACCGATCTGGATGCCGTCGGCAACACCACCAAGGCCATCACCAAGGGCATCGCCATCGCCACCGCCGTTCTGGCGGCGGCGGCGCTCTTCGGTTCCTACCGTGACGCGATCGCCACCGCGGTCGACGACGTCGGCGCCTCGGCCGGGGAGATGGGGCTGAGCCTGGACATCTCGCAGCCCAACAACCTGGTGGGCCTGATCGTCGGCTCGGCGGTCGTCTTCCTCTTCTCCGGCCTGGCCATCAACGCGGTGTCCCGGTCCGCCGGGGCCGTGGTCTACGAGGTGCGCCGGCAGTTCCGCGAGCACCCCGGGATCATGGACTACACCGAGAAGCCGGAGTACGGACGCGTCGTCGACATCTGCACCAAGGACGCGTTGCGCGAGCTGGCTACGCCCGGTCTGCTGGCGGTGCTGGCGCCGATCGCGGTCGGCTTCAGCTTCGGGGTCGGGGCGCTCGGTTCGTATCTCGCCGGCGCGATCGGCACCGGGACGCTGATGGCGGTCTTCCTCGCCAACTCCGGCGGTGCGTGGGACAACGCCAAGAAGCTCGTCGAGGACGGGCATCACGGCGGCAAGGGGAGCGACGCCCATGCCGCGACCGTCATTGGCGACACGGTCGGCGACCCGTTCAAGGACACGGCCGGGCCGGCGATCAACCCCTTGCTCAAGGTGATGAACCTGGTGGCGCTGCTCATCGCGCCCGCGGTGGTGAAGTTCAGCTACGGCGAGGACGCGAGCGCCGGGGTGCGCGCGGTGGTGGCCGCGCTCGCCATCGCGGTCATCGTCGGTGCGGTCTACGTCTCCAAGCGGCGCGGGATCGCCGTGGGGGACGACGGCGACTCCGGAGGTGAGGACGGGGGCAGCTCGGCCAGGCCGGCCGACCCGGCGGCCGTTCAGTGAGGCGGCCGTCCGAGAAGACCCGCGTCGGCGACGCTCCGGGACACCCCAGCCGGACTGCCTGAGGTCAATGGGCGACCGAAATGACGAACGGGCGGGCGGGCGAGGCATTCTGATGCTTCGTCCGCCCGTTGGGCTGTCCGAACGAGTGCTTGTTCGTTCAGGTGTTCCTGTATGTGGGGGCCATGTGGGTGAGTTGTATCTCCCATGTTTCGCTTGGTGCAAATGGCTTCAAAAGGTCACCCATGGGACGCCGGGCGCCCGGATGAAGGGCGCTCGCCGTGTAAGTTCCGGGGCCGAGAGCCTTGGAAGGGACCAATCCGGTGAACAAGAAGCTTGCGGCCGCGCTGTCCGGCGGTGCGGTACTGGTACTTACGCTGTCGGGCTGCAGCGACGACAGCGACAACAAGGTGAACGACTGGGCCAAGAAGGTCTGCGACCAGGTCCAGCCCCAGCTGCAGAAGATCGCGAACGCCAACGCCTCCATCCAGCAGCAGACCGCCGACAACAGCAAGCCCGCCGACGTCCAGGAGACCGACTCGGCCGCCTTCCAGCAGATCTCCCAGGCCTACAAGGCACTGGGCTCGGCGGTCGACTCGGCGGGCCCGCCGCCGGTCGACAACGGTGAGACCACGCAGAAGGAGGCCGTGAAGGAGCTCAACGCCTCCTCCGCGGCCTACGCGAATCTGCAGAAGAAGGTCGATGATCTCGACACGAAGGACCAGGCGAAGTTCGCCGACGGCCTCAAGGGCATCGCTGACGAGCTGAACAAGATCAGCACCAACGGTGACCAGGCGCTGAAGAAGCTCCAGTCCGGCAAGGTCGGCACCGCGATGGCCAAGCAGGAGGGCTGCCAGAAGCCGACGGCCTCGGCATCGCCGTCGGCCGGCTCCTCGAAGGACTCCGGGGAACCGAAGGACTCGAAGGCATCGAAGGAGGCGTCCTCTGCCGCCTCGCCCAGCGAGAAGTCGTAACCGGGCAGCCCCCGGCCGCGGCCGCATACCCCGAACGAGCAGCTGTACGACCGCCGGCCGGCGGTCGTGCGACCGGCCCGGCGGCCCCTGACGGGCCGGCGGGCCGCTGCCGTTGTCAGTGGGAGCCGCCACAATGGGTCACGTGAGTAAGACCAGCCTTCCCGCACCCGACCATGCGACCCGGCTCCGCGAAGCCCTGCTCGCCGCCGCCTTCACCGCCGATGGGCTCCTCGACCTGCTCGGTGCGCCCGCCTACGCCGCGCTCGCCCGCAGCGAGACCGTTCCGGCGCTGCGTGCCACCCCGGGGGAGGCGCCGCTCGACACGCTGGTGCGGCTCTTCCTCCTCCAGCACCCGGTTCCGGCCGGGCGGGCGGCTGCCGTGCTGCCGCTGCCGGAATGCGTGGCGGACGGCTGGCTGACCGAGTCGGACGGCGAGGTGCGCGCGTCCGTCGACGTGCGGCCGTACAGCGGGCCGGACGGCCAGGACTGGTTCATCGTCTCCGACCTGGGCTGCGCCGTCGGCGGCGCGGGCGGCATCGGCTCGCACGAGGAGGGCGTCGTCCTCGGCATCGGCGGCGCGTCCACCACCCTCGCCGGGATCACCGTGCGCGGACCCGTCGCCTCCGCCCTCGATATCGGTACGGGCTCCGGCATCCAGGCGCTGCACGCCTCGCAGCACGCCACCAGGGTCACCGCCACTGACCTCAACCCGCGCGCCCTCGGCTTCACCCGACTCACGCTCGCCCTGTCCGGCGCCGCCCCGGCCGATCTGCGCGAGGGGTCCCTCTACGAACCCGTCGCCGGCGAGACGTACGACCTGATCGTCTCCAACCCGCCCTTCGTCATCTCGCCCGGCGCCCGGCTCACCTACCGCGACGGCGGCATGGCGGGCGACGACCTGTGCCGGACCCTGGTGCAGCAGACCGGCGCCCGGCTGAACGAGGGCGGATACGCCCACTTCCTGGCCAACTGGCAGCACACGGAGGACGAGGAGTGGCAGGACCGGCTGCGTTCCTGGGTGCCGAACGGCTGTGACGCCTGGGTCGTGCAGCGCGAGGTCCAGGACGTCACGCAGTACGCGGAGCTGTGGCTGCGCGACAGTGGCGACCACCGCACGGAGCCCGCGGAGTACGCCGCGCGGTACAACGCCTGGCTGGACGAGTTCGAGGCCAGTGGGACCAAGGGCGTCGGCTTCGGCTGGATCACACTGCGGAAGTCCGCCGCGGCGGCCGCCGGGTACCCGTCGATCGTGATCGAGGAGTGGCCGCACGCGGTGGAGCAGCCGCTCGGACCGGCCATCGAGACGCACTTCGCCCGTCAGGACTATCTGCGCGACCAGGACGACGCCGCGCTCCTGGCCGGCTACTTCACCCTCGCCGACGAGGTCATGCAGGAGCAGGTCGGGCTGCCGGGTGCGGAGGATCCCGAGCACGTGGTGCTCCGTCAGAACCGGGGTATGCGACGCGCGACGAAGGTCGACGCGGTCGGCGCCGGATTCGCCGGCGTGTGCGACGGATCGCTGCCCGCGGGCCGGATCCTCGACGCCATCGCCCAGCTGATGAACGAGGACCCGGTGCTGCTGCGCGACCGCACCCCGCAGGCCATCCGGCTGCTGGTCGAGGAGGGCTTCCTGGAACCGGTGCCCCCGGCCGGCCGACCAGCCGGATGATCTGATCGGGCCGGATGACCCGATCGGGCCGGACGAGCCATCCCCCGGCGCGGGGCTGCTGAGCCGCCGAAACCGGGCTCCGCTCTGATTCGGCGGTGCACTGCAGTATGTGCTGAACGGCCTTGTCATCAGCGTCTTCATGGTCTGCGCCGCATGTCTGCTGCTCGGTCTGCGGGTTCCGGTTCGCGTTCTGCCCGGGTTGGCCGCGGTCGTGCTCGCCGCGGCGGTGGGGTGTGCCACGTTCGGCCTGGCGCCGGCCCACGCCGCCGAAGCAGCACGTGAGTTGTCCGTCGCCGGCCGCACGTACGGATGACGTGTTCACAGCCCCGACCCGCTGTTCACCCGGGGTTCGCGTCGCCGACGTCCCGTGGTGCGAGCCTCCCCCGAAACGGTGCGACACGAAGCCGTGCGGCGCGGTGTGACCCCGCGGGTACCCACCCCGGTCCGCGCCGGGGGGACAGAGAGGCGTACGGACATGGAGAGCGGACCTGCGATCTTCGCCGGAACGGCATTCGCGCTGTTCGGTGCCGCGCTGCTGCTGTGGACGGGGGCGTGCGTGCTGCACCGCGCGCCGGTGGCGCACAGGGCTAGCCCCGTCGTTTCCGCCGTACTCGCCACTGTGTTCGGCGTAGTTTTCCTCGTCCTCGGGGTGTGGTGCTTCACATGCGTCTGAAGCACGCGTTTCAGACGCATGTCTGAAACGCGTGTCTGAAGTGCCCGTTTGAACACGTGTATGAATGCGCGTCCGAATCTGCCGTGAGCCGCTCACCGCCCGGGGTGGACCCGGAACACGCCCGGCCTGCCCGCACCTCGCCCCCGGCACCCGAAGGGCGGCCACAGCCCCTCCGAAACCCGCAGGCAGCGGCCCTGTACGCGACGGACCGAGCGGGCCGGGCGGCAGGAAAGGCGGAAGTCGGGTTACCGTTCGAGTGGCCGTTGCGGGCTTTTGCCGTTTGACACGGGGGCGGGTTGTACCGTCACACTCCGCAGCGACAGCACTGTCGGCAGCGCGATCGCGCTGCCCGGATGCCCACCGAGCGTCGACCGGAGAGAAGAGCGAAGTTGTCCCCGACCAGCGAGACCGCACAGGGCGGCCGCCGACTCGTCATCGTCGAGTCGCCTGCCAAGGCGAAGACGATCAAGGGCTATCTCGGCCCCGGATACGTCGTCGAGGCGAGCGTCGGGCACATCCGCGACCTCCCGAACGGCGCCGCGGAGGTGCCGGACGAGTACACCGGCGAGGTGCGCCGGCTCGGCGTCGACGTCGAGAACGACTTCCAGCCCATCTATGTCGTCAATGCCGACAAGAAGGCCCAGGTCAGGAAGCTCAAGCAGCTACTGGCCGAGTCGGACGAACTCTTCCTCGCCACCGATGAGGACCGTGAGGGCGAAGCCATCGCGTGGCACCTGCAGGAAGTGCTCAAGCCCAAGGTCCCGGTCCACCGGATGGTCTTCCACGAGATCACCAAGGACGCGATCCGGGCAGCCGTCGCCAACCCGCGCGAGCTCAACCAGCGCATGGTCGACGCCCAGGAAACCCGCCGGATCCTCGACCGTCTCTACGGCTACGAGGTCTCGCCGGTCCTGTGGAAGAAGGTCATGCCGCGCCTGTCGGCGGGCCGTGTCCAGTCCGTCGCCACCCGCCTCGTCGTCGAGCGGGAGCGCGAGCGCATCGCCTTCCGCTCCGCCGAGTACTGGGACCTGACCAGCACGTTCGCCACCGGCCGCACCGGTGACGCCTCCGATCCCTCGACGCTCACCGCACGCCTCAGCGCGGTTGACGGGCGCCGTATCGCCCAGGGCCGCGACTTCGGTCCGGACGGGCAGCTCAAGTCCGGCTCCGGCCAGACGCTGCACCTGGACGAGACGAACGCCCGCGCCCTGGCCGCCGCGCTCGCCGACTCCGCGTTCGCCGTACGGTCCGTCGAGTCGAAGCCGTACCGCCGTTCTCCGTACGCACCCTTCCGTACGACGACCCTCCAGCAGGAGGCGAGCCGGAAGCTGGGCTTCGGGGCCAAGGCCACCATGCAGGTCGCGCAGAAGCTGTACGAGAACGGCTTCATCACGTATATGCGTACCGACTCCACGACCCTCTCGGACACCGCGATCTCCGCGGCCCGTGCCCAGGTCACGCAGTTGTACGGGGCGAACTACCTGCCGGACAAGCCGCGCACGTACGCCGCCAAGGTCAAGAACGCGCAGGAGGCGCACGAGGCGATCCGTCCCTCCGGGGACCGCTTCCGCACCCCTGCCGAGACCGGCCTCACCGGCGACCAGTTCCGGCTCTACGAACTGATCTGGAAGCGGACCGTCGCCTCCCAGATGAAGGACGCGGTCGGTAACTCCGTCACGGTCAAGATCGGCGGCCGGGCGAGCGACGGCCGGGACGCCGAGTTCTCGGCGTCCGGCAAGACGATCACCTTCCACGGCTTCATGAAGGCGTACGTCGAAGGCGCCGACGACCCGAACGCCGAGCTCGACGACCGTGAGCGCCGCCTGCCGCAGGTCACCGAGGGCGACGCGCTGACCTCGGACGAGATCTCCGTCGACGGCCATGCGACGAAGCCGCCGGCCCGGTACACCGAGGCCTCGCTGGTCAAGGAGCTCGAAGAGCGCGAGATCGGCCGTCCGTCGACGTACGCCTCGATCATCGGGACGATTCTCGACCGCGGATACGTGTTCAAGAAGGGGACGGCGCTCGTGCCGTCGTTCCTCTCGTTCGCCGTGGTCAACCTGCTGGAGAAGCACTTCGGCCGGCTGGTCGACTACGACTTCACGGCCCGCATGGAGGACGACCTCGACCGCATCGCACGCGGTGAGGCCCAGTCCGTGCCGTGGCTGAGGCGTTTCTACTTCGGTGCGACCGCCGGGGACGAGGCGGCCGGTGCCGGAAAGGCCTCCGACGCGGGCAACGGCGACGGCGACCACCTCGGCGGGCTCAAGGAGCTCGTCACCGACCTCGGTGCCATCGACGCCCGGGAGATCTCCTCGTTCCCCGTCGGCAACGACATCAAGCTCCGCGTCGGCCGGTACGGCCCGTACATCGAGCGCGGCGAGAAGGACTCCGAGGGCCACCAGCGCGCGGACGTCCCCGAGGACCTGGCGCCCGACGAACTGACCGTCGAGTACGCGGAGGAGCTGCTGGCCAAGCCGAGCGGCGACTTCGAACTCGGTGCGGACCCGGTCAGCGGGAACCAGATCATCGCCAAGGACGGGCGCTACGGCCCGTACGTCACCGAGGTGCTGCCCGAGGGCACCCCGAAGACCGGCAAGAACGCGGTGAAGCCGCGGACCGCCTCGCTCTTCAAGTCGATGTCGCTGGACACGGTGACGCTGGCCGACGCGCTGAAGCTGATGTCGCTGCCGCGCGTCGTCGGTGAGGACGCCGAGGGTGTCGAGATCACCGCGCAGAACGGCCGCTACGGCCCGTACCTGAAGAAGGGCACGGACTCTCGGTCACTGACCTCCGAGGACCAGCTCTTCGACATCACGCTCGACGAGGCGCTGGCGATCTACGCCCAGCCGAAGCAGCGAGGCCGGGCCGCGGCCAAGCCGCCGCTGAAGGAACTGGGCACGGACCCGGTGAGCGGGGCGCCGGTGGTCGTGAAGGACGGCCGCTTCGGCGCGTACGTCACCGACGGCGAGACGAACGCGACGCTGCGGTCCGACGACAGCGTCGAGGAGATCACGCCGGAGCGCGGGTACGAGCTGCTCGCCGAGAAGCGGGCCAAGGGGCCCGCCAAGAAGAAGACGGCGAAGAAGGCCCCGGCCAAGAAGGCGACCGCGAAGAAGGCGCCGGCGAAGAAGACGGCTGCGGCGAAGAAGACGGTGGCGAAGAAGACGACTGCGGCTACGGCGAAGAAGACCGCGGCGAAGAAGACGACTGCGGTCGCGAAGAAGTCCGCTTCCGCTTCCGCTTCTGCCTCTGCGTCGTCGTCGTCGACGGGGGAGTGACCTCGCGGGGTTTCTGAACGCCGGACGGGCTGGAGATGTTTCTCCAGCCCGTCCGGCGTTTGTTCTGTGGTTCGGGGGCGGGGGTGGGGCGCCTGCGGCGTGCCTTGTCCCCTCCCCGCCCCTTCCCGTAACCGGGGCTCCGCCCCGGACCCCGCTCCTCAAACGCTGGAGGGGCTGAAAGTGACGGCCGACCGGGTGGCGGGCTGGGGTGGGGTGGAATCGGGGGCGGGACGGGGTGGGTGTGGGTGGCCGGCGGTCGTATGTTCGGATGCGGGCCCCGGGCACCGGTCTGCTCCCGATAGGCTGGGCGGATGACGCGAGCCGAGCAGCCAACGGTCGTGAGCCCCACCTCCGACACACTTGCCGCAGACTCACGCGAGCGCGCCGTACGAGCCCTGTTGCGTATTCCCCCGCTGAAGCGGTTGTGGAGCGCCCAGCTCGTCGGTGGTATCGGCGATGCACTCGCCCTTCTCGTGCTGGTGTTGCTGTCGCTGCAAGCGGCGGTCCTTGAGGGCTCATTCGGATCCGGATACCGCGGGGCGGCCTTCGCCGTCGCCGCCGTGTTCGGTGCCCGGATTATTTCCACCTTGCTCTTCGGAGCCGTACTTCTGGGGCCGTTGACGACCCTGACGGCGCCGGGCGGGCCGATCGACCGGCGATGGCTGATGATCGGGGCGGACGGGCTGCGGCTCGCGCTGCTCGTCGTCGCACCGCTGTGGATCGACTGGATGCCCGATCGGGCACTCATGATGATCCTGATCACCGTCTTCGTCACCGGCGTCGGCGAACGCCTGTGGCGGATCGCCAAGGAGAGCGCCGCTCCCGCACTGCTGCCCGCCCCGCCCATCGAGGGCGCCGCGGTACGCCCGCTGCCGGACCACCTCGGCGCGCTGCGCCGGCTCTCCCTGCGCACCGATTTCGCCTCAGTCCCCGTCGCCGCGGCCGTGCTGCTGGTGGCCACGCTGATCGGGAACCTGCTGGGCTCGGGCCTGGACTGGTTCTCCTTCCACCAGGCGGCCCTCGGCTCGTACGTAGCGGCCGGGCTGTTCTCCGCCTCCATCTCCATCCTGTACTTCCTGGAGCTCCCCGCTACGGCCACGCCCCGGCCGCGCTCCCCCCTGGAGGGGCTGCGCCGGCCGTCCACCGGCGATGAGCGGGACAAGGGCCGCACCGGTGCCGTCCCGCTGATCGTCGCGACCTGCGCCGCTGTCGCCGGAGCGATCGCGGCCGCGGGAGCCGCCGCCGTGCTGCACGCCCCCGACCTGGGCGGCGGCCCCGTCACCTTCGCGCTGCTGATCCTCGCCCTCACCGGCGGTACGGGGGTCGGTATCCGCACCGCCGGCAAGGTGCTGCCGACGCTGTCGCGGCGACGGCTGCTCTCCCTGGCCACCGCCGTCACCGGAGTCGCGCTCCTGGTGATGGGCCTGGTGCCGGACACGACGACCGTCGTGCTGATCGCGGTGCTCGCCGGATACGCGGCGGGCGTCGCCGCGAACACCGGCCATGTCCTCGTCGACCAGGAGTCCGAGGAGTTCCGCCGGGCGCGGACCACCGAACACCTCCAGGCCGTCGTCCGGGTCCTGATCGCGCTCGGCGCGGTCGGGGGCCCGCTGCTGGCCGCCGCCATCGGTACGCACCGGCTGACAGCCGGTGACTTCGTATTCGCGCACGGTGGTGCCGCTTTCACCCTGATGCTGATCGGCGCCCTGCTGCTGCCGGTCGCCGCGATCGTCCTCGCGAAGACGGACGACCGTTCCGGAGTGCCGCTGCGCCGCGATCTGCGCGAGGCGCTGCGCGGCGGCGATCCGGCCGTCGCACCCGCCACGACCGGTTTCTTCCTCGCCCTGGAGGGCGGCGACGGAGCGGGCAAGTCCACTCAGGTGGAAGCGCTCGCCGAGTGGATCCGGGCCAAGGGCCACGAGGTCGTCGTCACCCGGGAGCCCGGGGCCACGCCCGTCGGCAAGCGGCTGCGGTCGATCCTGCTCGACGTGTCCTCGGCCGGGCTCTCCAACCGTGCCGAGGCGCTGCTGTACGCCGCCGACCGTGCCGAGCACGTCGACTCGGTCGTGCGTCCGGCGCTCGAGCGCGGCGCGATCGTCATCTCCGACCGCTACATCGACTCGTCCGTCGCCTACCAGGGCGCGGGCCGCGATCTCGCGCCGACCGAGATCGCCCGGATCTCGCGGTGGGCGACGAGCGGGCTCGTACCGCATCTGACGGTGCTCCTGGACGTGGATCCGGAGACGGCGCGCGAACGGTTCACCGAGGCGCCCGACCGGCTGGAGTCCGAGCCGCCCGAGTTCCACGCCCGGGTGCGCGCCGGCTTCATGACGCTGGCCGCGGCCGACCCGACGCGCTACCTCGTGGTGGACGCCGGCCAGGACCCGGAGTCGATCACCACGGTCGTACGGCACCGGCTCGACCAGCTCCTTCCGCTCTCCGAGGCCGAGATCAAGGCCCTGGAAGAGGCACGCAAGGCCGCCCTGGAAGAGGCCAGGCGCCTCGCCGAGGAAGAGGCGGCGCGCAAGGCCGAGGAGGAGCGCCTGGAGCGCGAGCGGCAGGAACAGCTCGCCAGGCTCCGTGCCGAGGAGGAGGAGCGCAAGCGCCAGGAGCTGGAGGAAGCGCGTCGCCGCGAGGCCGAACGCCAGGCGGAGGAGGCCCGGCAGCGCGCCGAGGAGGCCCGCCGGATCGCGGAGGAGCAGCGAGCCCGGCTGGAGGCCGAGGAAGCCGCCCGCGAGGTTGAGCAGGCGCGGCTGCGCCGCCAGGCCGAGGAGGAGGCGCGGCAGCGTCAGGAGGCCGAGGCACGGCGTCTTGAGAAGCAGCGCAAGGCCGAGGAGGCACTGCTCAGGGCCGAGGCGGCACGCCGTCAGGCCGAGGCAGAGGCGGCCGCCGCGGCCGAGACCGCGCGCGCGGAAGCTGCCGCCGCCGAGGCGGAAGCGGCGGAGGCCGAGAGGGCTGCGAGGGCTTCCCGGGCGTCCGGGTCCTCGTCCTCCTCGTCCTCGTCGTCCTCTTCGTCCTCTTCGTCAGGGTCGTCCGGGCCGTCCATGCCGGACAACGAGCTGACCGTGCCGACCCCGATCGTCAACCCGAACGAGATCACTCAGCCGGTTCCTTCCCCGGTGGATCCGCCGTCCGGCGCGACGCGTTCCGGTTCCCGTTCCTCGTCCGCCACCTGGCCCTCCGACGAGGCCGAGACGACGATGATCCCGAAGGTCACCGACCCGGACGAGCGCTCCGGCGGGCGGGACGCGGCTGGTGCGATGGACGAGACGACGGTGCTCCCGCCGGTACGGGACGCGGGCCGCGGGTCCGTGCGGGACGCCGATCCGGCCGACCGGGTACCGCGGGGCATATTCCGGGACGAGCACCCGGCGGGCTCCGTACCGGAGCGCGAGAACGAGCGCACCCGCGAGCTCCCGCAGGTCACCGACCCGAACGCGCCCCAGCAGCCGGCTCCGGACCAGCAGGAGCGCTCCGGCCGGCCGTCCCGGCGGCCCCGCCCCGACTGGGCGGAGGAGACCCCGCTGGACGATCTGCCGACGCTGGCGGACGAACTGCTCGGCGACCACGACGACGAGGGCCCCGCGTCCCCGGGCCGGGGACGTCGCCCGCGCCGCTGATCCGGGTACGTACGGGAGCCCCGGGCGACTGGTGTCTGGGGCTCCCGGCGCGTTCCAGGGCGCTTGCCGGTCAGCCGGCCGCCTGCTTAACGGTCAGCCGGGACGCTGCCGGGATTGTCAGACCCGTCCCCCACAATGGGAAGCCGGATCGACGCCCGGTCGATGCCGGACCGACGAGAGCCACGGCAAGAGCCGGGTTGAGGTCCACGGCAAGAGCCGGGACGAGATCCACGACGAGCCACACAGGGCCGAGCCGCCGTTCCACGGAAGGGCAGCGCGGCCGCACACCTCCGGAAGGGCGGTGACCCATGTCCGTATGGGACGACCTGGTCGGCCAGGACCGGGTGCAGGAGCAACTCGGTGCCGCCGCCCGGGACGCCGACGTGCTGGTCTCCGCCATCGCGGCGAGAGAACCGGTGCCGCCCGGCTCGAAGATGACCCATGCCTGGCTGTTCACCGGCCCGCCGGGCTCCGGACGGTCCACCGCCGCCCGCGCCTTCGCCGCCGCTCTGCAGTGCACCAGTCCGGACCGTGCCCTGGGCGGGGCGCCGGGGTGCGGTTTCTGCGACGGGTGTCACACCAGCCTCATCGGTACGCACGCCGATGTCGACGTGATCCGTACCGACCTGCTCTCCATCGGTGTGAAGGAGACCCGGGAGCTGGTCCGCCGCGCCCAGCTCTCCCCGGCCGTCGGACGCTGGCAGGTCATCGTCATGGAGGACGCCGACCGCCTCACCGAAGGCGCGGGCAATGTTCTGCTGAAGGCGATCGAGGAGCCCGCGCCCCGTACCGTGTGGCTGCTCTGCGCGCCCTCACTCGAAGACGTACTGCCGACGATCCGGTCCCGCTGCCGTCACCTCACGCTGCGCACCCCGTCGGTCGAAGCGGTCGCCGACGTCCTGATCCGGCGCGACGGCATCGACCCGGAGCGGGCCGCGGCCGCCGCCCACGCCACCCAGGGCCACATCGGCAGGGCCCGCCGCCTCGCCACGGACGAGCGGGCCCGCTCCCGTCGTGCGGCGGTCCTCAGACTGCCGCTGCGTGTGGAGGACATCGGCGGCTGCCTCAAGGCCGCGCAGGAGCTGATCGACACCGCCACCGACGACGCGAAACAGGTCGCCGAGGGCGTGGACGTCAAGGAGACGGAAGACATGAAGGCCGCGCTCGGCGCGTCCGCCGGAGGCCGGATGCCGCGCGGCACGGCCGGGGTGATGAAGGAGCTGGAGGACAGGCAGAAGCGCCGCAAGACCCGTACGCAGCGCGACAGCCTGGATCTGGCGCTCACCGAACTGACCGGCTTCTACCGCGATGTGCTCGCTCTTCAGCTGGGCTCGCGGATCGCCATCGCCAACACCGACGCGCAGGACTCCCTCGACCGCATCGTCCGTTCGTCCACCCCCGAGCGGACCCTGCGCCGGATCGAGGCGGTGATCGCCTGCCGCCGGGCGCTGGACCGCAATGTGGCCCCGCTGCTCGCGGTGGAGGCGATGACGATGGCGCTGCGGGCGGGTTGACGTAACGAGTCCGGTGGCCGTCGCGGTCCGGCGGCCGGCACCGAATCACCCGAATGGGCAGGGAATCGGGCGAGTCGTCACCCGGCGGCTACGCTCCGGACATGGACACCAGGCGCCCGCTCCGCACTCTCGCCCTCGCGCTCGGCACTGCCGGCCTGCTCATCTCCGGCTGCAGCAGCGGAAGTTCGACGACGAGCGCCTCCTCGTCCATCCCTTCGGCCACCGCCTCCCCGGTCCCCGCGGCGCTGAAGACGTTCTACGCGCAGCACCTCAGCTGGCGGGACTGCGGTGTCACCGGATTCCAGTGCACCACGATGAAGGCGCCGCTCGACTACGCGAAGCCGGACGGCGGCGAGATCAAGCTGGCGGTCTCCCGTAAGAAGGCCACCGGGCCCGGCAAGCGGATCGGCTCCCTGCTGGTGAATCCGGGCGGCCCCGGCGGATCGGCCATCGGCTACCTCCAGGGCTACGCCGCGATCGGCTACCCCGCCCAGGTACGGGCCCGCTACGACATGGTGGCCATCGATCCGCGCGGGGTGGCGCGCAGCGAACCCGTCACCTGTCTCACCGGTCCGCAGATGGACGCCTACACCCAGGTCGACCAGACGCCGGACGACGCGGGCGAGGTCACCGCGCTGAGCGGTGCGTTCAAGAAGTTCGCCACGGGCTGCGAGCAGCGCTCGGGGGAGATCCTGCCGCATGTCTCCACCGTTGAGACGGCGCGTGACATGGACATCCTGCGCGCGCTGCTCGGTGACGACCGGCTGAACTACGTCGGGGCCTCGTACGGCACGTTCCTGGGCGCGACGTACGCCGAACTCTTCCCCGCACGGGCCGGGCGGCTCGTCCTCGACGGCGCGATGGACCCGTCGCTTCCCTCGGTCGAGATGAACCGCGACCAGACCGCGGGGTTCGAGACGGCGTTCCAGTCCTTCGCCGGTGACTGCGTGAAGAAGGCGGACTGTCCGCTCGGCACCACGTCCACGTCCGAGGCCGCGAACAGGCTGAAGCAGCTCTTCGCCGACCTCGACGCCAAACCGATCGCCACGGGCGACCCCCGCAAGCTCGGCGAGTCCCTGGCCACCACGGGCGTCATCGCCGCCATGTACGACGAGACGGCCTGGCCCCAGCTCCGCGAAGCGCTCACCGCAGCCCAGAAGGGCGACGGCTCCGGCCTTCTCTCCCTGGCGGACAGCTACTACGAACGCGAGCCCAATGGTTCGTACGCGAACCTGATGTATGCCAACGCGGCCGTGAACTGCATCGACCTCCCGCCCGCCTTCACCACCTCCAAGGCCGTCACTCAGGCACTCCCCACCTTCGAGAAGGCCTCCCCGGTCTTCGGCAAGGGCTTCGCCTGGGCCTCCCTGAACTGCGCCTACTGGCCGGTCCGCGCCACCGGCACCCCGCACCGCATCAAGGCGGAGGGTGCGGCCCCGATCGTGGTGGTCGGCACCACCCGGGACCCGGCCACCCCGTACAAGTGGGCCAAGTCCCTGGCCGGCCAGCTCTCCTCCGGGACCCTCCTCACGTACCAGGGCGACGGCCACACGGCGTACGGCCGTGGCAGCGACTGCATCGACACGGCGATCAACACGTACCTCCTGGAGGGCACCCCGCCGAGCGACGGCAAGAAGTGCTCCTGACCCCACCCACCGCGCCGCTGACCTGCGACTACACCCCGGCGAGAGGCCGGTACGGAGCACCCTCGGAAACTGTGTAGACTTGGGCCCGCTGCTGATCGCACCATGGTGTGACAGGGCGTGCCGCCTTAGCTCAGTTGGCCAGAGCAACGCACTCGTAATGCGTAGGTCTCGGGTTCGAATCCCGAAGGCGGCTCTGTAGAAGCCTCAGGACTCACTCGCCGTGACCTGGGGCTTTTGCTTTTCCCTGAGCCTCGTGGGTCCTCCGGTCCGGTCTGAAGACGGCTCCGGAAGGTCAGGGGAGCGCGAGGGGAGCGCATCGGGACAGGTGGAGGACGACGGACTGTTCCCGGGGAGCGCACGGTGCGCGCGGCCGAAGGCCGTTGTTGGTCCCGTTTCTCTGGTGGCTCGGTGCTGGCCGTAGGTGCGTTGGAGCGTCCGGTGGGCGGAATGAGTCCCCGGATGGCCCGGCGTTCGTGGTGCTGCGGTGTCCTGTTGGGTTGTCGCATCCCGACAGGAATGAACTCGTAGGCTGGAGAGGTGCCGGATATCCAGCAGGGCGTGGAGTTCAAGGCGATCGTCGCCGAGACGAGCGCGGTGCTGTTGACACGCGGCGTCGAGGTCGAACCGGTGGCTGTGCGCGACGTGGTGGCGCTGATGGTCTGCTCGGTTGCCGAGCGGATGGGCGTGGATCAGGAGGAGGCGCTTCACCTGGTCCGGCCGGAGTCGGTTGCCGAGGCGATCGCCGCCGCCGCGGACCCTGGCCGCGAGGGTGCCGAGCATGTGTACGCGGTGCGGCCGGTGCGAGTCGACGCCCGTGCCGTCGCACTGCCTGTAGTGGTGGCGGGCCGTCTGGTGATGGCCGCCGCACAGGCCGGCAGTACGCGACGCTGAACGGCGACGGCCGCACCGCCTCGCACGTCCTGGACCTGGCGACCGAGATCGGAGCGGCCCTGACCGTCGCGGGCGTCGGTGACGGGACCGAAGCTGAGGTTCCGGTGGGCGTGGTGACCGAACTCGCCGACGTCACCGAGACCGTAGCCCTGCGCGTCGAACGCGACGGCTGGAGCATCTGCCCCTGCGGCGAAGAGCACGACCAAGCCGAAACGGACGCGGGAATGCCCGCGACCTTGCGCGCCGACGCCGCTCTCGCACGCCGCTACGTCCGTTGACGTCACCGCCCGGCCCTGCCGAGCGCTGCCTCACTCATCCCAGGAACAACACGTACCCGAACCGTTCCAGGTTTGATCGACCGTGGAAGAAGACGTGAAAAAGAGCGAACTTCTGGCCTCCAGCCGGCGCCTCATGCACTTGGCCCTCGGAGAACTCGGGGCCCCTGACCAGCAAGTTGACGTGGTTGTCCTCCATGCAGGCGTTGCCATTGAGCATGCACTCAAGGCACACCTGTGCTCCATCCACCCCTCGCTCGTCGCCGACGGACGCGACCTCCCGAGTCTGCTGCACGCAGCAGACCGGGGTAACCTCGCCAAGAAGGAACTGTCCCTGATCAAAACCATCGGTGCCGTCGAAGCCTTCTCGCGGGTCACCAAGATCCTTGACAAGGGCAAGCTCACAGTCACAGAGGCTCAGTTCCGCGTGATCGCTGACGCACGCAACGGCGTCGCTCACATCGGAGTGCACGACACCGCCAAGATTGAGGACCTTCTCAGCAACGGGATCAAGATTGTCGATGCCGTTCTCGTCGCTCTCGAAGAAGACGCTGCTGAGGGGAGAGTTCCAGCCTCTCCACGACAAGATCCTCGGAGAGAAGCGTCGCGCGGACTTCCTCCGAATCGAGGCGTTGAAGATCCGTGCCAACAAGACATACGTGACGCGGTTCGGTGCCATCGACACAGAAGAGCGACACAGAAGAGCGACGCAGGGCCGTAGCCAGCGCGCAGGTACACAGCATGGTCGCAGGGCAGGCGACAGCGATGCGCGATTGCCCCGCATGCTCCAGCCAAGGCTGGGTCGGCGGTGATCTAGACACCGACTTTACGGCCGAAGAGCCCGAGGTCGTGATCGTCACCCGGCACTTCCTGTGTAGCGTCTGCGGATTCGCCCTCGACGGCCACCTTCTCGGCTACATCGCCAACCTCGACGAAGACATCCCCGTGGGGCCGGCCGCGACCTTCACGTACGCCGACGGCAGCACCCATGAGGACCTGTGGATGAATCTCGCCTCGGACACATTCCGAGATCGCAGGCGTGAGGAGGAGGAAGAAGCTCTGCGTGCCCAGCTCGAGGGCGACTGAGGATAGGAGCCGAGGAGGCGACCTTGCTGGATAGGGCCATGTCCGAACCCAGCTCGGATTCTTGCTCGTCTTTCGCCAACTGGGCGGAACGTGCCGCGGCGATTGCACCCCACCTGCCTCGCAACGGTGGCCCAGCACGCCGACAAGAAGAAGTGATCTCCGGGCATACCTCTCACGGCTCGGCAGGCAACGCGGCACACTGATCCGATGGCATACGACCTCTCGAAGGGTGCGCCTGCACCCGGGCCCGAAGCGCAGGTCTTCAAGGCTTACGTCGCTACCGTGACGCTCTATGCGGACCGCGCTCAGATCAGGCGCAAGTTCATGGGGAAGGTGACCGGCGCCAAAGACTCCGTGGTCGCCCTCGGTGATGTCATCAAGGCCCAGTTCAAGGAGCCGACCCGCCTCGTGAACGGGTACGTACAGCTCGCCACCGAGCAGGATCGGGGTCAGCTTCGGATCGCGACCGCCGAGGCGCAGAAGGCCATCGCGAACAACTCTCGCACCGTCCTCTTCACGTGGAACCAGCGGGAGACTTACGTCGCCTACCTGGCAGCGGTTAACGCTGGCGTCCAAGCCCAGGGCGGCAATCCGTTCGGATAAGACGCATTTCATCCGGTTTGTGGCGTCCATCGATGAGCTCAGCTGCCAACTGGTGAGCCGGCGTAGAAGGAATTGACGGCTATAGCCCATGCGGGCTGGCCCTGTGGGACGCGACGGGCCCGGGCCGGCGGGATGCTGACCGGGGCCGGTGTGCTGGACTGCTCAGGCGCTGCGGTCGTTCGTCGTCGCTTCGCTGGCTGGCGGACGCTCGGCTGGGCGGCGAGTAGGTGGTTCAGGAAGTGGCGCAGATGTTGATCGTGGTCATGTGCTGGGGGTCGCGGTGTCCGAGTTGGGCCGGGGGCGGCGGCGTTCTGGAGCGCGGCGGACTCCGCGGGGGCCGGTACGCCGCCGGAGACCCCTCGCGTTGATCCCTGGGCCGGGTCACCTTCCCTCACTTTTGCGCGAAGAGTCACCGCACTGTGATGGGAGGCGAGTATTCGCGACTTCGACAACGCGAGCTCACCAGGCCAACCCCTGGCTTACCGGCCACCAAAGCCGACCCATGTTCACGCGGCTGCGCTGCCCAGGGCGTCCCACCAAGGTGGGGCGTAACCTATTGTGCAGGAATGGTTGCGATGCGTAATTGGCCGGGTGAGGTGCGAGCCCTTGATCAGCGCCCCCGGCCGAACATTCGAAACAGACGCCGCGATGCTCCGCGCGGACTGTGCGGCGAGGCCGACTCGGGCCGGGTGTTCACATGGTGAAGAAGGTCTTGGTCGCCCTCGGGATCGTGGTGTTCCTTCAAAGCCTGTTCGCGCTGTGCCTGGTCAGTGCGCTGCAGCTGCTGGTTCCACGGAACATGCCGTTCGGGGTCACAGGTGCCTCCCCGGTGGTGAATGCCGTGACGTCGAAGGTGTCGCTACAGACGCTCGGCTACGCGGACGAGTCCGCAGTGCTCGGCGCGATCAACCAGAGCAAGATCTACGGGGCCTACCTCCCCGGCGCGACGAGCGACACCCTGATCGTCGTCCCCGCCAAGAGCTTCTTCGGCCGTGTGGAACTGGAAGCCGCGTTCGCCGACACGGCCAAGAAGCTCGGCAGGCCACTGACAGTGCAGACCGTCAAGCCGCTACCGCAGAGCGACCGCCTCGGCGGCGTCGCCGGCCTGCTCCTGGTCCCGCTGCTCATCGGCGGATACCTGGCCGCCGTCCTGCTTCTCAAGGCGACCAAGACGGCGGCCGCACCGTGGCACGTGGCGATGCTGGTCGGCTACTCGACGGTCGGCGCACTGGTGACCGACCTGATCGCCGGGCCGGGGATCGGCGCCTACCCCAACAGCCACTTCTGGCCGCTGCTGCCATGCTTCATACTCATCTCCGCCGCGGTCGCTCTGGCAGCCGCCGCCTTGCAACGCCTCGTCGGACCACTTGGCACCCTCCTGGTGGTGATCCTCTTCATCTTCCTGGGCGGCGCAGGATCCGGCGGCAGCGGGCTCTCCCTGCTGCCCTCCTACTGGCAGCACCTCGGCGCCGTCTTCCCGCCCCAGAGTGCCGTCACCCTGCTGCGCAACGTGCTGTACTTCGACGGGAACAACATCACCACCCCGCTCATCATCCTCGGCCTGTACGCACTGGGCGGGGGCGTCGTGGTCGGCTACCTGGGACGGTGGCGGCAGGCCAGGACGACGGCCGACGCGGCGGAGGGGAAGAGTGCCACGACCGCGCAGCCTTCTGGCCCGAGGCCCGCTGTCCAGATCCTTGTCGCGCTGGCGATCGCCGGGCTGATGCAGTGCCTGTTCGCTGTCAACTACATCTCCTCCGGGCACGCACCCGTCGCGACCGATCTCCCCTTCGGCGTCACCGGCCCGTCCCCGATCCTGAACGCGGTCCAGAAGGGCTACTCGCTCAAGGTCACCCAGTACCCGACCGAAACCGCCGCGAAAGACGCGATCGACGAAGCCAAGATCTACGGAGCACTCGTTCCCGGACGGACGTCGAACACCCTGATCGTCGTCCCCACGATCAGTGACGTCGCACCCCTTGACCTCGCGGCCACCTTCGAATCCGCCGCCAGGAGCCTCGGACGACCGCTCACCGTCCAGCAGTACGCCCCACATCCGCTGGCCAAGAAGGACCCCTTCGGCCTCGTCCCGTCGCTGATGCTGACTCCACTGCTCATCGGTGGCTATGTGAGCTCGACGATGCTCAGAACGGTGACCGGGACATCCACGGGAAGGTGGAGGGGCGCGATTCTCACCGCCTTCGCCATCGTGGCCGGCCTGGTGGTCAACCTCATCGTCGGCCCGTGGCTCCAGGGATATCCCACCGAGAAGTTCTGGATCGTCTGGCCGATCCTCTCCCTGGTCATCGCCGCGGTCGCCGTCGTCGCCGCCGTGCTGCAAAAGCTCCTCGGCGCCGCCGGAACACTCGTGACCGTCATCGTGGTCATGCTCTTCGGCAACCCCTCCTCCGGTGGAGCCAATGGAGTCCCCTACCTGCCCGCCTTCTGGCGCGACATCGGACCCTACCTACCGCCCCGCAACGCCTACATCCTGCTCCGCAACTGGATCTACTTCGACGGCCACGGCACCACTCAGGCACTCATCGTCCTGCTGCTCTACCTGCTCATCCCGGGAGTGGCCCTCGGCTTCCTCGGCTGGTTCCGCACACCGCAGATCCCGGTGACCCCCGAAACCGAGGCCGAGGCCACCGCTGTGACCGTTCCGGTCGGCGCTCTGCCCTAACATTGCCGCCCCACCGGACCGGTGTGCTGCACAGGTCAGCACGACCCGCCGTCAGGCCGGCCGGGCTGGCCTGACGGCGCCTTGACGAGTGCCTCACCGCGCCGGGCACGAGCAAGCCGCTGCGGCCAGGCTGCGGTTCGCCGCGTCTGGTGGTCCTGCCCGCGGGGCGCACGACCGCTCAGGTTCACTCACTGTGGCGTCCCCGGGGGCCAGACCCAGGAGGGCCTTGACCCCTGATGCTGGACACACGAGACACTGGATCCTGAGGATCTGAGAACGGACATCTCGTGGTCATGAAGAACTACCCGCCGCAGTTCAAGGCGGACGCGGTAGCACTGTACGAGTCGCGGCCGGAGGCGACGATCAGGTCGGTCGCCGCCGATCTGGGGATCAACCCGGAGACCCTGCGGAACTGGGTCAGGGCTGTCGGAGTAAGCCGTCCGCGGGGGCGCCGGACGCAGGAGCCGGCCCAGCCGCCGGCCCTGCTGGAGGCGGAGAATGCGGCTTTGCGGAAGAAGGTCCGCGAGCTCGAGGAGGAACGCGAGATCTTGCGGAAGGCGGCCAAGTATTTCGCCGGGGAGACGCGCTGGTGAACCGCTTCCAGTGTGTCGCCGACCTCCAGCGCCGCTACGGCGTGAAGCGGCTGTGCACCATCCTCGGCGTCAGCCGTTCGAGCTGCTACTACTGGCGCCGGACAGCCGCTGACCGGGCCGCCCGGCAGGTGGCCGACGCGAAGCTGGCCGCCCGGATACGGGCGGTGCACCAGGAATCGGAGGGCACCCACGGAGCCCCGCGAATCACCGCCGAGATCCGCGAGAGGTGCGGTGAGGCGGTCAACCACAAGCGCGTCGCGAGGATCATGCGGGCGTCCGGGATCGAAGGGGTCCGGTTGCGCCGCCGGCACCGCACCACCGTCCCCGACCCTGCAGCCGCCAAGGCCCCGGACCTGATCGGCCGCGACTTCACCGCCCCCAGGCCCAACACCAAGTACGTCGGCGACATCACCTACCTGCCCATCGACGGCGGGAAGTTCTGCTACCTGACGACCGTCATCGACCTCGCATCACGCCGTCTGGCCGGCTGGGCGATCGCCGACCACATGCGCACCGACCTCGTCACCGACGCCCTGGCCGCGGCGGTCCGAACCCGCGGCAGCCTCGCCGGATCGGTCATGCACACCGACCACGGAGCCCAGGGCGGATTCAACCGGTCCTCGCACTACCCGTGATCTGTGGGAGTCGCGAGGACCGTGGGCGTTGAGCGTGGTGACCTTGCGGGGGTGAGGGGGCGTTTCCTTGCGCGGCTGGATGTCGTGGGGAACGTGATCGTGGTGGCGCGTGAGCTGGGGGGTGCCTCTATGTCGTTCGTCAATCCCGCGCTGTCGGATTTAGGGGTGTCGGTCCCGTTCATGCGGCGAGTGTGACGGCGGGGGTTCGGGACTCGTAGAAGGTTCCGTCGCGGAGCATGGCGAACAGGACGCTGATGCGTTGGCGGGCGGGGCGGAGAAGGGCCTGGGTGTGGGTCTTTCCGCGGGCTCTTTGGCGGTCGTAGTAGGCGCGGGAGGCGGGATCGGCGTTCATGCGGGCGAAGGCGGAGAGGAACATGGCCCGTTTGAGCTGACGGTTTCCGCCTCGGGGTGCGTGTTCGCCGTGGATCGAGGTTCCCGACGACTTTGTGGTCGGGGCGAGCCCTGCGTAGGAGGCGAGGTGGGCGGCGGTGGGGAAGCTGGTGCCGTCGCCGACGGTGGTCAGCAGCACGGCGGCGGTCCTGACGCCGACGCCGGGCATCGAGGTCAGGACCTGGGAAAGAGGGTGAGCCTGCAGCAGGGTGTTGATCTGGGCTTCCAGGGCCGGCGTTGTTCGTGGACGGCGGCGAGCGATCGGGCCAGGGAGGGCACGACGATGTCGAGGGTGCCGGTCCCTGGAACGATCACGGTCTGCTCGTCGAGGGCGTCGAAGACGTCGTCGATGAGCCGGGCGGCCATGCGTGGCGCCTTGGGCCGGATGAGTTCGACGAGGCGGCGGCGGCCGGCCTTTCGCAGTGCGGCCGGGGAGCCGTGGCGTTCAAGGAGCCAGGTGACGGCCTGGTGGTCGAGGCGGGGGCCCAGGACGCGTTCCAGGCTGGGGTGGAACGTGGGTCGGTGCGCTTGCCGCGGCGGCATCCGAGGCGGGACGAGTACGAGCGGCTACGGGCCGGGGGTGTTGCGCGTCGGGTGGCAGCCCGGCAGGTCGGGGTGAACGAGCGCACGGCCAAGGACTGGGACTGGGGCGTCAAGAAGAGCCGCCACGGGCGGACCTACGTAGATGGCCGCCATGTCGATTACACAGTGAGGCCCATCTGACCTGCGCTCTCATCGCCCTTGATGCCCCGCGGCCTGACCCGCACACCGACAGCCCAAAAGGCTGCCGGGCATCGATGAACAACGATGGCCGGGGTGACAAGCACGCATTCAGCTCCTATGGCGCGACGGCAGCATCTGACCAACTCCCATAAGGAGCAGCCCCGAGATCACAAAGGCGTTCGCGCCGAAGAAGTGGACCTCCCAAGGCGGGCTCGGCACGATTCGGAAGTAAAACAGACCCTGTATCACGCAGGGCACGCCCACCAACAGCACTCCGAGACCGTAGATCGAGGGTCGGGTGACGCGGCGGCCCACCCCGGGTAACGTCCAGCCGGTGCGTATCGACGCCGTGCCCAGGGCGATCAGTAGCAAGCCCCCGAGCATGCCACTTCCAACGACCCATTCCATGGGTCCCTCCCGCTGTCTCCTGAGCGCCCACATCCCATTTCGCCTGCGCGCGGACCCCACCTCTGCCGATCATCCAAGCAGATCGAGACCATTACCAGCCCTTCAACCACCCCGGTTCGACGGGACGCGACTTCTCCAACCAGGAGGCCGTCTCCGTCAACGTCTCCGACGTCGAGATTCGCGCCGTCGGAGAGCAGGCCATGGCTTCCTTCAAGAACTGGCGCGTCCTGCGCAAGCTCCGCTACAGCACCGCGCGCATATCCGACGTGGTCAAAGCAGTTCTCGCGCTTACTTCACGGCGTCAGTCTGAAGTTGGAAAGGTTCCGTGGGACGGAACGGACCTCACACCGCCCAGTCCCGGCCTCCGCGTCACGCTGCACACCGGTCCGATGAACGCCGGCGGGATCAGCGGTGCCGCCTCTTCCAGGTCGGCCGCTGAGGCGAGGCGTATCTCCAGGTCCCCAGCCTCCAGATGTCGGACACCACGCAGGTCCCGGGTGAAGCAGTCATTCCCCAGCGCAACGGTGCCCGGATCAGTTCTGAGGTAGACCAGGGCCCTCTCGTGCTTCGGGCGGAAATGCACCGACGCCACGTTCACCAGCCGCTGGTAGGCAATGTGGTGCCGCGGATCACCGCAGGTAGTGGAGCCGTCTCCGCCTCCTGCTGAGGCTCAGTCATCAAGCCTCAGGCCGCCATGAAGGAATTGGGCATTACCGGTCTTGACGGCGCCCAGCCGCCCGGTGACCGGCCGGACGTCCCACACCTGCACGACGCCGTTGTCGTCTCCGCCTCCGATGGCGACGGAATGGCCGTCCGGGCTGAAGGCCACGCTGCCGGGGCCATCGACCGCGCCGCTTTGGATCTCGCCGAGTCGGCGGTGTCCGGCGACGTCCCACAGCCTCAGGTGGACGATGTCCGCGGTGGCGAGGACGCGGCCGTCCGGGCTGAACGCGATCCGCATCACGGTGTTCGTACCGGCGAGCTTCGCGAGCTGCCGGTGGCTGGCGACATCCCACACCACCGTGGTCTGGTCCCAGTTGCCCGTGGCCAGGATCGCGCCGTCCGGGCTGAACGCCAGGCTGTCGACGCTGAGGGAACGCCCGAACGGCCGGCCGATCTGCCGGCGGCTCGCCACGTCCCACAGCCGGGTACGGCCGTCGCCGTCTCCGGCGGCCAGCGTGCGGCCGTCCGGGCTGAATGCCAGACTCAGCACGTTGATGTTGGAGATGTGCTGGATCGGCCGGCCGATCTGGCGCTGGTCGGCCACGCTCCACAGGCGGGCAGTGCCGTCGTCGCCGCCGGTGGCGAGGGTCCGGCCGTCGGGGCTGAAGTCCACGCCGTTGACGGGGTCGGAGCCGACCGTCATCGGCCGGCCGATCTGCCGCTGGTCGGTCGTGCTCCACAGTCGGGCGGTGCCGTCGCTGCTGCCGGTGGCGAGGGTCCGGCCGTCGGGGCTGAAGGCCACGCTGTCGATGCTGAGGGAGCCGGCGGTCATGGGGCGGCCGATCTGCCGCTGGTCGGTCGTGCTCCACAGTCGGGCGGTGCCGTCACTGCTGCCGGAGGCGAGCGTGCGGCCGTTCGGGCTGAACGCCACGTCCGTGACGTATCCCGTGTGCCCGAAGAAGGTGACGGTCAGTTTTGCGGCGGGTGCCGGCGCGGAATTTGACGGCGACGCGGATGTGGACGCCGACGTGGAACGGCCGTCGCTGCCCGAGCCGTCGGTTGCGGGCAGCAGGGATCGGATCAGGATGCCGGCGAGCAGCGCGGGCAGGCCAATGAGCGCGCCGAGGCGTACCGCGCGCCGCGCCGTGCCGCGCCCTCGCGCGTCGGCCGCGGCGGGCTCGATCGGATGCGCGGTCCGGCCGCTGACCGATTCCCGCGGGCCCTCGACGAGCCGGTTCACCTCGGCCTGCCGTTTGGCGATCAACGTGTGCACGGCGGGTGGCCAGGGCTGGGTCGAGCGGGCGATCCGGCCCAGGGACTCCAGGAGCTGGGACGGCGTGGGACGCCGTAGCGGGTTCTTGGCTAGGCAGGGTTCGAGGATCTCGCGCAGCCGCTCGGAGAGCGCGCCCAGATCCGGTTCGGTGTGCATGACGTTGTACAGCGTCTGCGGGGCCGACGGGCCGGTGAACGGCCCCTTGCCGGTGGACGCCGTGACGAGCACCACGCCGAGGGAGAACACATCGCTCCTCGCCGTGGGACGTCGGCCCTCGGCCTGCTCCGGCGACATGAACCCGCTGGCGCCGACCAGCCAGTCGACGTGGGTGAGATCGCCGCCGCCTTCGCTCTCGGTCGCCCGCGCGACACCGAAGTCGGTGACTTTGGGGCCGTCCGCGCTGAGGATGACGTTGGAGGGCTTGAGGTTCCGGTGCACCAGGCCGACCCTGTGGATCCCGGTCAGGGCGGTGGACAGCCCGGCGGCCAGACGTAGCACCATGTCCTCGGGCAGCGGCCCGACGACGTTCACCGCCTCGCGGAGCGACACCCCGGGTACGAACTCCGACGCGAGCCACGGGACCGGCGCTTCGGCATCGGCATCGAGCACTCCCGCGGTGTGCGCGCCGGTCACCGCCCGGCAGGCGTCCACCTCGCGGCGGAAACGGGCGCGGAAGCCGTCCTCCTCGGCGAATTCGGCGCGCATCCGCTTGATCGCGACCAGCCGCCCGTCCGGCGCGCCGGCCAGTAGCAGCCGGCCCAGAGCGCCCCTTCCCAGCTCGGCAAACAACCGGTAGGGACCGATCAGCTCCGGGTCGGACGACCTCAGCGGCCTCATGATCCCCCTGGGGAGAGCTTCCACAGGGCCACCCGCCCGGTCAGGGCGGCGGCCAGGGTCGTGCCATCCGGGCTGAGGGCGACGCCCACACTGTCCGAGTTGCCGTCAGAAGCGAACCTGCCGAGCTTTCTCGCGAGCTTACGGGTGGCGACGTCCCAGAACAGGAGCAGTCCGGCTCCGGTCCCGCCGACGAGGAATCTTCCGTCCGGGCTGAACGTCAAGGAGACGACGATGCCCGCAACGGCGTCTTCGTCATCCGAGTCGGTGTAGGTGCAGGTGGCGATCTCCCTGTGGGTCGCGACATCCCACAGGCGGACCGCATTGCCGGCGACGGCGCCGGCGAGAAGCGTGCCGTCCGGGCTGAACGCCAGGGAGCCCACGCCCGTCTCCGAGCCGGAGATGGTGGCGATCTTCGCGTAGGTGGCTCCGTCCCACAGCTCGACCAGCCCTGCGACGGTGGATCCGGCGAGGATCGAACCGTCCGGGCTGAACGTGATGGAGTTCACCTGCTTGGTGGTCGTGTGCGCCTTGGCCACGGCGCTGGTGAGAGTAGCGATCTTCGTATGGGCGCCCACGCTCCAGATCGAGACCGTCCCGATGCCGTTTGCGCTGGCCAGGATCGCACCCGCGGGGCTGAAGGCGACGGCGTTGACGACGACGGCGTCCACGTCGGTGAGGGTGGCCAGGCGTTTGTGGGTGGTGATCTCCCACAGTGAGATCGTGCCGGCGGGCACGGTTTCCTTGCTGACTTCCTTGCTGTCCACACCAGCCAGGAACGCGCCGTTCGGGCTGAACGCCACGGAGACGACACCGTTGAACGCCGGGCCGGTGAAGTCGGTGAGGGTGGTGCGCTTTCTGGTGGCGACGTTCCACAGCGAGATCGTGCCGTCGCCGTTTCCCGTGGCCAGCACCTTGCTGTCCGGGCTGAACACGGCGTCCATCACGCCCGGGTCCTGGAGCGTGGCGTACGGGGTCGGGGCGGGCAGCGCGCCCGCGCTGCCCGCCCCCTTGCCCGCAGCTTCGCCGCCCGCCGGCGAAAGGAGGGACAGGCCCAGCGGAACAGCCGCCGCGGTGGCGGTGACCCCGGCCCCGGCGAGCAGGAGAGCGCGGCGCGTCGGACGCCGCAAGCCGGACGGTGCGGCGGCCGGGGTCGGGAAGCCGGGCGCCGGTTCGAGTTCGGCGCCGGGGAGCGGGCGGTACGCGGCGTTGCGGGCGAAGGGGAACTGGTACGCGTCGCGCACACCGCCGTCGACGGGCTGGGGAAGGTCGGCCCCCAGCAGGCGGGCCCGCATTTCGACGAAGATCTGGCGGAGGTTCAACTCCGCCGGCTTGTGGGGGATGCCCGTCTCCACCACGTCGATGAACGTGTGGGTGAAGTGCGTGAGCCGACCGCCAAGAGGGGATTTCGCCTTCTGGTAGCGGGAGCTGGCGCCGATGAAGTACAGCCCGTCCACCGGGTGGACGTCGGCAAGGGCGGCGGCGGACCCGGACTGGAAGTGGAAGTCGGCGTCCATGCCCAGTTCGGCGTGGCAGCAGTCCAGGATGACCAGCTTGGTCGCGGCGGGCGATCCGCCCAGGACCTCCATCAGCCGCGGATACAGCAACGCCGAGTCCGGCAGCACCTCCGGGTCCGACACGGTGCCGGTCAGGGCGAGTGCTAACTGCCCGTCGCGGGTGCGCATCCCGTGGCCCACGTAGTAGACGAGCAGGACATCAGTGACGTCCCGTACCAGCGGGACCAGCTCCAGGACCGCGTCCCGAGGGCTGTCCATATCCTCGATCGGCGTGACGCGTCCGGCCGGCCAGCCGCACAGGCCGCCGGTCAGCAGCGTTTCCATGGAGCTGACGCAGGTGTCGGCGGGAAGTGGCCTGAGGGCCGGGTCACGGTAGTAGGAGGTACCGACCAGGATCGCCCGCGAGCGGGAGTGGTCAGGACTCATCGTCGAACAGGTTCTCAAGCAACGGCAGGATTTCGTCGACGTTCTTGGCGGTGATTTCCAGCCGGGTTCCGCCGCGGCGGAATTTCAGAGTGATCTGCGAACCGCGCGATTCGACGAGCGTCTTGACGATCTGCAGCAGGATGGTGATCGCTCCGCCGGAGCAGGCGGCCGTGACGAACTCCAGCGTCGAGCCCTGCTCACCGGGCACCCCCGGCGCGGATACGGCCTGCACACGAACTCCGGCCACGCCCCGTAGTTCGTTGTAGACGGCGTCGAGGTCCTCCGTGGTCCCGGCCCTAATCTCAACCGCCGCACGATTCTCTCCGGCCACCATGTGCCTGCCTTCCCCCGGTGGACACCGTCCTGCTCAAAGAGTAATCCAGGGCGCGGTTGCGCGGCGAAGGAAGTGCCCCAGGTGTGCAGGGTGAACTCGGTGGTGAACACGGCGGCGGCCGCCGCCCCGGGCAGCACGCCGAGCGGCAGGTGCAGCGGGCGGCTCAGGATCGCGGGGTCCGACCATGCGGCCTCGGCCTCGCGGGCGGCGGTCTCCCACGCGGATTGCCGGTCTCCGTCGCTGACGTCGTCCGCGACCACCGGGAGGTCCAGCGGGTCACCGCCGCGCCCGATCAGGGCGATCCTGCGCACTCCGGCGAGAAGGTGGCCGGAGAGCCGCCACACGGTGTAGTCGGGGCAGGGCGTCGGGCCGTCCAGCCGCTCCGGAGGGAGGGCGGCAAGGGTGGCAACGGTCGCTCCGGCCAGGGCTACGGCCTTCCACAGCGCGGTGCGGGGATCCGAGGGGCCCTTGCCATCGGCCGTGGCGACCGGGGCCGCAGCGGCAGGGGCGGCAGGGGCGGTGCCGGGGAGGCTGCGGGCGGTGTGGTGCGTGGCGTTGTCGGTCATGGCCTCATCCTGGAAGCGAAAGTGGCCACCTTCTGGCCAGTTCACGGAAGAGAACGACCGGCATGAGAGCTGATCGCCTGGTGGCGCTGCTGCTGTTCCTCCAGTCGCGTGGACGGGTGACCGTCGCCGAGGTCGCGGTTGAACTCGGCGTGGCCGAACGTACGGCCCGGCGTGATCTGGAGGCGCTGGCGACCGCCGGCATTCCCGTCTACTCGCAGCGCGGGCGGGGCGGCGGCTGGTCGCTCGTCGGCGGAGCCCGTACCGACCTCACCGGGCTGACCGCCGACGAGAGCCGGGCGCTGTTCCTGCTTGCCGGGCCGTCCTCGGCCGACCCCGAACTACGCACGGTCCTGCGCAAGTTGGTACGTGCCCTGCCGGCGACTCTGCGTCCGGACGCCGAGGCGGCGGTACGCGCCGGAGTCACCGACTGGTCGCGGACCGCGGTCACGGCCGACGCGCCCCGGCTCGACGTGCTCCAGCGGGCGGTGATCGACGGGGTGCAGGTCCGGCTCGGTTACGCGGGTCCCGGCAGGCCCGCCGGTGAGCGGACGGTGCATCCGCTCGGCCTCGCGTCCAAGGCCGGTGTCGCCTATCTCGTCGGCGGCACCGAGCGCGGTCTGCGGACCTTCCGGCTCAGCCGTGTCACGTCCGTCGAGGTGACCGGCGAACCCGTCGTGCGGCCGGACGATTTCGATCTCGCCACGGCCTGGCGTTCCCTTGCCTCCGCGGTGGAGGACCGCATGCACGCGGTGACGGCGCGGGCCCTGGCCGATCCCGGGGCCGAGGCGGTCCTGCAGCGGCTGTTCGGCGGCCGGCTGCGGATCGGTGCGGGGGCCGGGGACGGGCGACTGGAGATCGAGGTGGACGGCCCGTCACCGGAGGTGCTGGCCTCCCAACTGGCGGGACTGGGAGCACAGGTGGAGGTCCTCGGCCCACCGCGCACGAGGGCCCGGCTCGCGGAACTCGCGGCCGAACTCGCCTCGGTGTACGCGTTCCCGGAGTCGGAGTCGGCGGACAGCTCTTACGACCTGGTGCACGATAGTGAGCGGGCTCCCGACGCCCTGCGACTCCGCCTCCGGCGTTGTCGTCGGTCAACGACGCTCCGCGTCGATTCCCTCCTCCGCCTTGGATCCGAAGCCGCATGACGCCGCTCGCTGATCCGCTCCCCATCGCGCACCAGGTCGTTAGTTCTCTTCGCCGACGGGCAGGCGTCAGCCACCCGCCCTCCTGCGCGCCGGTCGGGAGCGGCTACGCCGAGCCGCCGTTGCTGTTCAGCAGCCGGCCGTTGACCCACTGGCCCTGCGGTGAGCAGAGGAAGTCGATCAGGTGCGCGGCGTCCCGAGGGGTTCCCGGGCGGCCGAGCGGGGTGCCCCGGAGGCAGGCGTCCGCGACCTCCTCGTTCAGCCAGCCGGCGCGGGAGTTGACGGCGAAGTGGCCGTCGAAGCTCTCGACGGTGGTGTCGAGGAGACCGGAGCCGACCGACTCCGCATGGCTCAGCACGAGTGCGGTGACCGGTCCGATGGTGCGTTCGGCCTCGTCGAAGATCCTGGCCGGGGCATCGGGATCGACGAAGTCGGCCTCGAGCGCAGCGGTGCGCGCGCCCTGCTCGGCGCCACCGCGCCGGACCCGATCCGCAGACGCGGCCGGATCTCATCCCGACAGCGCTGCGACCAGGTCCGACGCCTCACCGATGAGGGCCACTTCGGCGGGGCTCATCGTCGGATTGGCGGCGCGGCGGGCCGCCGCGGCGGCCAGGTGGCGGGCTGGGATGCCGTCGTTGGCGGCCAGGAGTGGCATCAGGGGGTCCAGCAGCGCGCGGGCGCCCGCCGCTTCCGGGACCCGGGGATCGACCGCGACCTGGGCCAGGATCAGTGCGGTCATGGCCCGGTCCAGGGCGGGCGGGCCCTCCTCGGTGTTGCTCCAGTCGATCACCACGGGCCCGTCGGCCGTCAGCATCACATTGCCCGGATGCAGGTCGAGGTGGAGGATCCGGTCCTCGGGATCCGCCGAGAGCCGGGCCGGGACGGTGTGCAGATCGGCGAGCAGGGCGGCCAGCATGGCGGAGCCCTCGTCCCCGCCGAGCTCGCCGGAGATCAGGGACTCCAGCATCGTCGGACCGGTCAGGCGCTGCAGGATCAGGTCGCCGGGACCTGCCGACACGGGCAGCGGACCGAGTCGGGGGACCGGGTAGCCGGAGGCCGAGAGGTAGGACATGACGGGCATCTCGCGCGTGGCGTCCAGCCCCACGCGGTAGCGCCGCAGGACCCACTGCTCGTCCAGTTCGTATACGTCGGCGGAGCGTCCGGTGCCCAGCAGTTGGCCTATTCGCATGAGGGGAACCTACTCGTGCGGGTCGCGCACGGGGAGGCCGGGATCGGGGGCTTCACCGTATCGCCGCCGGTCACGGCTGCCCATAACGCGATGCGATGGGGCGGACGGGATCTCCTGGATCCTGGTGCGCGCGGCTACGTTGTCGGCAATTCCCATGCAACCAAGGAGAGTTCAGTGGAGAGATCCATGCTCCGAAGACGTGCACTGGCCGCGTGCACCGCCACCGTGGCCGTCGGCGCGCTCGCCCTGGCCGGACTGACCGGCACCGCGTCCGCCGACCCCGCCCCCGTGTCCCCCGCACCCGTCGCCGGGGCGGAACACCTCTCTCCCGGCCTGCTCAAGGCGATGCGGCGTGATCTTGGACTCACCGCCGACCGGGCACGCGCCCGGGTCGGCGCGGAGACCCGCGCGGCGGCCGTGGCCGCAGGTCTGCGGCACTCCCTCGGGGCCGGATTCGCCGGGGCGCGGGTGAGCGGTGACGACGCGGAGCTGACCGTCGCCACCATCGACGCGGCGGACACCGCCAGGATCACCGAGGCCGGTGCGCGGGCCGTCGTCGTCGGCCACAGCCTGGCCGAACTCACCTCGGCCAAGGCCGCCCTCGACCGGGTGGCGCTGCACCGGGCACCGAAGGACATACCCGTCTGGTACGTCGATGTGCGCACCAACCGCGTCGTCGTCGAGGCCGGCCGGGGCGCCGCCGCCGACACCTTCCTCGCCGCGGCCGGAGTGTCGCACGATCTGGTGACGGTCAGTCAGGCGACCGGTGTGCCGCGTACGTTCACGGATTTGCGTGGCGGTGACGCGTACTACATGAACGGTACGGGGCGCTGCTCCATCGGCTTCCCCGTCAAGCGCGGCACCCAGGGCGGCTTCGTCAGCGCCGGGCACTGCGGAACCCCGGGCGTCAGCACCAGCGGCTACAACCAGCAGGCCCAGGGCTCCTTCCAGGGCTCCACCTTCCCCGGCCGCGACTACTCCTGGGTCGCCGCGAACACCAGCTGGACCCCGCGGCCCCTGGTGAACGGCTACGGCAACGGTGATGTGACGGTCACCGGTTCCACCGAGGCGCTGGAGGGCTCGTCGGTCTGCCGCTCGGGCTCGACGACCGGCTGGCACTGCGGCACCGTCCAGCAGCGCAACAGCAGCGTCACCTACCAGGAGGGCACCGTCTCCGGAGTGACCCGCACCAACGTGTGCGCCGAACCCGGAGACTCCGGCGGCTCGTTCATCTCCGGCAGCCAGGCCCAGGGCGTCACCTCCGGCGGCACCGGCAACTGCTCGCAGGGCGGCACGACGTACTTCCAGCCGGTGAACCCGGCACTCCAGGCGTACGGACTCACCCTGGTCACCAGCGGCACCCCGACCGATCCGACCGACCCCCCGACCGAGCCCGGCGGGAGCTGGACGGCCGGCACGGTGTACGCCGCGGGCGACGTGGTGACGTACGGCTCGGTCAGCTACCGCTGCCTCCAGGGGCACCAGGCCCAGGCCGGCTGGACGCCCGTGAACGTCCCCGCGCTGTGGCAGGCGCTGTAGGGCCTGCCGGCCGGCGGACTGCCGTCTCCCTGCTGACACCCGTACCGCGTATCTGTACCCGTACCGCGTTTCGAGCCCCTCCGGCGATCGAGGAGCGGGGCCCGGGCACTGCCCCGGGCCCCCATGCACCCCGCACGTGCCCTTCCCCACCATCCCGAGGAGTCCGCCATGACCCCCGACCCCATCGACCGCTTCTCCGAAGACCGGCGGATCAGCCGCAAGACGCTGCTCAAGGCAGCCCTGGTGGCCACCGCGGTCCCGCTGTTCGCCGGGACCGGGGTGGCGCTGGCGCGCGACACCGGCTCCACCGGCCTGCCGCTCGCCCCGACACCGGACTGCGACGACGGCGACGACCCGACCCACGACCAGATCGAGGGCCCGTACTTCAAGCCCAACTCCCCGCTCCGCACGAGCCTGGTGACCTCCGGTACGCCCGGCGTCCGGCTGACCGTCAGCGGCTATGTCTTCGGGCGGGCCTGCGAGCCCGTCGCCGGGGTGCTGCTCGACTTCTGGCAGGCCGACACCAACGGTGCGTACGACATGAGCGGATTCGGCTTCCGCGGGCACCAGTTCACCGACGCCTCCGGCGCGTTCACCCTCTCCACCATCGTGCCGGGGCTGTACCCAGGCCGCACCCGGCACATCCATGTGAAGGCCCAGGCGCCCGGCTCGGGGATCCTCACCACCCAGCTCTACTTCCCGGACGAGCCGCGCAACAACACCGACAGCATCTTCGACCCGGCGCTCCTGATGAACGTCCGGGCGGTCGGCTCCGCGAAGGAGGGGACCTTCGACTTCGTCCTCGACATCGCGCAGGACCCGACGGACCCGACCGATCCGACGGACCCGACCGATCCGGGCGGCAGCTGGGCGACGGGCACGCTCTACAACGCGGGAGACCGCGTCACGTACGGCGGGGTCGCGTACCGCTGTCTGCAGGCGCACACCGCCCTGACCGGCTGGGAGCCGCCGAACGTCCCGGCGTTGTGGGAACGCGGGTAGACGAGCGGACCGGCGGGCACCACCGCCGCCGCGGGTGCCCCGGGCTCCTCCCCGGGGCACCCGTCGTGTCCCGGCCGGGCCCGCTCCTCGGGCCGCCGCCGTATCTGTGCGCGCAGTAGCCTGGAGGGACGACAGGGGGACGGCGGGGGACGGCCCGAGGAGGCCAGGACGCATGGAGACCCTGATCACCGTTGTGGTAGTCATCGGCATGATCGCCGTGGTGGCGCTCGCGATCCATCTGCTCAACGGACGCAACCGCCACCGGCACCTCGCAGCCGCCGCCGTTCCCCGGGACCACGGACTCACCGTGTTCCGCACCCCGGCCTCGGGCCGCCGCCGCCGCGGCGGCACACCGCCTCCGGGGCCGCATCCGCCGCACAGCGGCTGACCCTTCATTTCGCGTCCGAGTACCGCCGCACCACCGCCGTGGTGAACGGGAAGACCACCGGTGTCTCACCGAAGGCGGTCCGTCCGGCCAGTGCGCCGGCGGCCCGGATCGCCTCCACCACCGTCCCGGCCTCCTCCTGGGGACAGTGCACGACCACCTCGTCGTGCTGGAAGAAGACCAGTTCGGCCCGGAGCCCGGCGTCCGCGAGCGACTGACGCAGGGCGGCCAGGAGCAGCAGCGCCCAGTCGGCGGCGCTGCCCTGCACCACGAAGTTGCGGGTGAAGCGGCCGCGCGCGCGGGCGTCGGACGAGGCGTAGCCGGGCGTGAACCCGCCGTCCGACGGGTGCGCGGAGCCGTCCGCCGACGGGTCGACGCCCTCCTGCGGGATTCCGGCCTCCCCGTCGTCCCCGCTGCCGGCCGCGGGCGGGCTGGTGCGGCCGAGCCAGGTGCGTACGAGACGGCCTTCCTCCCCGGCCTTCGCGGCATCGTCCACATAGGCGACGGCGTGCGGGAACCTTCGGCGCAGGGCGGCCAGATTCTTCAGGCCGTCCCCCGAGGTCTGGCCGTAGACGGCGCCCAGCAGGGCGATCTTGGCGTGGTCGCGGTCGCCGTGGAAGGCGCGGTCGGACAGCGCGGTGTAGAGGTCGCCGTCGTGACCGGCCACCTCCATGAGGCCCCGGTCGCGGGAGATCGCGGCCAGCACTCTCGGCTCCATCTGGTCGGCGTCCGCGACGACCAGCCGCCAGCCGTCGTCGGCGACGACCGCCTGCCGGATCACTTTGGGGATCTGGAGGGCGCCGCCGCCGTTGGTCGTCCAGCGGCCGCTGACCGTGCCGCCCGGCTGGTACTCGGCGCGGAAGCGGCCGTCGCGGACCCAGTCCTGGAGCCAGCTCCAGCCGTGGGCCGTCCAGATCCGGTAGAGCTTCTTGTACTGGACGAGCGGCCGTACCGCCGGGTGGTCCAGCTCCTCCAGCTCCCAGCGGCGGGTCGATTTCACCTTGATGCCGGCCTGTGCGAACGCCCGCACCACGTCGGCGGGGAGGTCCGGGCGGACCCTGCGGCCGAAGGCGGCGGACACCTCGTCCGCCAGCTCGGCCAGCTTGCGGGGCTCGCCACCGCCCGCGTACCGCTCGCCGAGCAGCTCCTGGAGGACGTCCCGGTGGACGTCGGCCCGCCAGGGCAGCCCCGCGCGGTTCAGCTCGGCGGCGACCAGCATGCCGGCCGACTCGGCGGCCGTCAGCAGGAGCATCCGGCCCGGACGGTCCGTGGCGTCGTGCCGGGCGAGCTGCTCCGCGTAGACCTGGAGCAGGGCGTCGAAGGGCAGGTCCGTGCCGGACCTGGGTTCGAACAGGGAGGACTGGGAGCCGGGCACCGCCGGGCGCGGCGGCGGATCGGGCGGCACCGGGGCGCCCAGCAGACGGGCGTGGGCGGCGGCCGCGGAGCGGGGTTCGCCGAGCCGGCCCTCGTGTCCCAGCAGGAGGGACTCGGCGGCCTCGACGTCGTAGCAGCGCGCGACGCGCACCCCGGCGGCGAGCAGCCGGGGGTAGATCTCGGCGGTCGAGCGCCACACCCAGCGGGTGACGCCGGGACGCGAGCGGACGGCCTCGACCAGGTCGGGCTCGGTCACGGCCGGGGCGGTGGGCAGGCCGGTGCGGTCGAGCGGGACGAGGCGTGCGCCACCGCTCTCCGTGGTGGCCAGGGCCCAGCGTTCGGTCATATGGCCGAGTCTGGCACCCGGCACTGACAGCGAGGCGGCGTGCGCGTGCGCGTCGCAGGCGGGAGGATCGGCAGGGGCCTGCTTCGGGGCCCGCAGCAGCCACCGAGGGGACAGGCGCGATGGAAGCGATCGTTTTCGAGGAGTTCGGCGGACCCGAGGTCCTGCATCCGGCCCGGGTCGAGGACCCGCACCCCGGTCCGGGGCAGGTACGGGTGAAGGTCATGGCCGCCGGGGTGAATCCGATGGACTACAAGATCCGGCACGGCTGGATGCAGGAGGCCTTCCCGACCTCGCTCCCGGCGATCCCGGGCGTCGAGTTCGCCGGGGTGGTCGACCGGACCGGGGAAGGGGTCACCGCCGTCGAGGTGGGTGACGAGGTGCTGGGCTGGAGCGCCACCGGCTCCTACGCCGAGTACGCGCTGGCCGACGCCGCGCTCGTCGCCCCCAAGCCGGCCGAGCTGAGCTGGCAGGACGCGGCGGCGCTGACCATCGCGTCGAACACCGCCCAGCGTGTCCTGGACGAGCTCGCCTTGGGCGAGGGCGACACACTGCTGCTGCACGGGGCGGCCGGAGCCGTCGGCTCGGCCGCGGTGCAACTGGCGGCGGCCCGGGGCGCGACCGTGATCGGTACGGCGTCCGCGGCCAACCACGACTATCTGCGGGTGCTCGGCGCGACCCCGGTGGAGTACGGGGAGGGGCTGGTCGGCCGGGTGCGCGAGGCCGCTCCCCAGGGTGTGGACGCGGTCTTCGACGTGGCGGGGCGCGGCGCGCTGCCGGACTCCATCGAGCTGCGCGGCGGCACCACCGACCGGATCGTCACCATCGCCGACCAGAACGCGGCCGAGTACGGGGTCGCCTTCTCCGGGGGCGGCTCCCGGTCCGGGGCGCAGCTGGCCGAGCACGCCCGGCTCGCCGCCGACGGCGAGCTGCGGGTGCCGGTCGAGCGGGCCCTGCCGCTCGTCGACGCGGCCGACGCGCAGCGGCTGAGCGAGGCGGGGCACGTACGGGGGAAGGTCGTCCTCCTGCCGTGACGCGTCCCGGCCGGGCGCCGGGGCCGACCTTTCGAGGGTGGGGATGCCGGTCGGCGGAATTCATCCACAGCCTGTGGATGAATTCCGCCGGACCCGCCCCGCCTACCCTGACCTCATGGAACCGGTGATCGACCAGGCATTCGCGGCTGCTCTGTACTCGGACGGCGACGCCGGTCTCGACACCGGTGCCTCCCTCCTCGCCGCCGACCCGGCGGCCGACGCCGAGCTGCTGCGGCGCGGCGAGGAGTTCGTCCGGCGCGCCTGGGAGCGCGGCTGGCTGCCCGCCGATCTCGTGCGGCTCGTCCGGCGCGAACTCGACGAGCACGGGGCCGGTCTGGCCGCCGGGCTGATCACCTCGGAGGTCCGGCGGTACGAGCGGCTGCCGCCCCGCTGGCAGCCCCAGCTGGACGAGCTGCCGCCGGCGCCGCCGGCCAACCGGCCCGACCGGTTCTCGTACGCCTCCGGGCTGCTCGGGCTCTACCGGCTGCTCCTGCGGCTGCCCGCCATCGAGCCGGTCGGGCCCCCGCCCGGTGCGCCGCGTGACGGGCTGAGCCTTCCGCCCGCGCACGGCGAACCCCGCATGCTGACCCGTATCCGGGCACTGCTGGCCAAGGCGGAGGCGACCGGGTTCCCCGAGGAGGCGGAGGCGCTCACCACCAAGGCGCAGGAACTGATGGCCCGGCACAGCATCGACGAGGCGCTGCTCGCCGCCCGTACGCACAGCAGCCGCGCGCCGGGCGCGTGCCGGATCGGGGTGGACGCCCCCTACGAGACGGCCAAGGCGATCCTGCTCGACGCCGTCGCCTCCGCGAACCGCTGCCGGGCCGTGTGGAACAGCGATCTCGGCTTCACGACGGTCGTCGGCTTCGATGCGGACCTGGAGGCGGTGGAACTGCTCCACACCTCGCTGCTGGTACAGGGCAACGTGGCGATGACCAGGGCCGAGGCGGGGCAGCGGGCCGGCGGGCGCAAACGGACCAAGACCTTCCGGCAGTCCTTCCTGATGGCGTACGCCCAGCGGCTGGGCCGCCGGCTGGCCGACGGCACCGCCCGCGCCACCGCGGCGGCCGACGCCGAGGCCGGCGTGGCCGGCCCGTCCGCCGCGGCGGACCCCGGGCTGCTGCCCGTGCTGGCCGCCCGCGACATGGCGGTCACGGACACCGCCGAGCGGATGTTCCCGCAGACCACGACCACCCGGGTGCGGGGCGCCATCGACCCGGACGGCTGGACCCACGGGACGGCCGCCGCCGACCGGGCCAGGATGGGCGCGGACGCCCCGGAGATCTCCGGGTGACGGCATCGCGTGAACCGGTGCGAGGACGGCGGGGCGACGGAGGCCGCGGGGCCGGTTCGGTGACGGGGCCCGGCCATTGATCGCGACAAGTCGGGCATAACGGTAAATCCGGTTAGGCTCTGCGCATGAGCTGGCTCCGGGCGCTGAAGGAGACCGCCCGCTCGGGGCTGACGATCGAGCGGCGGCGCCTCGAACCGCTGATCGCCATCCGCGGCGCGGCCGGTCTGGCCCTGGTGCTGGGCGTGAGCCTGGCCTTCTTCGGGCCCGTGGTCGCGGCCAGCTCCGCGTTCGGTGCGTTCCAGGCGGCCATCGCCACCTTTCAGCGCAGCTGGCGGCCGCGTCCGGTGCTCGCACTCGTCTCCGGCGCGAGCCTCGCGGTATCCACGTTCCTCGGCTATGTCACCGGTTCCCGGCTGGCGCTCTTCATGCTCCTGCTGGTGCTCTGGACCTTCCTCGCGGGACTGGCCTGGGCGGCGGGCCCCACGGGCGGCATCATCGCCGCGTCCAACGTCGCGATCATGCTGGTGACGATCACCCTGCCCACCTCCGTCGCGCAGGCGGCCCTGCACGGGGCGGTGATCGCGTTCGGCGGAGTGGTCCAGGCGGCGCTGATCGTGCTGGTCCCGATCCGAAGATGGGGCGCCCAGCGTGATGCCCTGGCCGACGCGCTGGCCGCCGAGGCGGACTACGCCCGCAGGCTGCGCCACGACCCGGTCGCCCACTTCGACCCGGTGCCGCTGATGCAGGCCCGCAGCGCGGCCGCCGTCACCCCGCGCCAGGCCCGCAGCCGCCCGGCCGAACTGCACGGCTCACGCGGGGTCGCCGAGCGGATCAGACCGGTGCTCGCCTCGCTCGCGGACCCGGCCATGGGCGTACCGGCCGAGGGTCCGGAGCGCGACCGGGTCCGTGAGCTGCTCGCCGCCGCCGCATCGCTGCTCGACGCGGCGGCGAGGGCGATCCGGCACGGCGACCCGGTGCGGCTCCCCGCGCCCGCCGTCGCCGCCCTGAAGACCCCCGACACCGGGGCGCTGCTCACCGGCCCGCCGCTCCGCGCCGCCGACCGGCTGGCCGCCCTGCTCTCCGACGTCATCGAGGCGGCCGAGGGCGACGGCACCAGGGAGGAACGGGCCGAGGCCGAAGAGACCGCCGAGGCCATCAAGGCGGGCCGGCGCCGGGGCCGGCGGCAGACGGAGCACCAGAAGCGCCCCACCCTGCTGCGGCTGGTCCCGGTCGTGCTCAAGTCGATGCGCGGCGAACTGCACCACGGCTCCCCGATCCTGCGGCACGCCATCCGGGTCTCCGTCGTCGCCGCCATCGGCTACCTCCTGGGCACCCTGCTGCCGTACGGCCACGGCTACTGGGCGCCGATGACGGCCGTCATGGTGATGCGGCCGGAGTTCTCCCAGACGTACGAACGCTCCGTGGCCCGCTTCGGCGGAACCGTCGTCGGGGTCTTCCTCGCCACCGCGATCGTGCAGACCGCCCACCCCGGTGTGGAGCTGTCCGCCGTGTTCGCCGTGGTCTGCGCCGTGCTGATGTACCTGCTGATGCGCACTGGCTACGCGGTCGGGCAGGCGTGCGTCGCCGCGTACGTCGTCTTCCTGCTGGGCATGGCGGGTGGCGACTGGTCGCAGACCGTGCTGGAACGGGTCGTCCTCACCCTCGTCGGTGGGATCCTCGCGATGATCTCGTACGCCGTCTACCCGGCGTGGGAGACCCCGCGGCTGCGCAACCGGCTCGGTGACTGGCTGAAGGAGGACGGCCGGTACGCCGCCTCGGTCGTCGACCAGTACGCCGATCCGGCCGACCGCGGTCACGACGACGTCCGCCGGGCGCTGCTGCGCACCCGTGCGGCCCGGGTCGCCTGGCAGGAGGCGGTGGCCACCGCCCAGCACGAACCGGTGCGCCACCGCGGTCTCTCGCGCGCCGCCGCGGACGACACCCAGCACGCCCTCTCCCAGCTCGGCCGGGTCGCGATGCTGATGGAGGCGCACCTACCGGAGGGCGGCGCCACCCCCGTACCGGAGGCCGCCCCGCTGGCCGAGGCGTTGCGCCGGGCCACCGAGCAGGGCGCGAAGGCGGTGCGGGAGCGGCGGGTGCCGGACTGGGGGCCGGTACGGGAGGCGCTGAAGAAGTGGGACGAGGAGGAGCGGCTGCACGAACAGAGGTCGGACCCGGTCGTACGGAGCGGGGCCGACCTCCTGCTCGAAGCCCTGGAGGAGTTCTCCCGCGGCCTGGACGACGGCTCGCGGCCCGGCGCGTCCGACGACGACTGAGACCGCGGTGACGTCGGCCGGCCGTCAAGGGCGTTACCGGCCGCGGGTGTTACGGGGTCGGCAGGCCGGGCAGTCCTTCGAGCGAGTCGGCGTCGGTCTTGCCGAGGGTGTCCTTGGTCCCGCCGTCCCACGAGACGACGAGGGTCTTGCCGTCGTTGGACTCGACGGCCCCCGCGGTCCGGCCGGTGTCGCCGTCGGTGCACTTGAGTTCCAGCGTCACCTTGTCGGAGCCCTTGGCACTGCCCGAGCAGACATGGGAGTCGGCGATGACGACGGCCTTCCCGGATGCGACGGACAGCACCACGGCCTTGTCGTCGCTCAGCCCGGCCCAGGCGCCCTCCAGGGCCTTGAGCCCGCCGGTGGAAGCGCTCTCCCCGCCGCCCGTCGCGGAGCCGGAGCCGACGGGCGCCGGGGGCGTGGCGGAGCCGGAACCCTTGTCCGTGCCCCCCTTGTCGCCGTCGCCGCCACAGCCGGTGAGGGCGAGCGCGGTCAGCAGGCCGGTGGCGACGACTGCACCGGTACGTACGAGTTTGCGCATGCGGAATTCCCCCTGGATGACGAAAGACCAGCCAAGCTACCAGTGGGTCGCAAGGGGCTTGAGGGGGTCAACTCGGGGAATCAGGAGCGGAACCGGCCCGCCATTCGTCTCTCCTGCGAGAAGCTGTAATCAAAGGAACACCGCCCGTGCACGTGCATCTGCCCATGCATCCGCTCATGCAGGGGAAATTGAACACAGCTATGATCCGAGACAGTTGACACTTGCACCTTGCAACTCGGGGAGCGTCCTGTGCACCACGTGTACAACGGCATGGCGGCGACAGAGCTTCGCGGAGTCGCCTGGCAGAAGAGCAGACACAGCAACTCCCAGGGATCCTGCGTGGAGTTCGCGAAACTGCCCGACGGGGATGTGGCGATGCGGAATTCGCGCCACCCCGACGGTCCGGCGCTGGTCTATACGACGGCCGAGATAGAGGCGCTGCTGCTCGGCGTCAAGGACGGGGAGTTCGACCACCTCATAGCGGAGGGCTGACCTCCGTCCCGCCGTGCGACACCGCGCCCCGCCGTCGTGCGCGGCGTCGCACGGCCCTCCCGGCGGTGTGTCACACCGGGTCGGACAGCCGGAAGAGCGCCCAGACGACCTTCCCGCGCAGCGCGGCGCCGGGGGCGCCCTCCGTACTCAGTACGGGTGAGTGGTGCCAGCCCCAGCAGTCGCTGAAGGACTCCACCAGGAAGAGGCCGCGGCCGGACTCCGCGGAGTCGGCGGCCTCCGACGCCACCGGGCTCGCCCGGCTCGGGTCGCGTACCGCGCACACCAGCCGTGAGGTCCAGCGCATCAAGTGCAGCCGCACCGGCGGGTCCTGGGGTTCGCGCGGGATGTCGGCGGGCAGCGCGTGCCGCAGGGCGTTGGTGACCAGTTCGGAGACGACGAGCGCGACATCGTCGAACCGCTCGCTCAGATCCCAGCCGGTCAGGGTCGACCGGGTGAACTGCCTGGCCCCGCCGACGGCCTCGTAACGGGCGGGCAGCGTACAGGTGGCTGATCCGGCGACGGCAGAGGGATCGATGGGGGGAAGCCCCTGCCGTAACGGCTCGAGCATCGTCGATCCATTCGTCCCCATGCGAGGCACTCCCGGGATTCGCGGCTGTCTCGGTACTACGGGTACTCGGGTACAGCGGCACAACACGAACGAGCACGCAGGTGCGCGACGCCCATGGTTCCGAATGCGCAGGGCAGATGCAAGGGCAGATGCACGTGCACGCGCCTGACCTGTCCGATCCCGTGCCGGTTCTTGCTCATTTCTTCCTGTGTAGAGTTTTGGAGTCTTGGGCAAGTCTTCCCATTTCCGTAATCGAATGAGTACGGGCTGAAGCGTTTTGATGGCAGAATCCGGCTCTTGGGGTTCAGGGGGAGCCCCGATGCCCGGGAAGCGATGGGGAGGGTTGGACCAGTGGCGGCAGGCGAGTCGAGTGGATCCGTGGTGCGGCGCATCCTGCTGGGCTCACAGCTCAGACGGCTGCGTGACTCGCGCGGTATCACCCGTGAGGCGGCCGGCTACTCCATCCGGGCTTCCGAATCGAAGATCAGCCGCATGGAGTTGGGACGGGTGAGCTTCAAGGCCAGGGACGTCGAGGACCTGCTCACGCTCTACGGCGTCACGGACGAGGTGGAGCGCGACTCCCTGCTCGGCCTGGCCCGTGAGGCCAACGTGGCAGGCTGGTGGCACAGTTTCGGTGATGTGCTGCCCGGCTGGTTCCAGACATACATCGGTCTGGAAGGGGCGGCCTCGCTCATCCGGATCTACGAAGTCCAGTTCGTGCACGGGCTGTTGCAGACCGAGGGGTACGCCCACGCGGTCGTCTCGCGGGGCATGCGCGGCGCCCCCGCTGCCGAGATCGACCGCCGGGTCGCGCTGCGGCTGGAGCGGCAGAAGGCGCTCGTCGCGGAGCGGGCCCCCCGCTTCCACGCCGTGCTGGACGAGGCGGCGTTGCGCCGGCCGTACGGCGGACGCGAGGTGATGCGCGAACAATTGCGGCATCTGATCGAAATGTCGGAACAGCCGAACGTCACCCTCCAAGTGATGCCCTTCAGTTTTGGCGGACATGCGGGGGAGAGCGGTTCTTTTACGATGCTGCGATTCCCGGAATCCGATCTGTCGGACATTGTCTATTTGGAGCAGCTGACAAGTGCGCTCTATCTGGACAAGGCCGAAGAAGTCGCCCAGTACGAAAAGGCGATGGTGCGGCTCCACGCGGACAGCCCGGGTCCCGAGGAGAGCCGGGATCTGCTCCGTGGTCTACTCCAACTCTCCTGAAGTTTCAGTACCATGACACCCCCACAGGAGTCTGCACCTGCAGTAAGGGATCGCATGTCCTTCTTCCGCGAGCTGGCCGACCAGTACATCGACGGTGAATGGTGCACCGGCACCGGCTCGTGGGACATCATTGATTTCAATCCCTACAACGGGGAAAAGCTCGCCGCGATCACCATCGCCACCGTCGAAGAGGTCGACCGCGCCTACCGCGCCGCCGAGCGCGCGCAGCGGACCTGGGCCACCACGAGTCCGTACGAGCGCGCCCGGGTCATGGAGCGGGCCCTGCGCATCACCGAGGAGCTGGCCGACGAGATCGTCGAGGCGGTCATCGACGAGCTGGGCGGCACCCGGTCCAAGGCGTGGTACGAACTCCGCGCCGCCCAGGAGTTCCTGCGCGAGGCCGCCCATCAGGCGCTGCACCCCGGCGGCCGGATCCTGGCGTCCCCGGTGGACGGCAAGGAGAACCGGCTCTACCGGCGGCCCGTCGGGGTCGTCGGCGTCATCAGCGCCTTCAACTTCCCCTTCCTGGTGACGATGAAGTCGGCCGCACCGGCCCTGGCGCTCGGCAACGCGGTCGTCGTCAAGCCCAACCAGAACGCCCCGGTGGTCGGCGGCGGGCTGGTCGCCAAGATCTTCCACGACGCGGGCCTGCCGGCCGGACTGCTCAACATCCTGGTCACCGACGTGGCCGAGATAGGCGACGCGTTCATAGAGCACCCCGTCCCCAAGGTGATCTCCTTCGCCGGATCGGACCGGGTCGGCCGCCATGTCGGCGCGACGGCGGGGGCGCTCTTCAAGCGCACCATCCTCGAACTCAGTGGCAACAGCGCCCTGGTGGTGCTCGACGACGCGGACATCGACTACGCGGTCGACGCCGCGGTCTTCAGCCGCTTCGTCTACCAGGGCCAGGTCTGCATGGCCGCCAACCGCATACTGGTGGACCGGGCCGTCGCGCCCGAGTTCACCGAGAAGTTCACCGCACGCGTGGCGGCGCTGCGGACCGGGGACCCGCGTGACCCGGACACCCAGATCGGCCCCGTCATCAACACCTTCCAGGCGGACGCCCTGACCGCGCTGGTCGACCAGGCGATCGCGGACGGGGCCACGGCGCTGGTCCGGGGCCGCACCCGCGGCAACCTCGTGGAGCCCACCGTGCTCGCCGGACTCGCGGACGACTCCCCGCTGCTCTCCCAGGAGATCTTCGGCCCGGTGGCCCTGCTGGTCACGTTCGACGGCGAGGAGGAGGCCGTACGGATGACCAACGACAGCCCGTACGGGCTCAGTGGCGCCGTGCACACCGCGGACGCCGAACGCGGGGTCCGGTTCGCCCGGCGGATCCGCAGCGGGATGTTCCACGTCAACGACGCCACCGTCCAGGACGACCCGCTGGTCGCCTTCGGCGGCGAGAAGCAGTCCGGGACGGGCCGGCTGAACGGTGAGGCGACGGTGGACGCCTTCACCACCCAGAAGTGGATATCGATCCAGCACGGCCGGAGCGTCTTCCCGCTCTGAATCGCGCACGGCTACTCTCGTCAAAGTTGAGTAGAGAGGTGTGTGGGTATGTCCGCGATCCGGCTACTGGTCCTCTGTGCCGTGCGGCAGCACGGCCGGGCGCACGGCTATCAGATCCGCAACGACCTGGAGTACTGGGGCGCCCACGAGTGGTCCAGTGCCAAGCCGGGATCGATCTACCACGCACTGAAGCAGATGGCGAAGCAGGGCGTCCTGCTCGCCCACGAGGTCGCCCCGAGCACGGCCGGCGGCCCGCCGCGTACCGAGTACGAGATCACCGAGCAGGGCGACGAGGAGTACTTCACGCTGCTGCGCGCGGCGCTGACCTCGTACGACCAGAAGCTGGACGTGCTGTCGGCGGGCCTGGGCGGCATCGTCGACCTGGAGCGGTCCGAGGCGGTGTCCCTGCTCAAGGAGCGGGTGGCGGGACTGGCCACGTGGCGGGCGTCGGTCACCGAGTACTACACGCCGGAGGCGGGCCCCGAGTCGATCGGCCACATCGGCGAGATCATGAACATGTGGGTGCACTCGGCGGACGCCGGCGCCGACTGGACGCGTGGGCTGATCGCCCGGATCGAGGGCGGGGCGTACACCTTCGCGGGTGAGGGCGAGCCGTTCCTCGGCGTGCTCGCCGAGGGCGAGGAGAACCCCTACGCCACTGGTGTCGCCGATCCCGGGGATGATCACTAATCAAGTTTGACGAATGCGGTGCGGCCGGTTACCTTTCCCTCGCTAGTCAAGTTTGACTACGGGAGGGTGTGACGATTTTGACCGACGCGATCGTCGTCGAGGGAGTGCACAAGCGATACGGCGCGAAGCGGGCCCTGGACGGCCTGGACCTCGCGGTCGCCCGCTCCACCGTGCACGCGGTGCTCGGCCCCAACGGCGCGGGAAAGACCACCGCGGTCCGCATCCTGTCGACGCTGCTGCGGCACGACGAGGGCCGGGTGGAGGTGGCGGGGCACGACGTACGGCGGGAGGCGGGCGAGGTCCGGCGCCGGATCGGGCTGCTCGGGCAGCACGCGGCGGTCGACGAGCAGCTCGGCGGCCGGCAGAACCTGGAGATGTTCGGACGGCTGTACCACCTGGGCGCACGCCGGGCGGGCGTCCGGGCGGACGAGCTGCTGGACCGGTTCGGGCTCGCGGACACCGGCCGCAAGGCGGTCGCGCGGTACAGCGGCGGTATGCGGCGGCGGCTCGATCTGGCCGCCTCGCTGATCACGGACCCGGAGGTGCTCTTCCTGGACGAGCCGACCACCGGACTCGACCCGCGCGGCCGGGCCGAGGTGTGGGCGGCCGTGCGCTCCCTGGTGGGCGGTGGCACGACCGTACTGCTGACCACCCAGTACCTGGAGGAGGCCGATCAGCTCGCGGACCGGATCTCGCTGGTCGACGGCGGACGGGTGGCCGCCGAGGGCACTGCCGACGAGCTGAAGGCGCTGGTGGGCGGCGACCGGATCGACGTCGTCGTCCGCGACGCGGCGCAACTGGACCGGGCGGCCGGGCTGCTGACGGGCGGCGCGGTGGTGGACCGGGACCGGCGGCTGGCCGGCGCACCGGCCGGGGACCGGATGGCGACGCTCGCCCGGACCGTACGGGTGCTGGCGGAGGCGGGCATCGAGGCGCAGGACATCGCGGTGCGCCGGCCGACGCTGGACGAGGTGTTCCTGTCCCTGACCGGGCACGGGCCGCACGGCGCGGAGGTGGCGGCATGAGCACGGTGGGCTGGGCGGTATCCGATTCCTGGACCATGACCCGGCGCGAACTGGCGCACTGGGCACGGCAGCCGGTGCAGGTCGTCGTGGGTCTGGTCTTCCCCGTGATGCTCCTGCTGATGTTCAACTACCTGGTCGGCGGCGGCCGGGGCGTCCAGGGCGACACCGCCGAGTACCTGGTGCCCGGCATGCTCGCGCTCACCATGGCCTTCGGCCTGGAGTCGACCATGCTCGCGGTGACCCAGGACCTGAACAAGGGGGTCGTCGACCGGTTCCGTTCGATGCCGATGGCCTCCGGCGCGGTGCTGGTCGGCCGGTCCGTCGCGGACATGCTCCAGTCGGTGGCCGCCCTCGCCGTGATGACCGCGGTGGGGTACGCGATGGGCTGGCGCTGGCACGACGGGCCGGCCGCGGCGCTGGGGGCGGTGGGGCTGCTCCTGCTGCTGCGGTTCGCGATGCTGTGGTTCGGCATCCTGCTGGCGCTGGTGGCCGGGCGGCCGGAAATGGTGCAGGCCGTGCAGATCCTGGTCTGGCCGGTCGGCTTCCTCTCCAACGTGTTCGCGGTGCCGGAGTCGATGCCGGGGTGGCTGGGCGCGGTCGTCGAGTGGAACCCGATGTCGGCGACGGCCACGGCGGTGCGCCGACTGTTCGGCAACCCGGGCGGCGGCGGGGACTCCTGGGCCGCCACCCACGCCGGACTCCTCGCGGTGCTCTGGCCGTTGGCGCTGCTCGCGGTGTTCCTCCCGCTGGCGGCAGGACGGTTCGCGCGGCTGAACCGCTGAGGGTTCAGCCGCCGCCGCCGGCCTCTCAGTGGTGGAAGGCCGTGGCCGGACCGTGGTCCCGGCTCAACGGGTGTTCCTGGCCGCGCAGTTCGGGCAGCAGCAGCCGCAGGTCCTCCAGCAGCAGTTCCGCGAGGTCCGAGGAGAATCCGTTGCGGCACACGATCCGCAGCACCGAAAGGTCCTCGCGGTTCGCGGGGAAGGTGTACGCCGGCACCAGCCAGCCGCGCTCGCGCAGCCGCCGCGACACGTCGAAGACGTCGTACGCCGTCACCTCCGGCGCGGTCGTCAGCGCGAACACGGGCAGCTGGTCGCCCCGGGTGAGGAGCCGGAAGTCGCCCAGGTCCTCGATCCGTTCGGCCAGGCCGCGCGCCACGTCCCGGGACGCCTGCTGCACGGCCCGGTAGCCCTCCCGGCCCAGCCGCAGGAAGGTGTAGTACTGCGCCACCACCTGGGCGCCGGGCCGGGAGAAGTTCAGTGCGAAGGTCGGCATGTTGCCGCCCAGGTAGTTGACCCGGAAGACGAGCTCCTCGGGCAGCTCGGCGGGCGAGCGCCACAGCGCCCAGCCGACACCCGGGTAGACCAGCCCGTACTTGTGCCCCGAGGTGTTGATCGATGAGACCCGGGGGAGCCGGAAGTCCCAGACCAGGTCCTCGTCCAGGAACGGCGCCACCATCGCCCCGGACGCCCCGTCCACATGGACGGGGATGTCGAGGCCGGTGCGCTCCTGGAGGGCGTCGAGGGCGGCGCACAGTTCCTCGATGGGCTCGTAGGAGCCGTCGAAGGTGGAGCCGAGGATGCCGACCACGCCGATGGTGTTCTCGTCGCAGAGGTCGGCGGCGGCCTGCGGGTCGATGTGGAAGCGGTCGCCCTCCATCGGGACGAGGCGCGGCTCGACCTCCCAGAACGTGCAGAACTTGTCCCAGCAGACCTGCACGTTCACGCCCATGACCAGATTGGGCCGGGCGGTCGCCGGGTAGCGGTCGGCGTTCCGCTTGGACCAGCGGCGCTTGAGCGCGAGCGCGGCCAGCATGCAGGCCTCGCTGGACCCGGTCGTCGAACAGCCCACGGCCGTCGAGGGATCGGGGGCGTTCCAGAGGTCGGCGAGCATCGCCACACAGCGCCGCTCCAGCTCGGCGGTGCGCGGGTACTCGTCCTTGTCGATCATGTTCTTGTCGGTGCACTCGCTCATCAGCACCCCGGCCTGGGGTTCCATCCAGGTGGTGACGAAGGTGGCGAGGTTGAGCCGTGAATTGCCGTCGAGCATCAGCTCGTCGTGGACCAGGCGGTACGCGGTGGCGGGCGGCAGCGCCCCGTCCGGCAGCTTGTGCCGGGGTGGGGCCGACTCCATCCCCGCCGTCGGGTCGGCCTCCCCGAAGAACGGGTTGAGGGCCAGCCTGCGCTGCTCTGCGGACGGTTCTCTGCGGGGTGAGCCCTTGTGGAGCGGCATCGCCGACCTGCCCTTCTCGGTTCCTGGCCGCGAGGCCGTACGAATCCGACGATACGGACAGTCCGGCCGTGCGGCGCGCAGGCAGGGCCGTCCGGGTTCACCGCAGCGGAGTGCCGTCCTTCCTCAGCTGCATCTGCGGACGTCCCGTCACCAGCAGCCAGGCCGGCAGCGAGGCGACGCAGAGCAGCGGGAGCAGGTTCATGTCGGAGGCCAGGACCGCGGCCGTGAACAGGCTGAGCCAGCCCGTGCGGGTGATGGCCAGCAGCACCCCCAGCACCCCGCAGGTCACCGCGAGGGACACCGGCACCGCGTCGACGAGTGCGTGGGCGCACAGGCCGAGTGCGACGCCGGAGAAGACGGCCGGGAAGATCCGGCCGCCCCGGAAGCCGCAGGTCGCGGAGATCAGCAGGGCCGCGGTCTTCACCACCGCCATGAGCCCGAACTCGGCGGCCGACCGGCCGTCCGGGTCGGCGGTGAGCTCCTTGACCTCGTCCAGTCCCTTGAACAGGGTGAGGTGGCCGCCGAGCGCTCCGAGCAGGCCGAGCAGGACTCCGCCCAGCGTCAGCGCCAGGACCGGGTGCGGCAGGGCGCGGAAGGCCTTGTGCACGTACGGGAAGGCGTACACCGCCGCCAGCCCCAGCACCGCCCCGGCCGAGGCGATCACGATCGCGGAGAGCAGGTCGCCCCAGTGGGTGTGGGTGTACGCGGGCAGCGACAGGTCGAAGCTGGGGTGGGCGGCCAGGTTCATGGTGAGAGCCCCGGCCGCGCCGGCCGCGAGGGGACCGAAGAGCCGGTCCCAGAGGGCTCCGGGCCCGGAGCGGGAGGCGAGCGTCTCGGTGAGGATCAGCGCGGCGGCGACGGGTGTGCCGAAGAGCGCGCCGATGGTGCCCGCCGCGGCGAGCGCGAGCCATACGGCGGCCGGGGAGTCCGGCGCGAACCGCCGGCCCGCCCAGCAGGCCAGCGCGATGTTGGCGGCGGTGATCGGGTTCTCCGGGCCCAGGCTGACCCCGCCCGCCAGGGCCAGGACCGTCACGGCCAGCAGGCCCGGCACCGTGCCCGGCGGCAGCGGCGGATCGACCAGGCCGGTGGTCGCCGGGTCGGGCCCGGCCCGGCCGGGCACCGCCCGGATGACCAGCCCCGTCACCAGGCCCGTCGCGGTGAGCATCACGATCATCCACAGCGAGGAGTACCGGCCGATGGACAGGGCGTCCGGCAGCGTCTGCCAGAGCACGTCCTGAAGCTTGTCCGAGAGCAGGCTGACGCCGAGCAGTACCAGGGCCGAGACCACTCCAACGGCCAGGGCGGGCACGAGGAGCGACAGCAGCCGGCGCGCGGAGACCGGTTCGGCGGACACGGCGGAGTCGGTGGACATCGGCTCACCATAGCGAGGCAAAAGCCCCGTAACCCCCCAAAAGGCCGGAGCGTGGCGGCCTTTCGAGGTTGCACCTCACGCCACGTCAGGGCGCAGGCTCGGACACGTACCCAGCACACGGAAAGGAGCGCGGAGCGATGGAGCACTCCGTGGGACAGGTCGCCGGATTCGCCGGGGTCACGGTGCGCACCCTGCACCACTACGACGGCATCGGGCTGCTCTCGCCCAGCGGGCGCAGCCACGCGGGCCACCGGCGTTACAACGGCGCAGACCTCGACCGGCTCCAGCAGATCCTGTTCTACCGGGAGCTCGGCTTCCCGCTCGACGGGATCGCGGCCCTGCTCGACGACCCGGCCGCGGACCCGCAGGAGCACCTGCGCCGGCAGCACGCGCTGCTGTCGGACCGGATCGCCGGACTGCAGCGGATGGCCGCAGCGGTCGAGACAGCCATGGAGGCACGGAGGATGGGCATCAATCTCACGCCCGAGGAGAAGTTCGAGGTCTTCGGGGACAAGGACCCGGAGCGCCATGCCGAGGAGGCGGAGCGGCGATGGGGCCACACCGACACCTACGCCGAGTCGCAGCGCCGGGCCGCCCGCTACACCAAGGAGGACTGGCGGCGGATGCAGGCGGAGGCCGCCTCCTGGGGCGAGCGCTACGACGCGCTGATGGAGGCCGGTGAACCGGCCACCGGTGAGCGCGCGATGGATCTCGCGGAGGAGCACCGGCTCCACATCACGACCTGGTTCTACGAGTGCACGCCGGAGATCCACCGGGGGCTCGGCGAGATGTATGTGGCCGATCCGCAGTTCAAGGCGTTCTACGAGTCGATACGGACAGGGCTCGCCGAGCATCTGCGGGACGCCGTCAACGCCAACGCGGAGCGTCAGGAGTAGGCGCCGGGGGCAGGCGGACGCGTGCTGACGGGGGTGGGGCGCCCCACCCCCGTAAACGCTCAGAACTTGCTGATCACCGCGGCCGTTCCGTACGCGCAGACCTCCGTGCCCACGTCGGCCGCCTCGGACACGTCGAAGCGCATCATCAGCACGGCGTTGGCGCCCCGGGCCTTCGCCTGCTCGACCAGCCGTTCCATGGCCTGGTTGCGGGTCTCGACGAGCGTCTTGGTCAGCCCCTTCAGCTCGCCGCCGATCATGGACTTCAGACCGGCGCCGATCTGGCTGCCCAGATGCCGGGACCGAACGGTCAGGCCGAACACCTCACCGATGACCTGGGTGACCTGGTGGCCGGGTACGTCATTGGTGGTGACGACCAGCACATCGGCCTGTGCCGTCTGACCACCGCCGTAGTCCTCAATGCCCATGGTTGTGGCACCTCCTGGGACCGAGTTTTGCCCCGGTTCGCCCCGCGCGCATCTCCACGGGGGCCAGCGGAACCCGGAGGGGCTCCGTTGCGTTGATAGCTTTGGGCGGCCACGCAGCCACCATCGACCACATCCTGGAGCCCGGACCCTTGAATACGCTTGCGCTCGGACCGAGCTGGCTGGACCCGGACTATCTCATCGGGCAGTTCGGGCTGATCGGTGTCCTGGTCATCATCTTCGCCGAGTCCGGGCTGCTGATCGGGTTCTTCCTGCCCGGGGACTCCCTGCTGTTCACCACGGGTCTGCTGGTGACGACGGGCAAGCTGCACACCCCGCTGTGGCTGGTCTGCCTCCTGGTCGCACTGGCGGCGATCATCGGCGACCAGGTGGGCTATCTCTTCGGCCGCAAGGTCGGCCCGTCGCTCTTCAACCGTCCGGACTCCCGGCTCTTCAAGCAGGAGAACGTCGAGAAGGCCCACGAGTTCTTCGAGAAGTACGGCCCGAAGTCGCTGATCCTGGCCCGCTTCGTGCCCGTCGTGCGCACGTTCACGCCGATCATCGCCGGTGTGAGCCGGATGAACTACCGCTCGTTCATCACGTTCAACATCATCGGCGGGGTCCTGTGGGGCGTCGGGGTGACGCTCCTGGGCGCGGTCCTGGGCAAGATCCGGTTCGTGCACGAGAACATCGAGGCGATGCTCATCCTGATCGTGCTGATCTCGGTCGTGCCGATCGGCATCGAGTTCCTGCGCGCCCGCGGCAAGTCGAAGAAGCGAGCGGCCGCGGTCGCAGCGGACGACGAGAGCCAGGACCCGACCGCCGGAGGCGGCAGCGCCGGGCGCCGCGGCCGTCACGCCAAGCGCTGACGCCCGTCCCGGGCCAGTCCGTGCCGGGTCCTCGCGAGCCCTCCGCAGGGCATCAGAAGCCGCGCGTCCGCTTGGCCGCGCGGCGGTTCGCGCCACCGACCGCACCCGGCACCCGCATGAACAGCCGGGAGATCTCGCTTCCCAGGTTCACCCCGATGGCGATGGCCCCGGCCGTCGCCACCGCGGTCGACAGTGAGGCGAGACCCCGGTCGAGCTGGTCCTGCGCGATGCCCAGCAGACCGAAGTACGTCGCGGAGCCGGGCAGCAGCGGACCGATCGCGGCCGTGATGAACGGCAGCGACGAGGTGTAGCGGTACCGCGAGAACAACTGCCCGAACAGACCCACGAGACCGGCGGCCACCGCCGTGGCCGCCACCGGCGAGACACCGCTGGTCCGGGTCAGCGCCCCGAAGATCACCCAGGCCACACCGCCGTTGAGGGTCACCGCCAGCACGGTGGAACGTTCCTGCTGGAGCAGGATCGCGAAGGCCAGGCTCAGCACCATCGACGCCAGGATCTGGATCACCGGCCGGTCGTGCGAGATGAGCCGCGCCTCCGGGTTCAGCTGGGCGCCCAGCTGGAGGCCTCCGTACAGCACCAGCAGCACACCGGCGACGATGCCGATGAAGAAGTACATGACTTCGAGGAGCCGCGCGGCCGCCGTGATGTAGTAGCCGGTCAGGCCGTCCTGCACCCCCGCCACCAGGGCCCGTCCCGGAAGCAGCGCGAACAGCCCACCGGTGATGACCGCCGACGGCCGTACGTCGGACCAGTGGGTGAGCGTGAGCGCCACCCCCATCGCGGCGGGCGGCATCGCGGCGGCGACGAACTGGTAGAACTCCGGGAGCCCGCGCCCGGCGCACAGCCAGGCCAGCCGGTCCCCGAGCATCGCGCCGAGCGCCGCGATCAGGAACACCAGGAACCCGCCGCCGACCAGCACCGATGCCGCGCCGGCCAGCCCGCCGGCGGCCAGTGTGAGTACCCAGCCGGGGTAGGGGTGCCGGTTGCGGCGGATCTCCGCGAGGCGCCGGTAGGCCTCTTCGAGCGAGACCTCGGCCTCTTCGGTGTTGATGTCGTCGATGAGCCGGAACACCGCGGCCAGCCGGGTGTAGTCGGTGCCGCGGCGGCGTACCGTACGGCTCGCCGTCACCGGGTCGTCGACCAGCGAGGGCTGGTGCGAGATCGACAGCAGCGTGAAGGTGACGGTCGGTTCGCAGCGGTCCAGACCGTAGCTTCGGGTCACGGCGAACATCGCCGCCTCGACGTCCTCGGCGCCCTCACCGCCGGCCAGCAGCAGCTCCCCGATACGCAGCGTCAGGTCGAGCACGCGCGGCACCGCGGGACCCGCGTCGTCGGGCTTCTGGGCCGGCTCCGGCGCCGGGCGCTCGGCCACCGGCATCCGCAGCATCGTGCGCATCCGGTCCTGCCAGGGGGCTTCCTTGGTCAGCCGGATCATCGGGATGCCGTGCGCGGGCGTGAAGGCGGGCGAGTCCCGGGCGCTGTAGGTGCGTGGCGGGGCGAAGGCCGAGCCGGTCGTGTCCGGTCCCGAGGCCGTTCCGGAACCGGAAGCGGAACCCGCTCCCGAGCCGGATCCCGAACCCGGCGGCTCAGGCGTCAGGCCGGACGGAAGGGCGAACTCCGAGGTCGGGTGGTCCTCCTCGGACGGCGGCGCCGACTTCCCCACCCCGGCAGGCTGGGAGAACGCGCTGCGTGCCTCGTCTGCCTGGGGCTTCTGGTCCTCAGGACCGCCCGGCTCCGCCACCACTGACCTCACTCATCATCGGCTGCGCGTCTTCGGCAACGCTCCTGCCCAGTATGGCCGCGGAGCCTGCCGCCCACGCGAAACGGGCGGCACACCGGTGAAGGTGTACCGCCCGTCGCCTGCCCAGAACGGTAAAACGGAACCGTGATCAGTACCGTCGAGGAAGCCGGGTGGAACGTCAGTGCGCGCCGCCCTGCGCCTCAAGGCGCTTGTACGAGTTCTCGATCTCGGCCTCGGCCTCGGCGCGGCCGACCCAGTCGGCGCCCTCGACGGACTTGCCGGGCTCCAGGTCCTTGTAGACCTCGAAGAAGTGCTGGATCTCCAGGCGGTCGAACTCCGACACGTGGTGGATGTCGCGCAGGTGCTCCACCCGGGGGTCGGAGGCCGGTACGCACAGCAGCTTGTCGTCGCCGCCGGCCTCGTCCGTCATCCGGAACATGCCGATCGCGCGGCACTTGATGAGGCAGCCGGGGAAGGTCGGCTCCTCCAGGATGACCAGCGCGTCCAGCGGGTCGCCGTCCTCGCCGAGGGTGTTCTCGACGAAACCGTAGTCCGCCGGGTAGCTGGTCGAGGTGAAGAGTCGACGGTCCAGACGGATCCGACCGGTCTCGTGGTCCACCTCGTACTTGTTCCGCGAACCCTTCGGGATCTCGATAACGACGTCGAACTCCACGGGTGGCTCCTCCATGATCAACACATACGACTGATGGTTAAGTGTCCCCCACGGGGATGTGTGCTCGCGAAAGGGGCTGGTCAACGGTGGCCGAGCCGGTGAAAAGACCGTCGATCAATCCGTTCGGCAGGCTGAGCGGCACGGCCCTGACGGACCACCTCGACCTGCGGAACGGGCTGAACAACTGGCAGTTCACGGCCGTCTCCGCCGTTCTCGGCCTGGCGCTCGCCGCCGGCGCCGTCCTGGCCGCCGGTCCCTGGGACTCGGGTCAGCGTAAGGCCGAGCAGGACTGGGCGGCCGCTCGGGCCCGTACAGGTGGCGCACATCACGACCCCGACGCGCCCGGCGGACCGGCCCCCGCGCCCAGCGCCCCGGCCGTGCTCGCGGCGCTGGGCACCGCCGCCAACCGGTCCGCGCCGGACGCCCCCGGCGGTGCGGCGGCCGAACTCCGCGCCGTACTGGGCCCGCTGCTGAAGGACCCCGCGCTCGGCACCCGGCGCAGCGCCGTCGTCATCGACACCGCCACCGGCAGGCGGCTGTACGGCAAGGGGGCCGACGCCCCCATGACGCCGGCCTCCACGGTCAAGATCGCCACCATGGTCGCGGCCCTGACCGCGCTCGGCCCCGACCACCGCATCCCCACCACCGTCCGGGCCTCCGCGGACTCCCGCACCGTGACCCTGGTCGGCGGCGGCGACCCCACCCTGGACCGGGCGGCCCTGCGCGCCCTGGCCGCCGACACCGCACGCGCCCTGAAGGACTCCGGGGTCCGCGAGGTCCGGCTCAGGTACGACGTCTCCGGCTACTCCGGGCCCGCGCTCCACCCGATCGGCCCCAACGAGAACATCGCCCCGCTGAGCGCCCTGATGGTCGACGAGGGGCGCCTCGACGACACCGCGAGCGGACCCGCCCCGCGCAGCACCGACCCCGCCCGGGACGCCGCCGACGCCTTCGGCGAGCTGCTGGGCGAGGCCGGGATCGACACCGGGTCCGGACCCGGCTCGGGGCGGGCCTCCGCGAAGTCCAGGGCGGTCGCCAGGCACCTCTCCGTCCCGCTGTCCGGCCTCGTCGAGCGGGCGCTGACCAACAGCGACAACGACATCGCCGAGGCGCTCGCCCGGCAGACCGCGCTGGCCGCGGGCGAACCGGCGGACTTCGCCGGCGGCCGACGGGCCGTCACCGCCCAGCTGAAGAAGCTGAAACTGCCGCTCAGGGGCGTGAACTTCGCCGACGGCAGCGGACTGAACCGCCAGGACAAGGTCACCGCCGCGCTGCTCGCCGGTCTGCTGGCCCGTACGGCCGATCCGGACCACCCCGAACTTAGGCCCGTCCTCACCGGGCTCCCGGTGGCCGGCTTCAGCGGCACGCTGAGCGGCCGCTACACGACGGAGGCCGGGGGCACCGGTCTGATCCGCGCCAAGACCGGGACCCTCACCGGCGTCAACACCCTTGCGGGCACGGTCGTCGACGGACACGGCCGGCTGCTCGCGTTCGCCTTCCTGGCGTCGGGCACCACCGATCCGTCCGGCGCCCAGGCCGCCCTGGACTCGCTCGCCACCGCGCTGGCCGCCGGCAAGCGCTGAGAGGCAGCCGGTCAACACCTCACCGCATCAAGGGCCGAGCACGTACGGTTGACGCATGACGAGCATCGGTGGTGCGGGGATGGTCGACTGGAATCTCGCGGTTGCGACCGCGACCCGGCTTGTGCGGCCGGGACCCGAGATCAGCCGCGAGGAGGCCCGCGAGGTCGTCGCGGAGCTGCGCAGGCACGCCAAGGCCGCGGAGGAACACGTCCGCGCCTTCACCCGGATGATCCCGGAGGGCTCCGAGCCGGAGGACACCCCGGTCCTGGTCGTCGACCGGGCCGGCTGGATCAAGGCGAACGTGGCGGGCTTCCGCGAGCTGCTGCGCCCCCTCCTGGACAAGATGGAGGAGCGGCGCGGCGGCGGCGCGGGCGGCGCCGTGCTCGGCGCGGTCGGCTCCAAGGTGACCGGGGTGGAGGTGGGGATGCTGCTGTCGTTCCTGGCCTCCCGGGTCCTCGGCCAGTACGAGACGTTCGCCCCCGCCACCCGTGACCTCCCCGCGTCGGCCGACGGCGGCGGCAGGCTGCTGCTGGTCGCGCCGAACATCGTCCACGTCGAACGGGAGCTGGAGGTCGACCCGCACGACTTCCGCCTCTGGGTCGCCCTGCACGAGGAGACCCACCGCACCCAGTTCACCGCGGTGCCCTGGCTCCGTGACCATCTCCAGGGCGAGATCCAGTCATTCCTCGACGAGACCGACGTCGACCCGATGACGGTGCTGGAACGGCTCCGCGAGGCCGCGCAGTCGCTGGCCGGCGGCCGGCCCGAGGGCGAGGAGGGCGAGGACGGCGGGCGCAGCCTCGTCGAGGTCGTGCAGACCCCCGCCCAACGCGAGATCCTCGGCCGGCTCACCGCGGTGATGTCCCTGCTGGAGGGGCACGCGGACTACGTGATGGACGGTGTCGGCCCCGAGGTGGTGTCCTCCGTCGGCGAGATCCGGGAGAAGTTCCAGCAGCGCAGGGCGCGCGGGGCGAGCCGGCTCGACCAGGCGCTGCGCAAGCTCCTGGGCCTCGACGCCAAGCTGCGCCAGTACCGGGACGGAGAGCGGTTCGTGCGCGCCGTGGTCGACGAGGTCGGCATGGACGGCTTCAACCGGGTCTGGACGTCGCCCAACACCCTTCCGACGAAGGCGGAGATCGCGGGGCCGGCGGACTGGATCGCGAGGGTGCACCGTAAGGCAGAGTCATGATCACGGCGCGAACAGGGGCTCGTGGCCACAGGTAAACGCGCCGGTAATCACCCATCCGAGGGACCGTAGGGGCATGGGAAGCCGTGCAATGCTCGATGAACGGCATTGCTCTGTCACCATCGACGCACTCTGAGTGACGGCACTCTTTCCTGTCCCGGCACTCCGAGGCACCTCTCCGAAACTTCACGAAGGGCACCGGACATGGGTCCCCATCCTGCGGTCGCGGCGATACGCCTGGCGGTCCGCCGCGTACTCCACGACGTACTCACCGACTTCGCCGAACAGACCGAACGCGCTCCGCACGCCGGACGCGCCCCGCACCCCGAGCTCGCCGAAGCCGGCGCCGGCCGGCGGCGCGCCGCACTCCCCGAACGCCCCGGTACCCCCCTGGTGCTGGTGGCATGCTCCGGTGGCGCCGATTCCATGGCGCTCGCCTCCGCCCTCGCCTTCGAGGCCCGCAAACTCGCCGTCCGGGCCGGCGGCATCACCGTCGACCACGGCCTCCAGGACGGCTCCGACACCCGGGCCACCGAGGTCGCCGGCCGCCTCACCGCCATGGACCTCGACCCGGTCGAGGCCGTCGCGGTGCGGGTCGGCCAGGGCGGCGGGCCCGAGGCCGCCGCCCGCGACGCCCGCTACGCCGCACTGGACGCGGCGGCCGAACGCCACGGCGCCGCCGCCGTCCTGCTCGGCCACACCCGCGACGACCAGGCGGAGACGGTGCTGCTGGGCCTCGCCCGCGGCTCCGGTATCCGCTCCCTCTCCGGCATGGCCGCCGCGTCCGGCCCGGCCGGCCGCTACCGCCGCCCCTTCCTCCAGCTCGACCGGCAGACCGCCCGCAAGGCCTGTCTGGTCCAGTCCCTGACGGTCTGGGACGACCCGCACAACATCGACCCCGCCTACACCCGCTCCCGGCTGCGCCACGAGGGACTGCCCGCCCTGGAGAAGGCGCTGGGCAAAGGAGTCGTCGGGGCCCTGGCCCGTACGGCGCAGCTCTCCCGCGACGACGCCGACGCCCTGGACACCTGGGCCGCCGAGGCCGGCCGTGACGTACGCGACGAAGCGGGCCGGCTGGAGTGCGCCAAGCTCTGCGTCCTGCCGCCCGCCGTACGCCGCCGGGTACTGCGCCGCGCGGCCATAGAGGCGGGCTCCCCTGCCGGTTCCCTGTTCGCCCGGCACATCGAGGAAGTCGACCGTCTCATCACCGGCTGGCGCGGCCAGCAGGCCATCAACCTGCCCGGCCGCGTCGAAGCCCTGCGCCAGGGTGGCAGACTGGTGATTCGGCAGAGCTGACGCACAAGCGGCTGACATGCAGGCGAGCGGCCGCGCAGGTCCGGGACACCACCCGGACCCGGCAGGCAAAGAAAGAGACGCGGGTGAACGAGAAGGACATGGGCACCGACCTTCAGTCGGTGCTCCTCACCAAGGAAGAGATCGACGCGAAGCTCGTCGAGCTGGCCGCGAAGATCGACGTGGAGTACGCGGGCAGGGACCTGCTCCTCGTCGGTGTCCTCAAGGGCGCGGTGATGGTCATGGCGGACCTGGCGCGCGCCCTGTCCACCCCCGTCACCATGGACTGGATGGCCGTCTCCTCGTACGGCGCGGGCACCCAGTCCTCCGGTGTCGTCCGGATCCTCAAGGACCTGGACACCGACATCAAGGGCAAGCACGTCCTGATCGTCGAGGACATCATCGACTCGGGCCTGACCCTGTCCTGGCTGATGTCGAACCTGGGTTCGCGCGAGCCCGCCTCGCTGGAGATCTGCGCCCTGCTGCGCAAGCCGGACGCGGCGAAGGTAGCGCTCGACTGCAAGTGGGTCGGCTTCGACATCCCCAACGAGTTCGTCGTCGGCTATGGGCTCGACTACGCCGAGAAGTACCGCAACCTCCCCTTCGTCGGCACTCTCGCCCCGCACGTCTACGGCGGCTGACCAGGACGCGAGCAGACCCGCGCAAGCCGCGCCGACTCCGGGGAACCCTCACCGTTACCCCGCCGTTGAGCCTTCGAGGGCGGGTTTGACAGACGTCCCCGGCGGTCTTCGGTGACAATGCTGGGGTACCGTCCGAGGAACAGTCTTTACTCACACGCAGCATTTACCTACGGGCAGGAGGGACGGGGCGACTTCGCTCCGTATGGATGGACGTGAAGCGATACTTCCGTGGGCCGGTCATGTGGATCGTGCTGGCCGTCCTCGCCGTGGTCGTGTTGATGAATGTCGTCGGCTCGGGCGGCGGCTACAAGACGGTGGACACCGGCAAGGTGATCCAGGCGATCAGTAAGAACCAGGTGGAGCAGGCCAAGCTCACCACCGGTGACGATCAAATCCTCAAGATTGAGCTGAAGAACGGCCAGAAACTCTCCGGCGAGTCCGGCAGCAAGTTCCAGGCGAGCTACATCGGCAACCAGGGCGTCGAGCTGGCCGACACGCTGCAGAAGAAGTTCGAGAGCGGTGACATCGAGAAGGGTTACACCGTCTCGCCGTCGAAGCAGTCCCCGTTCGTCTCGATCCTCTTCTCGCTGCTGCCGTTCGTTCTCATCGTGGTTGTCTTCCTGTTTCTGATGAACCAGATGCAGGGTGGCGGCTCCAAGGTCATGCAGTTCGGCAAGTCCAAGGCCAAGCTGATCACCAAGGACACCCCGAAGACGACCTTCGCCGACGTGGCGGGGTCGGACGAGGCGGTCGAGGAGCTCTACGAGATCAAGGAGTTCCTCCAGGAGCCGGCGAAGTTCCAGGCCGTCGGCGCCAAGATCCCCAAGGGTGTCCTGCTGTACGGGCCCCCCGGTACCGGCAAGACGCTGCTCGCACGCGCCGTCGCCGGCGAGGCGGGCGTCCCGTTCTACTCGATCTCCGGGTCCGACTTCGTCGAGATGTTCGTCGGTGTCGGTGCCTCCCGAGTGCGTGACCTCTTCGAGCAGGCCAAGGCGAACGCTCCGGCGATCGTCTTCGTCGACGAGATCGACGCCGTGGGCCGGCACCGCGGTGCGGGCATGGGCGGCGGTCACGACGAGCGCGAGCAGACGCTGAACCAGCTGCTCGTCGAGATGGACGGCTTCGACGTGAAGGGCGGCGTCATCCTGATCGCCGCCACGAACCGGCCGGACATCCTCGACCCGGCGCTGCTGCGTCCGGGCCGCTTCGACCGGCAGATCGCGGTCGACCGGCCGGACATGCTGGGCCGGCTGGAGATCCTGAAGGTCCACCAGAAGGGCAAGCCGGTCGCACCGGACGTCGACCTCGGCGCCGTTGCCCGTCGTACGCCCGGCTTCACCGGTGCCGACCTGGCGAACGTGCTGAACGAGGCGGCGCTCCTCACGGCGCGCAGCAATCTGAAGCTCGTCGACAACGACATGCTCGACGAGGCCATCGACCGCGTCGTGGCGGGTCCGCAGAAGCGGACCCGGATCATGTCCGAGAAGGAGAAGAAGATCACCGCGTACCACGAGGGCGGACACGCCCTGGTCGCGGCGGCCTCACCTCAGTCGGACCCGGTCCACAAGATCACGATCCTCTCCCGCGGCCGCGCCCTCGGCTACACGATGGTGCTCCCGGAGGAGGACAAGTACTCCACGACGCGCAACGAGATGCTCGACCAGCTGGCTTACATGCTGGGCGGGCGCGCGGCCGAGGAGCTGGTCTTCCACGATCCGACGACCGGCGCTGCGAACGACATCGAGAAGGCCACCGCAACGGCCCGCGCGATGGTCACGCAGTACGGCATGACGGAGCGGCTCGGCGCGATCAAGTTCGGCGGCGACAACACCGAACCGTTCGTGGGCCGCGAGATGGGCCATCAGCGCGACTACTCGGAAGAGGTCGCCGCGCTGGTCGACGAAGAGGTCAAGAAGCTCATCGAGAGCGCGCACAACGACGCGTGGGAGATCCTGGTCGAGAACCGAGACGTTCTGGACGCACTGGTTCTCCAGCTCCTTGAGAAGGAGACCCTCGGCAAGGCGGAGATCGCCGAGATCTTCGCTCCGATCGTCAGGCGTCCGGCACGTCCGGCGTGGACCGGCTCCGCCCGGCGCACGCCGTCCACCCGGCCGCCGGTGCTCTCCCCGAAGGAGCTCGCCCTCACCAACAGCGCCACCACGGCGAACGGCACCTCGGTCGCGGACACGGTCCCCGGCACGGAGTCGATCCCCGAGGAGCGTCCCGAGAGCTAGCACCGGACCCGTGCGACCCCCCGTCACAGGGGGTTCGGCCCGGCCCGGAATGGAAGCCGCGCCCTCCAGGTTTAGCCTGTGGGGGCGCGGCTTTCGTATATCTGCGCGGATATGTCCACGCAGCTGACGGCTCAGAGGAACGAGGCACAGAGATGACCGACCCGGTGACGCTGGACGGCCAGGATTCGATCGGCGAGTTCGACGAGAAGCGAGCCGCGGCGGCCGTACGTGAGCTGCTCATCGCCGTGGGCGAGGACCCGGACCGGGAAGGGCTGCGGGAGACCCCGGGGCGGGTGGCGCGGGCGTACAAGGAGATATTCGCGGGCCTGTACCAGGCGCCCGAGGACGTCCTGACGACCACGTTCGACCTCGGCCACGACGAGATGGTGCTGGTCAAGGACATCGAGGTGTTCAGCACCTGTGAACACCACCTGGTGCCGTTCCACGGGGTGGCGCACGTCGGGTACATCCCGGCGACCAGCGGCAAGATCACCGGCCTGTCGAAGCTGGCCCGGCTGGTGGACGTCTACGCCCGGCGGCCGCAGGTACAGGAGCGGCTCACCACCCAGGTAGCCGAGTCGCTGATGAAGATCCTGGAGCCGCGCGGCGTCATCGTCGTGGTGGAGTGCGAGCACATGTGCATGTCGATGCGCGGTATCCGCAAGCCCGGTGCGAAGACACTGACCTCGGCGGTACGCGGGCAGCTCCGCGACCCGGCGACGCGTGCCGAGGCCATGAGCCTGATCATGGCGCGCTGACCGGTCCGGTACCGGCCCGCCCGACTCCCCGCACGTACGGCTGAGGGCCGGCGGATCGATGGGATCCACCGGCCCTCGGGCCCGCCTCACGCCCGCCGAAAGGCTTTGCGGGGTACTTGTACGTGGCGTGGGCCACGCTGTTCACGGGCCACCATGAGTCGGAAGCATTCTGGACCCGGGGGGCGGTATAGGGAGAGTATGCGAGTGGTGGCTCAGGGATCCTGTGATCCGGAATTCGAGATTCCGTAATCGGCCGTTCCGGTTTGCTGTCCGGAAGCGGCCCGGCGGCCGGTTACGCCCCCGCCGCGTTCTTGTTGTCGTCCTCGTCGTCCGGGAGCTTGCAGACGTGCTCCAGGAACAGGGCCGCCGCGATGACCGCGATGCCGGCCAGGACCGCGAAGCCGGCGTAGATCGCCTGGTCGCGGCGGGCCGGCATGTCGAGGGAGCCGAGCAGGAAGACGCCCGCGCCGCCGTACAGCCCGGAGACCAGGGCGACGACGAGGGCGCTGGCCTGGCCGAAGACCACGGCGCGGGCCGCCATCAGCGGTTCGACGCCCTTCGCTCCCGGCCGGCGCTCACGCTGGGCGCGCAGCCGGGAGCGGATGGAGAGCGCCGTCGCCAGCAGGACGACGGCGATCACCGCGAGCACGATGGGCGCGGCCAGCGGCACGCTCGGCAGGGTGCCGAGGGAATCCCAGAGGCGGGCGCCGCCCCAGGACAGCACCCCGGCAGCGGCGAAGAGGCCGGCCAGTACTCCGAGCCGTAGTTGCTTCACCGGGTGAGCCGCCCTTCGCCGCCTGTGATCAGTCCTGCTGTTCCTGTGAGCCTAACGACTACTCGGGCAGCCGGAGTTCCAGGTCGGCCCTGGGCAGTACGCTGCCGCGGCCGACACCGGCCAGCAGATCGGCGACCGGGCCGACGCCGGGCAGCTGGGCCGCGGGATCGACGTCGTGCCACGGGGCGAGGACGAAGGCGCGCTCGCGGGCCCGCGGGTGCGGAAGGGTGAGCACCGGGTCGTCGGAGACCAGGTCGGCGTACGCCACGATGTCGACGTCGATGGTGCGCGGACCCCAGCGCTCCGCGCGTACCCGTTCGAAGGCCTCTTCGATGGCCTGGCCGCGCTCCAGCAGGGAGGACGGGGGCAGCGTCGTCTTCACGACGACCACCGCGTTGAAGTACGACGGCTGGGAACCGGCCTCGACGCCCCACGGCTCCGTCTCGTACACCGGGGAGACCGCCTTGACCCGGAGGCCGGGGGTGTCCTCCAGGGCGTCGATGGCGCCCTGGAGGGTCTCCAGGCGGTTGCCGAGATTGGAGCCCAGGGAGAGCACGGCGCGTTTCGGGTTGGAGAGGGTGATGTCCGCGGCGTCCACCTGCTCCACCACGAAGGCGGGAACCGGCTGGACGGTCGGGTCGCTCTGCCCCTCGGTAGAAAATGCAGTCATGCTCGGCTCCGGGTGATGGTGATGGTGACGTCATCGAAGGGGACTGTGATGGGCGCATCCGGCTTGTGCACCACGACCTCCACCTCCTCGACTCCTTCGTGCTTGAGGCACTGCTGGGCGATGCGCTCCGCGAGCGTCTCGATCAGGTCGACCGGTTCGCCGTTGACGACGTCGACGACCTCCTCCGCGACCACGCCGTAGTGCACGGTCTTCGTCAGGTCGTCGGCGGCTGCCGCGGGACGGGTGTCGAGGCCGAGCACCAGGTCCACGATGAACGTCTGTCCCTCTTCCCGTTCCCGGGGAAAGACGCCATGGTGCCCACGGGCCTTGAGGCCGCGCAGCGCGACACGATCCACGCGAATCACTCCTGCTGTTGTTGGTCGTAGGGGCACGGGCCGCGTGCGGGCGGCGTCCTGCCCTCAGGGGAATCTACCTGCGGGCACCGACAGCACCCGCCCGTGGGGGCCACGGCGGACCGCACGGGGGCTGGTAGCCGCTGATACCCCGATGTGCCCGATTCCAATCCCTGAGAGCCGCATTTCGAGCCTCCACGGGGCTCTTACCCATTCAGGAGGGGGACTCTTCGTCCTCTTCCTCGCCGGTTTCGGCCAGTACGGGCGAGCCGTGGTGGGACCAGAGCTTCCAGCCGTCCGGAGTGCGCCGGAACACATTGGTGGCGACCACCAGCTGCCCCACGAGCGGCCCCAGCGAGCTGCCCTCCTCGGCCGGACCGCCGCTGAGGATGTTCTCGGTGCACGTGACCAGGGCGGTGTCGCCCGTCATGGAGACCCCGACGTCGGTCAGGAAGAACTGGATGTACTCGGTGTTCGCCATGATCAGGGCGTAACTGCGCAGCACCTCGCCGCGGCCGGTGAGCACCGGCCAGCCGGGGTGGACGCAGGAGACGGTGAGGTCCTCGCCGGGCAGCCAGAGCGCGGTGAGCTCGTCGAGGTCCCCGCGCTCCATCGCCTCGTAGAAGGCGGTGTTGGCCTGCTCGACCGCCTCGATGTCGGCGGCCGCTTCCGCGTGCTCGTCCTGTGACCCGTTCACGCGGCCCCCTCGACGGCGCGGGCGACGCGTACGGCGTCCGCGGTGGCCCGTACCTCGTGGACCCGGACGGCCCAGGCACCGGCACGGGCGGAGAGCGCGGAGATCGCGGCGGTGGCCGCGTCGCGTTCGCGGGCGGGTGGCGGGGCGGCGCCCGTTCCGGCCAGTACGTGGCCCAGGAACCGCTTCCGGGAGGCGGCGACCAGCAGCGGGCGGCCCAGGGCGTGCAGCGCGTCCAGGCGGGCGATGAGCGAGAGGTCGTGGCCGGCGTCCTTGGCGAAGCCGAGGCCGGGGTCGATCACGAGCCGTTCGGCCGCGACACCGCCCGTGACCACGGCGTCCATTCGGATCCGCAGCTCCTCGACCACCTCGGCGACGACGTCCCCGTACACCGCCCGGCCGTTCATGTTCTCGCTGAAGCCGCGCCAGTGCATGACGACGAAGGGCACCGCGGCGGCGGCGACGACCGGGACCATGTCCGGGTCGGCGAGCCCGCCGCTCACGTCGTTGACGAGGACCGCTCCCGCGTCGACGGCCTGCTCGGCGACCCGGGCCCGCATGGTGTCCACGGAGACCGTGACCCCTTCCGAGACCAGCCCGCGGACCACCGGGATCACCCGGCGCAGCTCCTCGGACTCGTCCACCCGGCTGGCGCCGGGGCGGGTCGACTCACCGCCGACATCGACCAGGTCGGCGCCCTCCCCGACCAGGTCGAGACCGTGCTTGACGGCCACCGTGGTGTCGAACCAGCGTCCCCCGTCGGAGAAGGAGTCGGGGGTCACATTGACGACACCCATGACCGCGCAGCGGTCCCACTCCGGCAGGCCCTGGACCGTGCCTCGTCCACGCAACGTACTCATACGACCAGCGTAGGCCCGCCCGGGGGCCCCTCACGCCGCGTGGGCGCCGTGCTCCCCGGTGGTGGCCGGCTTGTGCGCGCACGGACGCCGTCCGCCGCCCGGCAGCCTGCGGGCCAGCGGGCGGGGGAGCGCGAAGCTGACGAACCCCTCGGCCTGCATGGCCGCCAGGGAGATCCGGGGCAGATCGCGGGCGGCGCGGTAGACGACGAAACGGGGCTCCCAGCGGGGCCGGAACTTGGCGTTGAACTTGTACAGCGACTCGATCTGGAACCAGCGCGACAGGAAGATCAGCAGGCCGCGCCAGACCCGCAGGACCGGTCCCGCGCCCAGCTTCTCGCCGCGGGCCAGCGCGGAGCGGAACATCGCGAAGTTCAGCGAGACGCGGGTGATGCCGAGCCGCGGCGCGGCCTGGAGGGAGGCGACGATCAGCAGTTCGTTCATCCCGGGGTCGGCGGCGCGGTCACGGCGCATGAGGTCCAGGGACATGCCGTCGGTGCCCCAGGGGACGAAGTGGAGCACGGCCTTCAGATCGCCGTACGGGGACTCGGCGCTCTGCTCGTCGGCCTTGTGGGCGGTGGCGATGAAGCAGTCCCCGTCGGCGCCGTCACCGATCCGGCCGAGCGCCATGGAGAAGCCGCGCTCGTTGTCGGTGCCGCGCCAGTCGGCCGCGGCCCGCCGGATGCGGGCCAGTTCGGCCTCGCCGATGTCGGCCACGCGCCGCACCCGGGTCGTGTACCCGCCGCGCTCAATGCGCTTCACCATCTGGCGTACGTTGCGCATCGCACGTCCGGCGAGGGAGAAATCCGCGACATCCACCACCGCCTCGTCACCGAGTTCCAGGGCGTCGAGTCCGGTCTCGCGGGTCCAGACCTCGCCGCCGGTCTCGCTGCAGCCCATCACGGCGGGCGTCCAGGAATGGGCCCTGGCCTCGTCCATGAACCGTTCGATGGCGCCGGGCCAGGCCTCCACGTCACCGATCGGGTCGCCGCTGGCCAGCATCACGCCGGACACCACGCGGTAGCAGACGGCGGCCTTGCCGCTGGGGGAGAACACCACGCCCTTGTCGCGGCGGAGCGCGAAGTGGCCGAGCGAGTCACGGCGGCCGTGCCGCTCCAGGAGCGCGCGCAGCCGGGCCTCGTCGTCCTCGGTGAGGCGAGCGGCAGGATGTTCGGGGCGGAACGCGAGGTAGATCGTGGTGACGGCGGTCAGCAGGCCGAGCGCGCCGAGCGAGTAGGCCACGGTCCAGGAGGTGACACCGGCGTACTCGACCGGGCCCTCGAAGCCGAACAGGCCGTACAGCACGTGCTGGAGCCGGTCCGCGATGCTGGGGTTCCCGACCAGCCGGCCGGGGTGGACGCTGACGATGATCAGGCCGAGGCCGAGCGAAGCCGCGCCGAGGAGGACGAAGTTGGCCAGCGCCCTCCAGCGGCTGCGCGGGTCGGGGAGCGCGGCGAATTCACTCCGGTGACGCACCAGCAGGTAACACAGCGTCAGGGAGACGAGCACGCCCAGCACCGAGTGCCGGTAGACGAACTGGGACAGCGCACCGGCCGGGAGCAGCACGACGGCCGCCCGCCAGGCCCGTCGCTTGTGCCGCTTGAGGCCGTGCGCCAGGAGCAGCAGCAGGACGCCGACGCTCAGCGAGAGCGCGGCGGCGAAGGGGCCGAGGGCGCCTGGAAGGACCTCGGCGAGGGTGTGCATCCGGCTGTGGCGGAAGCGCGGGAAGACGCCGGAGGCGACGTCGATCAGGCCGACTACGGCGCAGGCGGTGCCGACGAGCACCGGTACGGACTCGGGTCGCGGTCCGCGCACGAACTTGCGTGCGCCATTCGGAACCGATCCCGATTTATCCCCATCTAGCGTGACAGACATCGCTTCCCGTGGTTCCGCGAGAGATTTTCGGAGTCCGTCGGCCGGAGCCCTGCGGACGATGTGCGACCTCTAGGACGAGCCTTCCGGGCTGCGGGTTCACCCGTGTCCCGGAAATTTCCTGACAAGAAAGTTCAACCGTCATGGGCCTTACCGGCAAGGCAGTGCTGATCCTGGCGATCGCGCTGGCCGTCGTGCTGTTCGCCGTCACGATCTGGCTCTGGCCGCGGTTCGCCCGGCGCAGTGTCCGCATGGTGTTCGGCAGGGTCGGCCTGCTCCTGGCGACCCAGGTGGCGGTCTTCGCCTCGGTCGGCCTGATGGCCAACAATACGTTCCTCTTCTACGGCTCCTGGGCGGACCTGTTCGGCCAGAAGCAGGATCTGGGCGTGGTCACCGACCATGCCGCCGGGACCCTGGCCGCGAAGAACATCGTCCGGGTGGGGACGCAGCGGCCGGATGTGCCGGGCGGATCGCTGGCCACCAGGGGCGGCCGTATCGACAAGGTCGTGATCGCGGGGCGGCACTCCGGGATCGAGAGCTCCGCGTACGTGTATCTGCCGCCGGAGTACTTCCAGGAGGCGTACGCCCGGCGGAAATTCCCCGCGGTCGTGGTGCTCACGGGCTACCCGGGCACTTCGGAGAACCTCCTCAAGGGGCTGCGGTACCCGCGTACGGCACTCGATCAGGTGAAGGCGGGGCGGTCGCAGCCGATGATCCTGGTGATGCTCCGGCCGACGCTGGCGCCGCCGAGGGACACCGAGTGCGTGGACATAAAGGATGGTCCGCAGACCGAGACGTTCTTCGCCCAGGACCTGCCGCGGGCGATCTCGGCCGGCTACCGGGTCGGCAAGCGGGCCCGCAACTGGGGCGTCATCGGCAACTCGACCGGTGGCTACTGCGCCCTGAAGCTCGGGCTGCACCACCCGAACCGGTTCGCGGCGAGCGCGGGGCTCTCCGCGTACTACAAGGCCGCCGAGGACCCGACGACCGGTGACCTCTTCCACGGCGACCAGCGGGCGCGTGACCACGCCGACCTGCTGTGGAACCTGGACCACCGGCCGATGCCCGACTCGTCCTTCCTGGTGACGACCTCCCGCCACGGCGAGTCGAACTACAAGGACACGAAGAAGTTCCTGGCCAAGGTGAAGGCGCCCGCGCAGGCCTCGTCGATCGTGCTCGCCAGCGGCGGGCACAACTTCAACACCTGGCGCCGGGAGATTCCCGCCGCCCTGGAGTGGATGAGCAGCCGGCTCAGCGAGAACTGAGTCGGGCGGCGCCGGGCCGGGCCGCGTCCTGGCCCCCCGAGGCCTCGCGCTCGAAGTCCGCGCTCACAGCCCCGCGGTCTTGGCCACGCTCTCCACGGCCACCTCGGCACGCGGCACGGCCCGGTCGTCCGCGTCGATCGACCTGCGCAGCGCCTCATGGAGGCGGGCCGGGGTGAGCACGCCCAGGAACCGGCCCGCGCTCTCCTTGTCGATGACCGCGATCCAGCCGGCGTCGTGCTGGAGCATGGTGGCGAACGCCTGCTTGAGCGGGGCGCCGACGGGCAGCCAGGCCTCCATTCGGCGGGCGTGCTCCCGGACCGTTCCCTTGGTGGCGGTGAGCGCGTCACCGGCCGGGATCCAGCCGTGCAGATGGTCGTCGCCGTCCAGTACGACGGCCCAGCGCGCGCCCTCGGCGCGCAGCCGTCCGGTCGCCGCGGCCAGCGGGTCGTCGAGGTGGACGACCGGCGGCTGATCGAGGTCGCTCTCCTCGATCGGGGTGACCGAGAGCCGCTTGAGGCCGCGGTCCGCGCCGACGAAGTCCGCGACATAGCCGGTGGCGGGGGCGCCGAGCACGGTGGCAGGTGAGTCGAACTGCTCGATCGAGCCCTGTCCGTAGACGGCGATGCGGTCGCCGAGGCGGACGGCCTCCTCGATGTCGTGCGTGACGAACAGCACTGTTTTGCGGACCTGGGCCTGAAGCTTGAGGAATTCGTTCTGCAGCCGTTCCCGGACGACCGGGTCGACCGCACCGAAAGGCTCGTCCATCAGCAGCACGGGCGGGTCTGCGGCCAGCGCCCTTGCCACGCCCACGCGTTGGCGCTGACCTCCGGACAGCTGTTCCGGATATCGGTCGCCATAAACGGAAGGATCGAGTCCGACCAGGTCGAGGAGTTCCGCCGCGCGTGCGCGGCCCTTTCCGCGTTTCCAGCCCAGGAGATGGGGAACGGTCGCGGTGTTTTCCAGGACCGTTCTGTGCGGAAACAGACCGACCTGCTGGATCACGTAGCCGATACGCCGGCGCAGCTGGACGGGGTCGATGGCCGATATGTCGTCCCCGTCGAGGAATATCCGGCCCTCGGTCGGTTCGATCAGCCGGTTCACCATCTTCATGGTGGTCGTCTTGCCGCACCCCGATGGCCCGACGAGCGTGACGAGTTCGCCCTCGGCGACCTCGAAGGAAAGATCGTCGACGGCGGTGGTGCCGTCCGCATACCGCTTGGTGACGTGCTCGAAACGGATCATGGTTCCCCATTGTGGCGCGTGTTATGTGAAGGACATGTTGCTGGAATACAACGGCTTCCGTGATTGTCAGTGGTCGAGGATAGGCTCGCCGGACATCAGTACGAGTGGGCGATCGGGAGGTGGGGGACGAGATGGCCGCACAGAACTGCCTGGTGACGAACGACTGGATCTGCGGGGAGTATCTGCGTTCCCGCAGCCAGGAGTTGACCGACGCCACGGTCCAGCACATCTGGATCACCGCGGTCTCGGTGGCGATCGGGGTCGCCGTGGCATTCCCGCTGGCACTGCTCGCCCGTCGCAGCCGCCGCTTCGCCGGACCGGTGCTCGGGCTGACCACGGTGCTCTACACGGTGCCGTCGCTCGCGATGTTCTCGCTGCTGCTGCCGCTCTTCGGGCTCTCCGCGGCGCTGGTCGTCACCGGGCTGGTGCTGTATTCGCTGACCATTCTCGTGCGGAACATCCTGGCGGGTCTGGAAGCGGTGCCCGAGGAGGCGAAGGAGGCCGCGCGGGGCATGGGTTACGGGCCCGCCAGGCTGCTGTGGGAGGTGGAGCTGCCGCTCGCGATGCCCGCGCTGATGGCCGGGATACGGATTGCCACGGTCTCCACGGTCGCGCTGACGACGATCGGTTCGATCGTCGGCCGGGGCGGCCTGGGCAACCTCATCGACGACGCCCTGCCGAGCTTCTTCAAGGCCCAGGTGCTGGCCGCCTCGGTGCTCTGCGTACTGCTCGCGGTCGTCGCGGACCTGCTGCTGCTCTGTGTGCAGCGGCTGCTGACCCCGTGGACCCGCATATCAAGGACCCACGACGCCGTGGACGCGGCCGGCACGGCGAAGGCGGTCTGACCCCATGGGAGTTCTCGGCGAGGCCTGGACCTGGCTCACCACCGGCGCCAACTGGTCCGGGGAGAGCGGGGTGTCCCACCGGCTCGGTGAGCACCTGTACGTGAGCGGGGTGGCGCTCGCCCTGGCCTGCGCCATAGCACTGCCCGTCGCGCTCTTCCTGGGACACATCGGGAAGGGGGGCGCGCTGGCCGTCAACATCTCCAACGTGGGGCGGGCGGTCCCGGTCTTCGCGGTGCTGGCGCTCTTCATGGTCTCGCCGCTGCGCAACAGCGGCTACGTGCCGACGATCATCGCCCTGGTGCTGTTCGCCGTGCCGCCGCTGCTGACCAACGCCTACGTCGGGATGACCGAGGTGGACCGTTCGGTGACGGAGGCCGCACGCGGGATGGGCATGTCGGGCCCCCAGCTCTTCGTCCGCGTCGAACTGCCGCTGGCCTACCCGATGATCATGACCGGTCTGCGCTCGGCCGCGGTCCAAGTGGTCGCCACGGCGACGATCGCCGCGATGGTCGGCCAGGGCGGTCTCGGCCGGATCATCACCGCCGGCTTCAACACGTACAACACCCCGCAGGTGGTCGCGGGTGCCCTCCTGGTCGCCGTGCTCGCCCTGCTGGTGGAGACGGTGCTGGTCGCCCTCGACCGGGTGCTGTCACCGCTTCGCCGCCGCCGGACGGCGTGAGCCCGGCCCGCTTTCGTAACCGACATTGCATATCGCATATGGCCCTGTTGCCGTGGACGGAGAACTACATGAGCAAGACCTCGCGCATAGCCGGCGCGGTCATCGGCATCGTCGCGCTGGCGGGCTCGCTCGCCGCCTGCGGCGGTGACAGCCTGGAGAAGGACAAGGGCGCCCCGGCCGGCGGCGACGGCTCCGCCAAGAAGGGCTCGCTCGTCGTGGGCGCCGCCGCCTTCACCGAGTCCAAGGTGCTCGCGGAGCTGTACGCGCAGATCCTGGCCGACGCCGGATACAGCACCTCGGTCACCACGGTGAAGAACCGCGAACTGTACGAACCCTCCCTGGAGAAGGGCGAGATCGACGTCGTACCCGAATACGCGGCGACGATCACCGAATTCCTCAACGCCAAGGTGAACGGGGCGAAGGCGGCCGAGGAGAAACCGCTCGCGTCGGGCGACACCGCGGCCACCGTCGCGGCCCTGGAGAAGCTCGCCACTCCGCGCGGACTGAAGGTCCTGCCGGCCGGCAAGGCGATCGACCAGAACGCCTTCGCGGTCACCAGGGAATTCGCCGGGAAGAACAAGCTGACGACCCTTTCTGATCTCGGCGCATCCAAGATCAAGGTGAAGATCGCGGCGGGTGACGAGTGCGAGGTGCGGGCGTTCTGCGCGCCCGGACTGAAGAAGACGTACGGCATCGACGTGACCGGCATCGACCCCAAGGGAGTCGGCACCCCGCAGTCCAAGCAGGCGGTCAAGGACGGCAAGGACCAACTGGTCCTCACCACCACCACGGACGCGGTGCTTGACAGCTACGACCTGGTTTTCCTGGAGGACGACAAGAAGCTCCAGAACGCGGACAACGTTCTGCCGGTCCTCAATGCCAAGGACGCGGGCGCCCAGGACATCGCCGACGCACTCGGCAGGCTCACCGGCGCACTCACCACCCAGGACCTGGCGGAACTGAACCGCAAGGTCGACGCCGAGCGCGCCAAGCCCGAGGACGCGGCCAGGGAATACCTTCAGTCGAAAGGGTTGACCAAGAAGTAGCGAAGGCCCGCGCGCGGGAGCGGAAGTGCGTGTTTCCGGGGCCGTCAGGTAACCGGCGGGGAACAGATTGCCGGGCGGCCCCCCAAGCCGGCCGTGCGCACGGTAAATTTCAGGCCATGCCACGTGGACGCCATCGCCATTCGCCACCTCTGCACAGAATCCTTCCGCCTTCGGTCGTGGCCGGAGCCTCGGTTCTCTGTGCCGCGGCAGCCTGGCTGCCCGCCGATCCCCTGGTCCTGCGCGAGCTGGTCGCCGCCACGGCGGCCGCCGCCCTCACCGGCGCGTATCTGATGCGCAGCTGGGACCGGGAGGCGGGCCGTCGCGTCGCGGAGCTGACGCGCGCCCGCGCCGGCGACGAGTGGCGGGCCGAGGAACGCATAGCGGAGGTCGAGGCCGATCTGGACGAGTCGCGCGAGCTGCGCGCCCGTCTGGAGACGAAGCTGCGCCGCAAGCGCGTCGAACTGGCCGGGCTCCGCGGCGAGCACGCCGCGCTGCTGCGGCGGTACGCCAACGCCGAGACCGAGCGCGCCAGTGTGCTGGAGAGCCGCCGGCAGCTCGCCCTGGAGGCGGCCGCGCCGCCCCGCGAACTGCCCGCCGCGCGCAGCACCCCGACACCGGCCGGATATCTGCGCGCCGCCCAGGCGCTGGAGGACCTCACGCGCAACGGGGCGCTCCAGCAGGCGCGGCGCACCGCCGAGCAGGCCAGGGCGCGCGATCTCGCGGAGCGGGCCCGGCAGGCGGAGGAGCGGCAGGGGAAGCACGCGGCGGCCGCGCGCGCCGGGGCCACGCCGGACGACGAGCAGCACCGCCGTCCGGCGGCCGCCCTGCCCGCGCCGCCCCGGCCGCCCCGGGCACTGCCCGCCCAGCCCGCCCAGCGCGCCGTGCCGGCCGCCGGCGCGGTCGTCCCGTACGCGGCGTCCCGCCGCCATCTGGTGCCGCAGGGAAGCTTCGACTTCTTCGGTACGCAGAAGGCGCACGCCGCGATCGAGTCCGTGCAGAACGAGGACCTCGCCGACGTGGTGGGCGAGGAGGCGCTCGCCGCGCACCGCACGGGCACGGCCGAGAACCGGGCCGTCGGCAAGGTCATCGACCTGACCGCGCACGACGAGACCGAACAGCTGGACGTCGCGGAGCTGCGCAGCGCGATCTCGTAGCGGCGGGGGGCAGAGGCCTCCCGCCGCGGTCCGGGCTACTTGTCGATGTCGCCGACGACGAAGAACAGCGAGCCCAGGATCGCGACCATGTCGGCGACCAGGGTGCCGGGCAGCAGCTCGGTGAGCGCCTGGATGTTGTTGAACGACGCCGAGCGGAGCTTCAGCCGGTACGGGGTCTTCTCGCCCTTGGACACCAGGTAGTAGCCGTTGACGCCGAGCGGGTTCTCGGTCCAGGCGTAGGTGTGGCCCTCGGGGGCCTTGAGCACCTTGGGCAGCCGCTGATTGATCGGACCGGGCGCCAGGTCCGCCATCCGGTCCAGGCAGGCGTCCGCCAGGTCCAGGGCGTTGTGCGTCTGGTCCAGCAGGCACTCGAACCTGGCCAGACAGTCGCCCTCGGTGCGGGTGACGACCTTCAGGGTGTCCTGGAGCTCCCCGTACGCGAGATACGGCTCGTCCCGCCGCAGGTCGAAGTCGACGCCCGAGGCGCGGGCGATCGGCCCGGACACCCCGTACCCGTGCACGGCCCGCGCCGACAGCACGCCCACCCCGCGGGTACGGCCCCGGAAGATCTCGTTGCCGAGCACCAGCTTGTCGTAGACGTCCATCCGGGACCGGACCGAGGCGACGGCGTCCCGGGCGCGGCCGAGCCAGCCCGCCGGGAGGTCCTCCTTGAGGCCGCCGACCCGGTTGAACATGTAGTGCATCCGGCCGCCGGAGACCTCCTCCATCACGGCCTGGAGCTCCTCGCGCTCCCGGAACGCGTAGAACACCGGGGTGATCCCGCCGAGTTCCAGCGGGTACGAACCGAGGAACATCAGGTGGTTGAGGACCCGGTTCAGCTCGGCCAGCAGGGTGCGGGTCCACACCGCGCGCTCCGGGACCTCCATGCCGAGCATCCGCTCGACGGCCATCACGACGCCCAGTTCGTTGGAGAACGCCGACAGCCAGTCGTGGCGGTTGGCGAGCATCACGATCTGCCGGTAGTCGCGGGCCTCGAAGAGCTTCTCCGCGCCGCGGTGCATGTAGCCGATGACCGGTTCGGCGTGCTGGACGCGTTCGCCGTCCAGGACGATCCTCAGCCGGAGCACGCCGTGCGTGGAGGGGTGCTGCGGGCCGATGTTGAGCACCATGTCGGTGCTCTCCGCCGCGCCGCCGATGCCGACTGTGGTCTCCGTCATGCGGACAGTATCCCCGCGGGGGGCGGTGCCGTGGGGTGCGGGGGCAGCGTTCCCGAAGGGAGCGGCACCCGTTGCGTCAGCCAGCCGAAGCCGCCCAGGCCGCCGGGTGCGGTCAGCTCCGCCGCCTCGCCCGCCCCGGCCAGGGCCCGTACGTAGCCGGCCGGGTCGCTCGACGCCAGGGACAGCGGCGGGCGTCCGCCGCTGATGCCCAGGCCGTGCAGCGCCTCGCGCTGGGTGCGGATCTCCGCGTCCGGGCCGCCCGCCGCCGCGCACGCGTCCAGTGCCACGTGGGAGGTGAGGTCGCAGCTGCCGTCCGGCACCGGCCGGACCTCGCGCCCCGCCCGGAAGCCGGTCAGCGTGCCGAAGGGCGGCCGCGCCTCCCGTACGTGCATGTAGTCCACGGCCACCGCGAGCCCGGCGGACAGCGTGGACACCGCACGCGCCCACGCCTCGTCGCGCGGGCGGCCGATCTCCGCCCGGCCGCCCGGTCCCGCCGACGGCCACCAGCGGCTCAGCCACCGGGCGTCGGCCCCGCTCACCGGCCCGCCCAGCCGCTCCGCGCCGTCCGACGACCGGACCAGGACATAGCGGTCGACGCCGTCCGGGTCCGTCTCGGCGACCGGCGTCGGCACGTTGTCCAGCCACTCGTTGGCGAACAGCAGCCCGCGCACGCCCCGCGGAGGCTCCGCGCACCACTCCACCCGTGGGTCCAGACCGCGGGGGCGTGCGGCCAGCTCCACGGCGTACGCCCGTACCGCGAGACCGGCGCCGCCCTCCGCCGGAAGCGCGGCGAGCACTCCCGTCAACAGCTCTCCGCGCCCCGCCCCCAGATCCACCAGGTCCACCGAACCGGTCCCGAGCCCGTCGGCCGTCCTGACCAGCAGCCGGGCGACGGCCGCGGCGAACAGCCGGGAAGCGTGCACGGAGGTACGGAAATGACCCGCGGGCCCCTCGGGGCTCCGGTAGAACCCCCCGTCCCCGTACAAAGCGGTCTCGGCCGCCTCCTGCCACCCACGCCAGTCATCCGTCACCTGCCCAAGTCTCCACCTTGGGGAGTACGGTCTGCGGACCCGGATCGGCCCTTTGGCTGACCCACCCACCTGTCGGCTGTCCCTACGCTGGGTTACGTGCAGCGCCTCTACGATTTCATCCGCAGACACCCGTCGGGCGTCGACAGCTTCTGGGCTGTCTTCCTCCTCGGGATCTCCGGCGCGACCATCGTGGCGGGCGGCGCCGGGCGCGGGGAGGGCGAGCGCTTCGCCGTGGTGCCGGTCGTCATCGGTCTCAGCGTCGTCGTCGCACTGCGCCGCCGCGCACCCGAGAAGATGCTGCTGCTCGCCATCGCGATGGGCGTCGTCCAGCTGGTGTTCGGGGTCAGACCCATGACCGCGAACTTCGCCATGCTGGTGATCACCTTCACCGTGGCCACCGTCGGCGAGCGCTGGGCGTCCCGGCTCGCGCTGACGTGCAGCCTGTGCGCGGCCGGGCTCTCCCAGATCCGCTGGCCGAACCAGGAGCCGGGCGGCTGGGCGGAGGGGGGGTTCATCGTCGTCGTGATGACGGTGCCGTTCGTGCTGGCCTGGGTGCTGGGTGACTCGATGCGGACCCGGCGGGCCTACTTCGACCAGCTGGAGGAGCGTGCCGCCCGGCTGGAGCGGGAGCGCGAGGCGCAGTCGAAGGTCGCGGTGGCCGCCGAGCGGGCCCGTATCGCCCGTGAACTCCACGATGTCGTCGCGCACAACGTCTCGGTGATGGTGGTGCAGGCCGACGGCGCCGCCTTCGTCATGGACGCGGCACCCGATCAGGCCCGGCAGGCGCTGGAGACCATCTCCAGCACCGGCAGGCAGGCCCTCGCGGAGATGCGGCGGCTGCTCGGTGTGCTGAGGACCGGAGACGTACAGGAGAGCGGGGAGTACGTCCCGCAGCCCGATGTCGAGCAGATCGAGGACCTGGTCGACCAGGTCAGGCGGTCCGGTCTGACCGTCGACTTCAAGATCGAGGGCACGCCGCGCCCACTGCCCAGCGGCGTCGAGCTGACCGCGTACCGCATCGTGCAGGAGGCGCTGACCAACACGCGCAAGCACGGCGGCCCGAACGCCGGGGCCAGTGTGCGGCTGGTGTACTTCGACGACGGCCTCGGCCTGCTGGTGGAGGACGACGGCCGGGGCGCCGCGCACGAACTGTACGAGGACGGCGGCGCCGACGGCGCGGGCCACGGGATGATCGGCATGCGTGAGCGGGTCGGCATGGTCGGCGGCACGCTGGACGCCGGACCGCGCCCCGGCGGCGGATTCCGGATCAGCGCGCTGCTGCCGCTCAAACCGGCCGGCTAGGGACTTCTCGAACACGCCCTGGCCGCCCCGCCCATCGAGGACCGACCGCTGAACGAAACAGGAGACAGGTGCCCCATGGCGATCCGCGTGATGCTCGTCGACGACCAGATGCTGCTGCGTACCGGCTTCCGGATGGTGCTGGCCGCGCAGCCGGACATGGAGGTCGTCGCGGAGGCCGGCGACGGCGCGGAGGCGATCGAGAACCTGCGGTCCACCGCGGTCGACGTCGTACTGATGGATGTGCGGATGCCGAGGCTGGACGGCGTCGAGGCCACCCGCCGCATCTGCGCGGAGCCCGATGCGCCCAAGGTGCTCATCCTGACGACGTTCGACCTCGACGAGTACGCGTTCTCCGGGCTGAAGGCCGGGGCCAGCGGTTTCATGCTCAAGGACGTGCCACCGGGCGAACTGCTCGCCGCGATCCGGTCCGTGCACAGCGGTGACGCGGTCGTCGCGCCGTCCACCACCCGCCGGCTGCTCGACCGCTTCTCCCCGATGCTGCCGAGCGGTACGGCCGAACCGCGCCACAAGAACATCGCCAAGCTCACCGAACGGGAGCGTGAGGTGATGCTGCTGGTGGCGCAGGGCCTGTCGAACGGCGAGATCGCCGCGCGGCTGGTGCTCTCCGAGGCGACCGTGAAGACGCATGTCGGCCGCATCCTGACCAAGCTCGGCCTGCGCGACCGGGTGCAGGTCGTCGTCCTCGCCTACGAGACCGGGCTGGTGCGCGCCGGCGGCAGGGCGGGCTGAGCGCGGGCGTGCGCCTCAGCGCAGGATGCCCTCCAGGAAGTCGCTGCCGAGCCGCGCCACGACGGTCAGGTCCAGCTGGTGCAGCACGTACCGGCCGCGGCGCCGGGTGGTGATCAGACCGGCCTTCTTGAGCACCGTGAGATGACGGGAGACCTCGGGGGGCGTGATGCCGTGCGTCTCGGCGAGTTCCCCGGTCGTGTAGGGGGAGCGGGCGATGTTGCGGCACAGCCGCATCCGCATCGGGTGGGCCAGCGCCTCCATCCTCAGCTGAAGCAGCCCGACGGAGGCGGGGGAGGGCAGCTCCGGCCGGTGCACGGGGTAGTGGATCACCGGGCGCCAGCCCGGCGCGTGCAGCACCGTCAGATGCGGCCGGCCGAGGCTGGTCGGGATGAGCGTGATCCCGGGGCCCACGGCCGGGTCGGTGGCGTCGGTCGACCCCTCGGTCAGCTTGTCGATGTGGATCCGGTCCCCGGACGCGTCCAGTGACACCGCGGTGGAGACCGCGCCCATCGCCTCACCGATCCCCTTGTGCCGCAGCAGATCCGTCTTGTGCCGGGCGTCGGCCACCAGCTGGACCCGCGTCCGCCGCCAGGTGTCCGCGAAGAACGCCTGGTCGCAGTCCTCGAAGAGGCGCCGGATCCAGCGGCGTACGGAGGCGGGGTCGGTCAGCAGCCGCTGGGTGAACTCCGCCTGCTGCGGGCCGCGCGTCGCCGCCATGTCCAGGGCGCGGGCGCGCATCCCGGCGTTGACGAGGGGCGAGGGCGCGCCGGCCCCGTACAGGGCGGCGCAGGTGAATTCCAGGGCCGCGGCGACGAAGCGCTCGTCGTCCAGCCGGTCGAGGATGTCCAGGTCCTCCGCGAGGCCGGCGCCCGTCCTGCCGTCGCCGCCCCGGACCCCCGCGAACGGCAGGAAGACGTCCGAGAAGGTGTTCCGCCACAGGAAGTCCGCTCCGTGCAGCCGGTCGGCGAGATCCGGCTCCAGGGCCGTGGCGGTGGCCGTCGCCCAGCCGTGCAGGCCCGGGTGGTGCCCCGGCTCGGAGAGCGCGTGCAGGGCGAGCCCCAGCTCCGCGAGGGGGGAGGTCTCGAAGACGATGCGTCCGGGGTCCAGCCCCGTGATGTCGATGGTCACGCTCACCCCGCCATGGTGCCCGGTGAGCGGGGCGGGGCGGGCCCCGATTGACGGCCGGCGTCAATCGGCGGCCCGCCGGGGCGCCTCACTCCTGCCGGGCGAGCCGTTCCTGTTCGGCCACCAGCTTCAGGAAGTCGCCCAGGGCCGCCTTCACGTCCGCAGCCGTCCACGTCAGCCCCGACTCGGTCACGGTGACCTCCGTGCAGGAGATCCCGGGGGGCCCGGCGCCGGCCGGCTGCCACATGCGGAAGAGCGCCGTGCCCGTCTCCTCCGCCAGCCGCACCGACGCCTCCGTGAGGATGTCGTCCGCGTACGGCAGCCACACCTGGAACTGGTGCGTGTGCGGCGGGTCGGGATGCACCCGGAACCACCCGGCACCGGCCTCCGCGAAGCCCTCGGCCAGCGCCTCGGCCACCACCCGCGCCTGGGCCACGTACGACGGCAGCTTCGGCAGCTCCCGCTCCAGGCCGCTCAGAGCGGCGAGCGCCGCCGGGAACTGCTGGAAGAGCTGGCCGCCGTACCGGTGCCGCCAGGTCCTCGCCTCCTCGACCAGCGAGGCGGAACCGGCGAGCGCGGCCCCGGAGATCCCGCCGAGGGTCTTGTAGAACGACACGTACACACTGTCCGCGAGCGCCGTGATCTCCGGCAGCTCCCGGCCGAAGTGCGTCGCGCACTCCCACAGCCGCGCCCCGTCGAAGTGGACCACCGCATCGCGTTCGCGGGCGGCCGCCACCACCGCCTCCAGCTCCTCCCAGGTGGGCAGGACGTAGCCCGCGTCCCGCAGCGGCAGCTCCAGCATCAGGGTGCCGAACGGCTCGTCGAAGTCGCGGATCTCGTCCGCCGTGGGCAGCCGCGGCTCGGACGTCGGGTGCACGGTACGCAGCCCGCTCACCACCGACAGCGCGCCGCGCTCGTACATCTCGGGGTGGGCGAGCGGATGCAGCGCCACCGTCGGATTGCCGCTGCGCCCCGCCCAGCACCGCAGTGCGACCTGCTGGGCCATCGTCCCGGTCGGGAAGAACGCGACCGCCTCCATGCCCAGCACCTCGGCGATCCGCTGCTCCAGCTCGGCGACCACGCCGTCACCGTAGATGTCCACGGGCTGCCCGAGATCGGTGAGCGTGCCGGCGTCGGCGGACAGCGCGGCCAGCTGCTCGCCGATCGAGCGGTCCATCGGAGCCCGCCACAGGGTGCGCTCGGCCCGCTGCCATGCGGTGATCCGGCGGATCCGCGGGAAGTGGCCCGCGTCCTGGGGTCCGTCCGGGCCCGGTGTCTCGTCCGCCGTCTCGTCGCGCGCCTGCTCGTTCGTGTCTGCCATGGGACGATCATCACGCAGAAGCGGGCTCCTGCCCACGGGTTATTCGAACGGCCGACCGACCCCTTGCCCGAGCGCCCGACCCGCGTGACCTGCCGCCGGCCACCGGGGTTTCCCACAGCCTGTGGACAGCCGGGAGCCGGGCGAAACGCTGGCGTAGCATGCAGAGAAATCGTCCGGTACCCCCCGCGGACTGGAACGGAAGGCCACTGCCGCGTGAATGCAACAGCCCCCAAGGAGCCCCTCGACGCGAGGGACCGCCCCGCCCGCCTCACCGTCGGCGTCGTCGGCGCGGGCCGCGTCGGCCCCGCACTGGCCGCGGCCCTGCGGCTCGCCGGACACCGCCCGGTCGCCGTCTCGGGCGTCTCCGACGCCTCGGTGCGCCGCGCCGCCGCCCTGCTCCCCGACGTCCCCCTGGTGACGCCCGCCGAGGTCCTGGCGCGCGCCGAGCTCGTCCTGCTCACCGTGCCCGACGACGCCCTGCCGGGCCTCGTGGAGGGCCTCGCCGAGACCGGCGCGGTCCGGCCGGGACAGCTGATCGTGCACACCTCGGGGCGGTACGGCACGAAGGTGCTGGACCCCGCGCTGCGGGCCGGCGCACTGCCGCTCGCCCTGCACCCGGCGATGACGTTCACCGGCACCTCCGTGGACGTCCAGCGGCTGGCCGGCTGCTCCTTCGGCGTCACCGCCCCCGAACAGCTGAGGCTCGCGGCCGAGGCGCTGGTCATCGAGATGGGCGGCGAACCCGAGTGGATCGCCGAGGAGTCCCGCCCGCTCTACCACGCGGCTCTCGCCCTCGGCGCGAACCACCTGGTCACGCTGGTCGCCCAGTCGATGGAGCTGCTGCGCACGGCGGGGGTCGCCGCCCCCGACCGGATGCTCGGCCCGCTGCTCGGCGCCGCGCTCGACAACGCCCTGCGCTCCGGTGACGCCGCCCTGACCGGCCCGGTCGCCCGCGGCGACGCCGGCACGGTCGCCGCGCACATCGGGGAGCTGCGCACCCACGCCCCGCAGGCGGTGGCCGGATACGTCGCGATGGCCCGCGCCACCGCCGACCGCGCCCTCGCCCACGGCATGCTCAAGCCGGAGCTCGCCGAGGACCTGCTCGGCGTCCTGGCCGACGGCGACCGTACCGAGGGCGGCCGCACCGGCACCGCCGGACCGGAGGAGTCCCGATGACCGACCCCGCCGCCACCCTGCTCCGCACCGCCGCCGAGCTCGACGCGTACGCCCCGGCCACGACCGCCGACAGCACGGCCGACGCCCCCCGCGCCCGCCCCGAGCGCGCCGTCGTGATGACGATGGGTGCCCTGCACGAGGGCCACGCCTCGCTGATCCGCGCCGCCCGCGCGGTCGTCGGCCCGGCCGGTCAGGTCGTCGTCACCGTCTTCGTCAACCCGCTCCAGTTCGGGGAGGCGGCCGACCTCGACCGCTACCCCCGCACCCTCGACGCCGATCTCGCCCTCGCGGGTGCCGCCGGCGCCGACGCCGTCCTCGCCCCGTCCGTCGACGAGGTATACCCCGGCGGTGAACCGCAGGTACGGATCTCGGCCGGCCCGATGGGCGAGCGGCTCGAAGGGGCCTCGCGCCCGGGGCACTTCGACGGGATGCTCACCGTCGTCGCCAAGCTGCTCCACCTCACCCGTCCCGACCTCGCGTTCTACGGGCAGAAGGACGCCCAGCAGCTGGCGCTGATCCGCCGCATGGTGCGCGATCTGAACTTCCCCGTGGAGATCGTGGGGGTGGAGACGGCCCGGGAGCCCGACGGCCTCGCGCTCTCCAGCCGCAACCGCTTCCTCGACGCGCACGAGCGCCACACCGCCCTCGCGCTGTCCCGGGCCCTGTTCGCCGCCCGCGACCGGCTCGCCGCCCAGCAGGCGCTGCACGCCCGCGCGCTGTCCGGCGGGGCGAGCGAGGACCGGGCCGCCGGGCTCATCCGGCTCGGTGAGGCCCGGCTGGCCGCCGACGCTCAGGCGGTCGCCCGCGCCAGGCCGGACGGCGGACCGGCCGCCGTGCGCGCCGCCGCCCGCGCGGTCCTGGACGACGCGGCGGCCGAACAGCCCCCGCTCGCACTCGACTACGTGGCCCTCGTGGACCCGGCGGACTTCACCGAGTTCCCCGACGACCGCACCGCCGGCGACGCGGTGCTCGCCGTCGCCGCCCGGGTGGGCGCCACCCGGCTCATCGACAACATCCCGCTGACCTTCGGAGCCACCTCGTGACCGGAATACGGCTGACCGCCCCCGCCCCCGGCTGGTCCATCGACGCCGACGTCGTGGTGGTGGGCTCCGGCGTGGCCGGCCTCACCACCGCACTGCGCTGCGCCGCCGCGGGCCTCGCCACCGTCGTCGTCACCAAGGCCCGGCTCGACGACGGCTCGACCCGCTGGGCCCAGGGCGGCGTCGCCGCGGCCCTCGGCGAGGGCGACACCCCGGAGCAGCACCTCGACGACACCCTGGTCGCGGGCGCGGGCCTGTGCGACGAGGCGGCGGTACGTACGCTCGTCACCGAGGGCCCCGGCGCGGTACGCCGGCTGATCGGGACCGGCGCCCACTTCGACACCACGGACGACGGCGCCATCGCGCTGGCCCGCGAGGGCGGCCACCACCGCCGCCGCATCGCCCACGCGGGCGGCGACGCGACCGGCGCGGAGATCTCCCGCGCCCTGGTCGAGGCGGTCCGCTCGGCCGCCCTGCACACCGTCGAGAACGCCCTTGTGCTCGACCTCCTCACCGACGCCGAAGGCCGTACGGCCGGTGTCACCCTGCACGTCATGGGCGAGGGCCAGCACGACGGCGTCGGCGCGGTGCACGCCCCCGCGGTGGTCCTCGCCACCGGCGGCATGGGCCAGGTCTTCTCCGCCACCACCAACCCGTCGGTCTCCACCGGCGACGGCGTGGCGCTCGCGCTGCGGGCCGGCGCGGAGGTCTCGGACCTCGAATTCGTCCAGTTCCACCCCACCGTGCTCTTCCTGGGCGCCGGCGCCGAGGGACAGCAGCCCCTGGTGTCGGAGGCGGTACGGGGCGAGGGCGCCCATCTCGTCGACGCGTCCGGTACGCGCTTCATGCTCGGGCAGCACGAGATGGCGGAGCTCGCCCCGCGCGACATCGTCGCCAAGGCCATCACCCGCCAGATGCAGCTGCACGGCACCGAGCACATGTACCTCGACGCCCGCCACTTCGGTGCCGAGATGTGGGAGCAGCGCTTCCCCACCATCCTGGCGGCCTGCCGGGCGCACGGCATCGATCCGGTCAACGAGCCGGTCCCGGTCGCCCCGGCCGCGCACTACGCCTCCGGCGGCATCCGCACCGACCTGCGGGGACGTACGACCGTGCCGGGTCTGTACGCCTGCGGCGAGGTCGCCTGTACCGGGGTGCACGGCGCCAACCGGCTGGCGTCCAACTCGCTCCTCGAAGGACTGGTGTTCGCCGAGCGCATCGCGGCCGACATCGTCGCGGACCGCCCGCGCGCGGGCGCCGAGGCCGTCGTCACGCACCCGGTGACCTCGCCGCTGCTGGACCCCGGGGCCCGGGGCACGATCCAGCGCATCATGACCCGCGGAGCCGGCGTCCTGCGCTCCGCCGACAGCCTCGCCACCGCCGCCGACGAGCTGGAGGACCTGCACCGCAGCGCGTTCCTGAAGGCCGACGCGGCCGAGCCGAAGCTCGCGGTGCCCGGCGTCGAGGCCTGGGAGGCCACCAACCTGCTCCTGGTCTCCCGGGTGCTGGTCGCCGCGGCCGGGCAGCGCGAGGAGACCCGCGGCTGCCACTGGCGCGAGGACCGGCCCGAGCGCGACGACGAGAACTGGCGCCGCCACCTCGTCGTACGGCTCACCCCCGACCGGCAGCTGGTCATCCGGCGGACGGATACCGAGGCGTTCGGCCCCGTACGCCCGGCCGGGGCAGCAGACTGCGCAGCAGCAAGCACCACTCACCCCACCCCCGAGGAGCCGTAACCGTGAGCACGCCCGAAGAGAATCCGCGCCCCACACCCGTGGACGTACCGCTGATCCAGATCGGCGCGCCCGCACCCGCCGCGGGCGGCTGCGGCGACGGCTGCGGCTGCGGCGGGGGCGACGGCTACGAGCTGGACGACCTGGAGTGCGGCCTCGACCCGTCGCTCGCCCAGCTCCTCGCCGACGCGGGCCTCGACCCGGTTCAGGTGGAGGACGTCGCGCACGTCGCCATCGCGGAGGACCTCGACGGCGGGGTGGACGTCACGACCGTGGCCACCGTCCCCGAGGACGCCGTGGCCACCGGCGACTTCACCGCACGCGAGGCGGGTGTGGTGGCCGGGCTGCACGTCGCCGAGGCCGTCCTGTCCATCGTCTGCACCTCCGAGTTCGAGGTCGAGCGGCACGTCGAGGACGGCGACCGCGTCGTCCCCGGCCAGAAGCTGCTGACCGTCACCACCCGGACCCGCGACCTGCTCACCGGCGAGCGTGGCGCGCTCAACCTGCTCTGCAGGCTCTCCGGCATCGCCACCGCCACCCGCGCCTGGGCCGATGTGCTCGAAGGCACGAAGGCCAAGGTCCGCGACACCCGCAAGACGACCCCGGGCCTGCGCGCCCTGGAGAAGTACGCGGTGCGCTGCGGCGGTGGGGTCAACCACCGCATGTCGCTGTCCGACGCCGCGCTCGTCAAGGACAACCACGTCATCGCGGCGGGCGGGGTGGCCGAGGCCTTCAAGCGGGTCAGGGACGAGTTCCCGGAGATCCCGATCGAGGTCGAGGTCGACACGTTGCAGCAGGTCATCGAGGTGCTGGAGGCGGGCGCCGACCTGATCCTGCTGGACAACCTCACCCCCTCGCAGACGGCCGAGGCCGTCGCCCTCGTGGGCGGCCGCGCGGTCCTGGAGTCCTCCGGCCGGCTGTCGCTGGACTCCGCCCGTGCCTACGCCGAGGCCGGGGTGGACTACCTGGCCGTCGGCGCGCTCACCCACTCCTCGCCGATCCTCGACATCGGCCTGGACTTCCGCGACACCGACGGGGCCGGCGCCTGATGCTGCTCACCATCGACGTCGGAAACACCCACACGGTGCTCGGCCTGTTCGACGGTGAGGAGATCGTCGAGCACTGGCGGATCTCCACCGACGCCCGCCGCACCGCGGACGAGCTGGCGGTGCTGCTCCAGGGCCTGATGGGCATGCACCCGCTGCTGGGCATGGAGCTGGGCGACGGCATCGAGGGCATCGCCATCTGCTCCACCGTCCCGGCGGTCCTGCACGAGCTGCGCGAGGTGACCCGCCGCTACTACGGCGACGTCCCCGCCGTTCTCGTCGAGCCGGGCATCAAGACGGGCGTGCCGATCCTGATGGACAACCCGAAGGAGGTCGGCGCGGACCGCATCATCAACGCGGTCGCCGCAGTCGACCTGTACGGCGGTCCGGCGATCGTCGTCGACTTCGGCACGGCCACCACCTTCGACGCGGTCTCCGCCCGCGGCGAGTACACCGGCGGCGTCATCGCGCCCGGCATCGAGATCTCGGTCGAGGCGCTCGGCGTCAAGGGCGCGCAACTGCGCAAGATCGAGCTGGCCCGGCCGCGCAGCGTGATCGGCAAGAACACCGTCGAGGCCATGCAGTCGGGCATCATCTACGGCTTCGCCGGCCAGGTCGACGGAGTCGTCGGGCGGATGAAGAAGGAACTGGCGGCCGACCCCGACGACGTCACGGTCATCGCGACGGGCGGCCTTGCTCCGATGGTGCTGGGCGAGTCCTCGGCCATAGACGAGCACGAGCCCTGGCTCACGCTCATCGGCCTGCGCCTGGTGTACGAGCGCAACGTGTCGCGCCTGTAGCCGGGGCCCTGCCACCAGGCCCTGACCGGCGGTCCGGCGGCGCGGCGGCTCATCGGGCCGCCGCGCCGCCTGACGGCCAGTTAAACGGATTTTGTCCATTTAGCACGTATTGTCGCGTCATGCCCACGCCCTACGGATCACGCGGCGGTATGGCGTTCAGCGCGGACGAGCTGCGAGTGCTCCGACGTGCCCTCGCCATCGCCCTCCACCCCGCGCCCCTGCCCGACGAGGATGTCCAGGACTGCCTGCGGCTAGCGGGCTCCGTGGACGAGACGGTCGGCGAGGCGGGACGGCTGCGCGCCTTCCTGCTCGCCGACCTCGTCCGCTACCGAAACGCCCTCCCCGGCTCCCTCAGCGGCTATCTGGAGCTCCTCCAGGACGCTCTGGCTGCCGGGTACGACCCCCGTCCCGAGGATCTGGCCGCGCTGCGCGCCCTGCGCGGCGGGCCGGTCGCCGCGGCGCTCCTGGAGCGCTGTCAGGTGCTCGCGGAGCGCTCGGTGCGCGCCCGGCTGGCCGGGCGCGCCGTCGCCGCGACGACCCCCGCGCCCCGCAGCCGGCTGCTCGCACTGCCCGGCGGCCGTGCCGCGGAGCCGGACAAGCCGAAGGTCCCGGCGGCCCCGCCCCGTCCCGCGGCGCCGTCCGAACGCCCGGCGCCGAAGCCCTCGGAGGTCTTCCCGCCCCGCCGCCGCCCGGTGCCCCCGCCGCAGCAGCGCGCCGCGGGGTAGCGCGGCGCGCTGCGGAGGGGGCGCGCGGAAGTCCGTACCGGGCTCGCTACTCTGGACGGCATGGACTACGTATCCGCGCTCGTGCCCCCCGTGGTGATGGCAGCCTTCTTCATCGGCCTGGTCGTGACGATCGTCAAGAGCCAGGGCGGTCCCAACAAGGCCAAAGAGGATGCGGCCGTGGATGCGGCGATCAGCCGCGTGGAATCGGCCCACCAGTCCCCGCGGACCGAAGCGGTCTGACTCGCCGAGGCCGCGCGCACTGCGCACAGCACCGTACGAAGGGCGTACGGCTCCGAGAGAGCCGTACGCCCTTTTGCTGTGTGAATAACCGGCCATTCCAGACATTTGGCACTAGGGTGACGCTGTGCCCCGCCAATTGGGAGAGCTGGAAGACGCCGTGATGACCCGGGTCTGGCAATGGAACCGTCCGGTCACCGTGCGGGAAGTCCTTGAGGACCTTCAGCAGGAACGGTCCATCGCCTACACCACCGTCATGACGGTAATGGACAATCTCCATCAGAAGGGCTGGGTGCGCCGGGAAGTGGACGGCCGCGCATATCGATATACGGCGGTCTCCACCCGTGCCGCGTACTCGGCCGCACTGATGAACGAAGCCTGGTCGAGGAGTGACAACCCGGCCGCCGCGCTGGTCGCGTTCTTCGGCATGATGTCGGCCGAGCAGCGCGAGGCTCTCCGGGACGCCATGCGGATCGTTGTGCCCGCCCTTCCGGAGGACGAGGTGCCGCCGGCCGGTGAAGCAGTCGATGAAGCGGCCGACGAAGCCACCGAAGCAGCCGATGGAGCGGAGTCGGAGGCCGGGCGATAGCGTCGGGGTATGTCCTCAGAGCTTCCACAAACCGATTTCCAGACCGAACCGTCGGTTATAAACGCGGCCATCACCGTCCGGCGCGCGAGGACGAGCGATGTGGGCTCCGTCCGGCGTCTCCTCGACGGCTACGTGCGTGAAGGCATCCTGCTCGACAAAGCGACGGTCACGCTTTACGAGGACATCCAGGAGTTCTGGATCGCCGAACGCGACGAGGACGCCCAGGTCATCGGCTGCGGTGCACTCCATGTGATGTGGGAAGACCTCGCCGAAGTCCGTACTCTCGCGGTCGATCACAGCATCAAGGGGGCCGGAGTCGGGCACCAAGTGCTCGACAAGTTGTTGCAGACCGCCCGCTGGCTGGGCGTGCGACGGGTTTTCTGTCTCACCTTCGAAGTCGACTTCTTCGCGAAGCACGGCTTCGTGGAGATCGGAGAGACGCCGGTCGACGGAGATGTCTACAGCGAGCTGCTGCGTTCCTATGACGAGGGAGTCGCGGAGTTCCTGGGTCTCGAACGAGTGAAGCCGAACACCTTGGGTAACAGTCGGATGCTTCTGCACCTGTGACCGTCGGAAGAACGCCGAGCTCTATGTCCGAATCGCGCACGTTTCCCGTCTTCTTGCGCTCCTGAACCTCTCCCGAGGGTTTGTGTTTTCCGGGGAAAAGCGGTTTCCTTTCCGCGTACTCCATTTTCGATGAAAGGAAATCCGGTGGCACAGAAGGTTCAGGTCCTTCTTGTTGACGACCTCGACGGCGGCGAGGCGGACGAGACCGTCACGTTCGCGCTGGATGGCAAGACGTACGAGATCGACCTCACCACGAGCAACGCGGACAAGCTCCGCACGCTGCTCGAGCCTTACGCCAAGAGCGGCCGCCGTACCGGTGGCCGTGCCGCCTCCGGGCGTGGCAAGGGCCGTGCGGTCCCCGGCGGCAACAAGGACACCGCCGAGATCCGTAAGTGGGCGCGCGAGAACGGCCACAATGTGAATGACCGCGGCCGTGTTCCCGCGGACATCCGTGAGGCCTACGAGAAGGCCAACGGCTGAGCAGCCGACCCATCGGAGGCCGGTCCGGTCCTGGCGCGCATCAGCCGGGCCCGGTGGCATTCCGTCGCCACGGCGTCCACGAGCCGGACGAGATCGGGAGTATCCCCACCCCTGCTCCCGAAGCGGGAGAGGGCCGGGAGCACCGGTTCCCCCTCCTGCTCGCGCAGTGGCCGGGGGGGCCGCAGCCAGACGGCGGCCCCCGGCGGGCCCGGCCGGCCCGGCGGTGGCGGAGCGGTGATCCGGCCGCCCGTGCCGAGAGCGGTCAGCGCGAGGGCGACTGGGCCCCACTCCAGCCAGTCGAGCAGTCCGGGCAGCTCATCCGCGCTTCCCGCTGCCACCAGCAGACTCATCCGCTCACCCATGAGCGCCACTGGCCCCGTGCGGCCCACCCGCCGCAGCGCCGCGTGACCGGCGGCGGCGGGGACGACGAGAGCGTCGAACCGCAGCCCGGTCAGCAGCCGCACCGGGGCGACGCCGGCGGCGGCCCAGCCGAGCTCCTGCTCGTACCACTGGGCGCAGCCGCCCCGTGGTTCACCTCCGGCACGGCCGTCCCGTTCGGCGGGAAGCGGAGTGCGGGGAGGCGGGACGGTGAGGGCCATGCCGGATGAACTCCCGATCCGGCCCCGGGGTTACGCAGAGTCCTTGATCCAACGCGTAGTGTGTCCGGGTTGGGGGCGTACGGGCGCATTCAGGAGTACGAAGATGTTCGCCCGTAGCGGAGGGAACCCGCGTACGCCGCATGGACTGTCTGTAATTGCGGGTAAGACATCCCTAGTGGGGAGGGGCGACACGCAAGTCACGGACGTCTCACGTTCGCCATCGGCGTACTGGCGATAGAGGTATCTGCCTGGCCTGCGGGAACATCGTCTCGCACCATCGGGTTGGAGCAGGTGTCGGCGTTCGGGGCAGGAGGCCATCGCGGGTGTCGGCAGTTGAAATGAGCGGTCCCCGCTTGCGGGACTAAGCTGCGGAAGGACAGGGAGGGGACCGACCCCTTACTGCCTGACCGCTCTGAGGAGCGATTAACGATGTTCGAGAGGTTCACCGACCGCGCGCGGCGGGTTGTCGTCCTGGCTCAGGAAGAAGCCCGGATGCTCAACCACAACTACATCGGCACCGAGCACATCCTCCTGGGCCTGATCCACGAGGGTGAGGGTGTCGCCGCTAAGGCCCTGGAGAGCCTCGGGATTTCGCTCGAGGCGGTCCGCCAGCAGGTGGAGGAGATCATCGGTCAGGGCCAGCAGGCCCCGTCCGGCCACATCCCCTTCACTCCCCGGGCGAAGAAGGTCCTGGAGCTGTCGCTCCGCGAGGCCCTTCAGCTCGGCCACAACTACATCGGCACCGAGCACATCCTGCTCGGCCTGATCCGCGAGGGCGAGGGCGTCGCAGCCCAGGTCCTCGTGAAGCTGGGCGCCGACCTGAACCGGGTGCGCCAGCAGGTCATCCAGCTGCTCTCCGGATACTCGGGCGGCAAGGAGGCTGCCACAGCGGGCGGCCCCGCGGAGGGCACGCCCTCCACCTCCCTGGTGCTGGACCAGTTCGGCCGGAATCTCACCCAGGCCGCTCGTGAATCCAAGCTCGACCCGGTCATCGGGCGCGAGAAGGAGATCGAGCGGGTCATGCAGGTGCTGTCCCGCCGTACGAAGAACAACCCTGTCCTCATCGGCGAGCCCGGTGTCGGCAAGACGGCGGTCGTCGAGGGCCTGGCCCAGGCCATCGTCAAGGGCGAGGTGCCCGAGACCCTCAAGGACAAGCACCTCTACACCCTCGACCTCGGTGCGCTGGTCGCCGGTTCCCGCTACCGCGGTGACTTCGAGGAGCGCCTGAAGAAGGTGCTCAAGGAGATCCGCACCCGCGGCGACATCATCCTGTTCATCGACGAGCTCCACACCCTGGTGGGTGCGGGTGCCGCCGAGGGCGCGATCGACGCCGCGAGCATCCTGAAGCCGATGCTGGCGCGGGGCGAGCTCCAGACCATCGGTGCCACGACGCTCGACGAGTACCGCAAGCACCTGGAGAAGGACGCCGCTCTTGAGCGCCGCTTCCAGCCCATCCAGGTCGCCGAGCCGTCGCTGCCGCACACCATCGAGATCCTCAAGGGTCTGCGCGACCGCTACGAGGCCCACCACCGCGTGTCCATCACGGACGAGGCGCTGGTCCAGGCCGCGACGCTGGCCGACCGGTACATCTCGGACCGCTTCCTGCCGGACAAGGCGATCGACCTGATCGACGAGGCCGGTTCCCGGATGCGCATCCGTCGGATGACCGCGCCGCCGGACCTCCGCGAGTTCGACGAGAAGATCGCGGGCGTCCGCCGTGACAAGGAGTCGGCCATCGACTCCCAGGACTTCGAGAAGGCGGCGTCTCTCCGCGACAAGGAGAAGCAGCTGCTGGCGGCGAAGGCCAAGCGCGAGAAGGAGTGGAAGGCCGGCGACATGGACGTCGTGGCCGAGGTCGACGGCGAGCTCATCGCCGAGGTCCTCGCCACCGCCACCGGCATCCCGGTCTTCAAGCTGACGGAGGAGGAGTCCTCCCGTCTGCTGCGCATGGAGGACGAGCTCCACAAGCGCGTCATCGGCCAGAAGGACGCCATCAAGGCCCTCTCGCAGGCGATCCGCCGTACGCGAGCAGGTCTGAAGGACCCGAAGCGCCCCGGTGGCTCGTTCATCTTCGCCGGTCCGTCCGGTGTCGGTAAGACCGAGCTCTCCAAGACGCTCGCCGAATTCCTCTTCGGTGACGAGGACGCGCTGATCGCCCTCGACATGTCGGAATTCAGCGAGAAGCACACGGTCTCCCGTCTCTTCGGCTCTCCCCCCGGGTACGTGGGATACGAGGAGGGCGGCCAGCTCACCGAGAAGGTGCGCCGCAAGCCGTTCTCCGTCGTCCTCTTCGACGAGGTCGAGAAGGCCCACCCCGATATCTTCAACTCCCTGCTCCAGATTCTGGAGGACGGTCGCCTGACCGACTCCCAGGGCCGGGTCGTGGACTTCAAGAACACGGTCATCATCATGACGACCAACCTCGGGACCCGGGACATCTCCAAGGGCTTCAACCTGGGCTTCGCCGCCCAGGGTGACGTGAAGACGAACTACGAGCGGATGAAGAACAAGGTCAACGAAGAGCTCAAGCAGCACTTCCGGCCCGAGTTCCTCAACCGTGTCGACGACACGGTCGTCTTCCACCAGCTCACCGAGGAAGACATCATCCAGATCGTCGACCTCATGCTCGCCAAGGTGGACGAGCGGCTGAAGGACCGCGACATGGGCATCGAGCTCAGCGCGGACGCGAAGTCGCTCCTGGCGAAGAAGGGCTACGACCCCGTGATGGGCGCCCGGCCGCTGCGCCGGACGATCCAGCGCTCGATCGAGGACATCCTCTCCGAGAAGATCCTCTTCGGTGAGCTGCGCCCCGGTCACATCGTGGTCGTCGGCACCGAGGGCGAGGGTGACGAGAAGCAGTTCACCTTCCGCGGCGAGGAGAAGTCGGCTCTGCCCGACGTCCCCCCGATCGAGCAGGCGGCAGGCGGCGCCGGCCCGAACATGACGAAGGAAGCGTGACAGGCGCGTAGCGCCCGAGCGCACCGAAGGGGCTGCCCCGGACCGGTTTCGACCGGACCGGGGCAGCCCCTTCTCCTTGTGCTCAGCGGCGCACGTCAAGTCCCTTGCCGCCGGACACCTCGCCGGAGCCCATGACGTCGACCGTGAGGCCCGGCAGCACTTCCAGCGGGGTCAGGTCGATGTCCGCACCGCTGGAAGTGCTGCCGGGCCTCAGCCGGAGCCTGTTCAGCGAGGGGAAGACCCGGGGGAGCGGACCGAGGTCAGTCAGCCCCCCGAACGGATTGAGCGTGAGGGAGGTGACCGACGGGACCACGGCCGCGCCCAGGAACTCCGGGGCGGCCGCGCGCACCGCCAGGTCCGTCACCTGAGGGGACTGCCGGAGTGCGGCGCACAGAGGGAGAACCGCCGTGGGGGACATCAGGTCCAGGATGTGCAGGCTGTCCCAGCCGTGCAGCGCGTCGATCGTCATCGGGCGCGCGCACCTGAGCATCAGAGTGGTGACCCGCGGGTGTGCGGGTATGTCACTGAGCCGGTTTGCCATGAGGCCGTCGAGGTGCAGCGCGTACAGCTTGCTCGCGACCGTGGCCCGCAGCGCGGTGGGCGGCAGGCGGCTCATGTCCAGCCGGAGCCATTTCAGTTCCGGGAGTCCGCCGAGCGGGCCGAGTTCCTGAACGTTCGGGCAGTCCGTCAACGACAGACCCATCAGTGTTCCGGCCGCGTCGGCGAGGAAGGACAGATCCGTCAGCACGGTGTTCTCCCGGATGGTGAGCTCGCTCCACGGCCTGCCGTGCAGCCCCGCCCGTAACTCGGCCGAGGCGAGTTGCCCCATGATGTCCAGGTGGGTGACGGTCGGGAGATGGCGCAGGGCCGTCAGCTGGTCCACCGCGTGGACACTCATCCTCTGGTCCTTCAGAGCTATCGCGGAGAGGACCTGCTCCGCGTAGAGGGCCGCCGGGTACCTGTCCCAGGTCTCCCGGAACCGCAGCTCGAGCCCGGGGTGTGCGAGCGCCCAGCGGCGGGCGTACGGGACGGCCTCGGCACCACCGGCCTCCTCGATCAGATCCGCGATGTAACGGGTATTCGCGGGTGTGAGGCCGGGATCGGCCGGGTCGGGGAGGTGGCGCAGCCCGGCCGGACCGAGCCGGGCGAGCAGGCGGGCCTCCCCGAAGGAGCCGGGCGGGAACAGCGCCGCCACGGCGGCGGAGACCCGGGCACGGGTCGCGTCGTCGAGCCAGGTCGCGTGCTGCGCGCACAGCGCGGCCAGGACGGAGAGCTCGGCCGGCGTGACACTGCTGTCCGGGCGCACCCGGGTGTCCAGCAGGCCGTTGACCAGTACGGGGTGCTCGCGGCGGCCGCAGTGTCCGGCGGACAGCAGGATGACGTCCTGCCACTGCTGCGAGTCCGCCCGGCCGATCAGTTCGTGGAGGTGGCCGCCCTCGATGAACTCCTTCGCGGCGAGGAAGTCCTGGAAGGTCCGGTGGGCGAACTGGTAGACGCCGTCGGCCCGCTCCTGGAGGACGCCGCTGCGGTTCAGCAGATGGGTCAGGACCTCCTGCGCCGTGCCCTGGCGCCTGATCTGCTCCATGCCGCGCAGCGCCTGGTCCAGCTGGTGCAGTGCCTGGTCGCGGTCCAGCTCCGACTGGCCGCCCCGCACCAGCCAGATCGCGATGCGCTGGAGGAGCTGGGCCTGCTCGTCCACGTTCATCGTGATGCCCTCGGGGGCGTCGATCCTGCGCCGCTTGTCGCGGTTTCCGAGCAGCATGGCGAGTGCGGAGTCGTACAGGCTCCAGCGGGTCTCCGGCAGGAGGCCCTGGCGCCGCCGGTGCAGGGCGCAGATCACGGCGCACAGGAGCGGGGTGCGGGCCAGATTGCTCAGGGTGGAGTTGGCGGCGAACTGCCGGGTCAGATCGTGTTCGAGCTCGGTCAGAGTCGCGTGGTCCGGGTCGTCCAGCCGGGCCGCCCGGTGCCAGGCGGCGACGAAGGCGGCGATGTCCTCGTTCCGCATCGGCAGCAGCCGCAGCTCCTCGAAGTCCTCGGACGCCAGCCAGTCCGGGGCCACCGCGTGCGGGCGCACGGTCGCGACGCAGCGGGTCGCCGGGTAGCGGCGCAGCATCCCGGACAGCCAGTCGTACGCGGCCTCGCGGTCGTCGGGCGGGACCTCGTCCAGGCCGTCCACGAGCAGCAGCCCGCGACCTGACTCCAGTACCCGCCCGGCCCAGCCCTCGGGCGGGTCGTCGACGGCCGGCCGGGCGGCGGTGGCCAGCTGCCCGACGGACGGGAACGTACCGCCCCGGGCCCGCAGGGTGCGCAGCGGGACGACGAACGGGACCAGTCCGTTGAGCGCCGTCAGCCGGGGCCCGAGGGTGCCGGCCGAGGCGTGCGCCGCCAGCCACCAGACCAGGGTGGTCTTCCCGGCGCCCGCGTCGCCCCGCAGCAGTACCCGGGGGCGGTCGGAGAGCAGTGTGTCGATGCGCCGGGGCCCGGGGTGCGGGTCGGCGGGTGCTCCGGGGCGGTCGCGCGACTGTGCCTCCAGGCTGAGGTAGGCGGTGTCCAGGTCCCATTCGGAGTCGTGCCGGCCGAGCTCGTCGAGCCCGAAGATCTTGGTGCGCCGGTACGCGGCGCCGAGCGCGGCCGCGTACTCCTCCTCGTAGCGCAGATCCCTGGGGAAGTGGCCGTGGACCCGTTCCCAGGAGAGCTCGTGGCCGGTCTCGCGGTAGATCAGCCGGAAGGGCTCGGAGGTGACGAGCGGGTCGAGGGGTACGCATTCCACCCGCCGGCCCCCGTGCCGGGGCGGGATCTGCCGGGCGATGCCGAGCAGGACGCTGCCCGCGAAGACCGGGCCGCCGGACAGTCCGCGCAGTGCGGGCGGCTCGTGGTCGGCCCCGGCGGACGGACCGTCGAGCTCGCAGACGAGCAGCTTGCGCACCCGGCCCGCCATGGGCAGCACGGTGGCGGTGTACTGGTCGGCCTCCAGATGATCGTCGGGGCCGTAGCGCTGTACGTCGGGGAAGCCGGTGATCTCGCAGTCGGCGAGTGCCTGGCTGCTCTGCAGGACGCCGAGCCGTACCGGTTCGACCGGGAACAGCGGGGCCGGGGTCTCGACGAGGGCGGCGTCGAGGCCGTGGTCGATCCAGACGACGGCCGAGTCCGTGTGGCCGGTGAGGTCCGGGTGCGCGACGGAGCAGCGGCCGCCGCCCTTGACGACGTGGGCGCAGGTCAGCACCAGCCGGTCGGTGAGCAGGACACCGCTGCCCTGGACGGAACCGGCGCCCAGGACCACGACGGTGCGGTCAGCGGGCCGCACGGCTGTCACGGCCGGGGCCGCCCCTGGCCGAACCGCGCGGTACTCCCGTCGCCCTCGTGACCGATCTGCCAGGCCTCGCCGGTCGTGACGTCGCGGGGTTTCAGGGTGAAGGCGACCTTGTGGGTCTGGCCGGTGGTGCGGCCCGCGTCGGCGCCGGCCTCCACCACCCAGGCCTTCACCCGGGCGGAGCCCTTGGCCTCCTTGCGGAGTTCGAGGGTGAACTCCATCTGGATGTCGCCGACCTCGAAGGCCAGCGGGCGGCCGGTGCCGCGGGTGGCGGCCTCGATGAGCTGGTTGCGGACCGACTCGACGGCGTCGGCGAGCTCGATGCCGTCGAGTCGTCCCGTGTCCGGCCTCGTACCGCCGTTTCCGCCCGTACCTGCGGTGTTGCCGGTCATGTGACGTCCCCCCGGGAGCCGATCGGTTTTCGCCGTATCAGCGTAGTCAGGTTGCCCGCCGAAGGTCCCGAATCGGACGGCCTTTGGTCCCACCGGCGGTGACAAGGCGCACAGCCCTTTCGGGGCCTACTAGGCGGCTTAGGAGAAAGTGCCGTGATCGCGGGAGGGACCTTCGGCCCTGTGCCCGGCGGGACCTCGGGGTCCGCTGGGTGAAGTGCCCCGATAACGGGGTCATGTCCGATTGGGCCGGTTTGGAACTGGGGTTAAACGTCTCCGGGCGAAGAGATCCGAAGGTGGGGGAGGGGTCGGGTCCGGGACCCTCGGAATCGAATTCCCGGGGCTACGGCTACGGCTTTTCTTCGTAGATGGGGGGTTTGAGCATGGGCGGGGGTGCGGGTTACCAAGGGATAGCCAGCCCGGCCGGAGTGCCGGGTCCAGTCATCTCCGGAGGTTTTCCGCTTATGTCGAAGCGCGTTACGTTCAAGCACTCCCACCGCCCGTCCGCTTCCCGTGTGCGCGGCGCCGTGGTGGCGGCCGGTCTGGGTACGTCGATGGTTCTCGGTGCGGGCGCTGCGTTCGCGGCCGGCACGACGGGGACCGCCGGCACCGCGAGCCTGGTGAGCAGCGCCACCGCGGCCGACTCGGTCGCCGAGCAGGCGGCCGCGCAGGGCAAGGCCGCCGAGCACACGGCCGCGAAGAAGGCCGATGCGGCGAAGAAGAAGGCCGAGGCCAAGAAGAAGGCCGCGAAGAAGCTCAGCTGGGGGACCCCGGTCCACCGCTACCAGCTGAGCGCGAGCTACGGCAACGACGGCAGCCGCTGGTCGCACAAGCACTCCGGCCAGGACTTCGCCGTGCCGATCGGCACCAAGGTCGAGGCCGCGCACAAGGGCACCATCGTGAAGGCCGGCCCGAACGGCGGCGGCGACGGTCCCGCGTACGGCAACGCCGTCGTGATCAAGCACAGCAACGGCACGTACTCGCAGTACGCGCACCTCTCCAAGATCGACGTGCACATCGGCCAGTCCGTGCAGAAGGGGCAGAAGATCGCCCTCTCCGGCAACACCGGCAACTCCAGTGGTCCGCACCTGCACTTCGAGATCCGGACCACCGCGAACTACGGTTCCGCCGTCAACCCGGTCAACTACCTCCACAAGGCGGGCGTCAAGGTCTGACCGGCCGCGACAACAGATCCGCTACTGGTCGGAGCCCGGGGCATGCGCCTGGGTCACCAGATCGACGGCGACCTCCAGGACGGCCTTGCGTTTGTCCTCGAGGTCGCCGTCGACGTCCTTGAGGGCGAACATGCCGGCGTGCATCGTGAAGAGCGCGCTGAAGCACCGCACCTGGTCGACGATCGGTGCGTCGGGGTCCCTGATCAGGTCGATGAGCCCCAGGACCCGGCCCTTGATCGTCTGGCCGATGCTCAGGTCGCGTACGGTCGCCTGGTTCTCCTGCATGAAGCGGAAGAGCGGGGCGGCGTCGGTCAGCACCTCGCTGTAGCGGCCGAGGATCTCCTTCTTCGTCTCCAGGGTGCGCGGCTGCTCCCGGCCCCAGGCGATCAGGTCCTCGACGGGCCGGTTGAGGTCCTCGAAGATGCTGGCGAGGATGTCTTCCTTGGTCTTGAAGTGGTAGTAGAGGGCGGCCTTGGTGACGTCCAGCTTCTCGGAGATCTCACGCAGTGAGGTCTTCTCGTAGCCCTGCTCGGCGAAGAGGGCCAGAGCGACGTCCTGGATGCGCTGACGGGTGTTTCCCCGGCGCGGCTGTGGCGTGCTGCTCATGGTGCTCTCCCCATACTTACTTGACGCCCGGCTAGTGCGGGGGTACTTTCCCCCAGTGTAGTCAACTAGCCGGGCGGCAAGTAAGGGTCCGGTGTACAGGGGATCTGGGGAGTTGGGGAACATGTCGGACCTGAAGACGGCGACAGGCGGGAAGGCGGTCGGTCGCAAGCCGAAGCGCGAGCCGCAGCAGCGCAGCGTACGAGTGGTGATGCTCGCGCTGATGATCGCCATGCTGCTGGCCATGCTCGACAACCTGATCGTCGGCACCGCGATGCCGACCATCGTCGGTGACCTCGGCGGTCTTGAGCACCTGTCCTGGGTCGTCACCGCCTACACCCTGGCCACCGCCGCCTCCACCCCCATCTGGGGCAAGCTCGGCGACATGTACGGCCGCAAGGGCATATTCCTCACGTCCATCGTGCTCTTCCTGATCGGCTCGGTCCTCAGCGGTATGTCCCAGGACATGGGACAGCTGATCGGCTTCCGCGCGATCCAGGGCCTCGGTGCCGGTGGGCTGATGGTCGGCGTCATGGCGATCATCGGTGACCTGGTGCCGCCCCGCGAGCGCGGCAAGTACCAGGGCCTGATGGCCGGTGTGATGGCGGTCGCCATGATCGGCGGCCCGCTGGTCGGCGGCACCATCACCGACCACCTCGGCTGGCGCTGGAGCTTCTACATCAACCTGCCGCTGGGCACCGTCGCCCTGGGCATGGTCACCGCCGTACTGCACCTGCCCAAGCGCGAGCGCACCAAGTCGAAGGTCGACTATCTCGGCGCCGGGCTGCTGACGGTCGGCATCACCTCGATCGTGCTGGTCACCACCTGGGGCGGCTCGCAGTACGACTGGAACTCCGCCATCATCATGGAGCTCATCGCGATCGGTGTCGCGTCGCTGGCCGGCTTCCTCTTCGTCGAGACGAAGGCCGCCGAACCGATCATCCCGCTGCACGTCTTCCGCAACCGCAACTTCACGCTGATGTCCGTGGTCGGCTTCATGTCGGGCTTCGTGATGTTCGGCGCGGTGCTCTTCCTGCCGCTGTTCCAGCAGTCCGTCCAGGGCGCGTCCGCGACCAACTCCGGACTGCTGCTCCTGCCGATGCTGCTGTCGATGATGGTCGTCTCGCTGGTCGCCGGCCGGGTCACCACCAGCACCGGCCGGTACAAGATCTTCCCCATCCTGGGCTCGGTCCTGATGGTGACCGGCCTCTTCCTGCTCTCGCTGATGGACACCGACACCACCCGCTTCACCTCGGGCGTCTACATGGCGGTGCTCGGCGCGGGCATGGGCTTCCTGATGCAGATCACGATGCTCGTCGCGCAGAACAGCGTCGAGCTGAAGGACATGGGCGTCGCCTCGTCCGCCACCACCCTGTTCCGCACGCTCGGCAGCTCCTTCGGTGTCGCCATCATGGGCGCGCTGTTCACCGGACGGGTCAACGACGAGATGGCGGCACGCGGCGGCGGCGCGGCCACCGCGCACTCCGCCCAGCTGGACGCGGCGAGCCTGGCGAAGCTGCCGGTTCCGCTGCGTGAGGCGTACCAGTTCGCGGTGTCGTCCGGCACGCACATCGCCTTCCTGGTGGGCGCCTCGGTCGGACTGGTCGCCCTGGTGGCGGCGCTCTTCGTCAAGGAGGTTCCGCTGCGCGGAGCGGGGCCGGAGACGGCCAAGGCCCCGGTGGCCGACGCCGTGTAGGTCACGGCCGTCCGCACGGTACGAGGAGGCCCCGGGGCGCACGCCTCGGGGCCTCCTCGCTGCCGCGTCCGGCCGGCTCAGCGGTCCGGCCGCTCGCCGTTCGCCCGGGTGCCGCTGTCGGCGGCCGCCTTGCCGTTCGGCTCGGGGTTGCGCTGCTCGGCCAGCTGGAGCATCGGGTAACTGCCGGTGTCGGTCGGCGCGTGCTCGGGCAGCCACAGCACGGCGATCGCCCCGCCGGTGCCCTCGGCCGCGCCCTCGGGGGCGGCGTTGCGGAAGGTCAGCCGGGCGCCGAGCACCCGCGCCTGACCGGCCGCGATCGTCAGCCCGAGGCCGTGACCGTGGCCCGCCCGGTCGGTGCTCCCGGTACGGAACCGGCTCGGGCCCTCACGCAGCAGCGCCGCCGGGAAGCCCGCACCGTGGTCGCGGATCCGTACCACCCGGCCCTCGACCGTGACCTCCACCGGGGTGGAGCCGTGCTTGGCGGCGTTGCCCAGCAGATTGCCCAGGATGCGCTCCAGCCGGCGCGGATCGGTGCTGACCCACGACTCGTGGACCACCTGGACCCGCACCTGCGGGTCCAGCAGCGCGATCCGGCGGCTCACGAAGTCGCCCAGCGCGACCTCCTGCAGTTCGGCCCGCTCGGACGCGCTGTCCAGCCGGGCCACCTCCAGTACGTCCTCGACCAGCGTGCGCATCGCCTGCGCCCGGTCCCGTACGAGCTCCGTGGGGCGGCCCGGCGGCAGCAGCTCCGCCGCCGTCAGCAGCCCCGTCACCGGGGTGCGCAGCTCGTGCGCGATGTCCGCGGTGACCCTGCGCTCGGCCTCGATCCGCTCGTTCAGCGCGTCCGTCAGGGCGTCCACCGCACCGGCCAGCTCATCGGTCTCGTCCCGCACGACGCCCCCGACGGCATCCCTGACCCGGACCTCCGTATTGCCCTGCGCGACCCTCCCGGCCGCGGCCGCCGCCTTGCGCAGCCGGCGCGACAGCTGGCCGCCGATCAGCACCCCCAGCGCGCAGCCGCCGAAGACCACCGAGACCGATCCGATGATCAGGGCCCGGTCGAGATCGCCGATGATCGTGGTGGAGCGGTCGGCGAAACGGGTGTGCAGCGAGAGCACGTCGCCATTGGGCAGTGGTACCGCCGCCCAGACGTCCGGCACCCCGCCGCCGTCCTCCACATGTGTGGCACGCCGGTTCTTCCGGGTCTCCTGGCGCAGGCTCTTCGGCATCGTCGGATCGTTGAGCTTCGCGCCGAAGCGGGGGTCGGCCTTCTTCGTCTTCGTCGCCTCGTAGAGCAGCTGGGCGTAGGTCAGCCGCTCCAGCTGGACCTCGCGGGCGTTCTCCAGCATCGAGACCCTGGCCGCGTTGTGCACGACCAGGCTCAGCGCGACCGCGATCAGGGCGCCGACCGCCGCGATCGCGATGCTGATCTTCCAGCGGACACTCGTCCGCAGGGACGGCCGCCTCATGCCCTGAGCTTGTAGCCGAAGCCGCGGACCGTCTCGATCCGGTCCTGGCCGATCTTCGTACGCAGCCGCTGCACATGGACGTCCACGACCCGGGTGTCACCGCCCCAGCCGTAGTCCCAGACCCGCTCCAGCAGCTTGTCGCGGGAGAGCACCGTGCCGGGCGCGGACGAGAACTCCAGCAGCAGCCGCATCTCGGTCGGGGTCAGGCCCACCTGCTCGCCGGCCCTGCGCACTTCCATGCCCTCGGTGTCGATCTCCAGGTCACCGAAGACCAGCACCCCGCCCTCCGGTTCGTCCTCCGCCCCGGCGCCGCCGCCCGGACCGCCGCCCGAGGCGTGGCCGAAGCGGCGCAGCACGGCGCGGATCCGGGCCACCAGCACCGCGCCGTCGAACGGCTTGGTGACGTAGTCGTCGGCCCCCGCCTCCAGGCCGAGCACCACGTCGATCGAATCGGCACGGGCCGACAGCATGATCACGGGAACCGTCGACTCGTCCCGGATGCGGCGGCACAGGCTCACCCCGTCGAGGCCGGGCACCATCACGTCGAGCAGGGCGATGTCGGGCCGGTCGGCCCGGAACGCGTCGAGGCCCCGGAGTCCGTCGGGCATCGCGGTGACCACGAAGCCGTCCCGCTCCAGCGCCAGCTGGGTGGCCTCGCGGATGACATCGTCGTCCTCGACGAACAGGACATGGGTCTCGGCCATCGGAAAGCTCTCAGTTCTTCGTCGGTTCCGTGGGCTCCGGGAAGTCCCCCTCCCCGGCGCCGACGGCTCGGTTGAAGTCGTTGTGCACCCGGTCCTGCTCACTGAACCGGGTGTTCGCCCAGTGGTACGTGATCACTTCCTCGCCGGAGGGATAGGCGACCGAGTCCTTCTTCCCGTAGACCTGTGTCGTCACCACCAGATCACCGCGGTCGATGGTCCCGTAGACCGCCGGCTGCTCGGTGGCGAACACGTTCTCGTACGCGCCGTCGCGGGACCGGTACACATAGGTGCCGACGCCCACCGAGTCACCGCAGGTCATCACGTTCACGACCACGTCGGCCGCGGGGCCGCCGGTCAGCTTCCCGTACGAGGTGTCCACCGGGTACTCGTCACCGGTGCAGGGCTTCAGATCAGTCCGGACCCGTTCGCTCACCTTCGGATCCGCCTTGAGCAGGGCCACGGCGTCGACCTTGGGGGTCGGCTTGGCCCTGGACGGCGTCGTGGCGGTCGGCGTGATCCGGGCGACCGGCTGGGTGCCCGCCGGGCCCTCGTCGCGCGTGCCGGTGCCGCCGGTGGAGCAGCTGACGGCGAACAGCCCGATGACGGCGAGCCCGGCCAGAGCCGTACTGCTCGCCGCCCATCCGGCCGGGAACCGTCTGCCTCCGGCACCGGTCCCGTTGCCGCTTCCCCCGCCGGTGACCGCGCCGCTGCTTCCGTCGCCGCCGTCACCGCTGCCTGTCAGGCCGCGCACCGCTCCCGCCCCCGCTCGTCATGACGCCCGATCCCCGGCGCCCCGGCCCGTGTCCGGGGCCGCACCGGAGCCGCCGCGGCACGGACGGCCGGACTGTGCTCCCGGTCCTCGCGGATCCGGGCCTCACGGCCCGCCTCTTCCCTGCTCTCCAGCTCCTGGCGCAGCCTCGCCAGGGCACGGTGCAGCGTGCTCTTCACCGTACCGGCCGACATGCCGAGCGCCGCCGCGGTCTCCTCCGTGCTCATCTGCTCCCAGTGTCGCAGCACGACGACGCTGCGCTGTTTGGGAGCCAGCACGCCCAGGACGTCCATCAGCAGGGCGCGGTCGGCACGCTGCTCGGTGCCGTCCTCGATGCTGGCGTCGGGGAGCTGCTCGGTGGGGACCTCGTCCAGCTTGCGGGCCCGCCACCACTCGGTCCGGGTGTTGATCATGACGCGGCGCAGATAGGCGTCGGCGAGGGACTTGTCGGCGATGCCGTCCCAGCGGCGGTAGGTGCGGGCCAGCGCGGTCTGCAGCAGGTCCTGCGCGTCCACGGGGTCGGGGACCAGCCGGCGTGCGCTGCGCAGCAGCGCCTCCTGCCGGGTACGCACGTACTCCTCGAATCCGAGCACCTCGCCCTGCGCCATAACAACCGCCTCCGTCCCCGTGGAACCCCGTGGTACCGCTGCCAGCCGCTTGGTCGTCGGGCTGACGTCGGTGACGCTACGGAGCGGTTGTCACGGGGCTGTGCGGAGCAGCCATACGCCGACGCACGGCTGCCCATCGGTTGTGTAACAGCACAGGAGGAGTGGGGCAAAGAGGCCCCTTCGGGGTGCGGAACGGGTTCGCACCCCGGCCGGGCGGGGATGTCCCGCCCGGCCGTCAGGTCAGCGGCAGCCGGTACTGGCCGCCCGCCAGCGGTTCGACGAGGCCGTCGGCGACCAGGCCGTCCAGCGCACGGGCCCGCTGCACCGGTTCCTCCCAGACGGCGTCCAGCGCCGACTGCGCTACCGGTGCCACCGACTCGCGCAGGACGGCGAGCAGCCTGCCGCGCACCTGCCGGTCCGTACCGGCGTAGGTCTGGCCGCGGCGCGGGGGCCCCTGGTGCGCGGGCTTCCCGGCCAGCCGCCAGGCGCACTGCTCCGCGATCGGGCAGCGCGTGCAGTCCTCGTTCTTCGCGGTGCAGACGAGGGCTCCGAGCTCCATCGTCGCGGCGGCCCACCGCGCCGCCCGTTCGTCCTCGTCGGGCAGCAGCGCGCGGGCGAGCTTGCGCTCGGCGGCGGTGGTCGCGTTCGGCGGGTACTGGATGCCGGTCGCGGCCCGTGCGAAGACCCGGCGGACGTTCGTGTCGAGGACGGCGTGCCGCTGCCGGTAGGCGAACGAGGCCACGGCCGCCGCCGTGTACTCACCGATCCCGGGCAGCGCGAGCAGCTGGGCGTGCTCGCTCGGTACGTCGCCGCCGTGTCGTTCCGTTATTGCCTGGGCGGCCCCGTGCAGCCGCAGCGCGCGCCGGGGGTATCCGAGCCGGCCCCAGGCGCGGACCGCCTCGCCGGGAGGGTCGGCGGCGAGGTCGGCGGGGCGCGGCCAGCGGGCCAGCCACTGTTCGTAGATGGGGAGCACCCGGTTGACGGGGGTCTGCTGCAGCATGAACTCGCTCACCATCACGCCCCAGGCGCCCGCTTCGGGGCGGCGCCAGGGCAGATCGCGGGCGTGCTGGTCGAACCACCCGATGACGGGAGTGTGGAGGGAGGCGGGGGGCGTCGTCTGTGTCGTTGTCGTGGCAGTCATCGCACGTCCGATCCTGGCACGGAAGGGCAGACGACGGACCGGGGCACGGGGGTGTCGCCCCTCATAAGAGCCCTTGGAGTGATAGTGCCACCCGTCTGTCCCCGTGCGACCGGACCTCCGGTCCGGCAAGTGGCCGCACTCCCTCAGGGGCCCGGTTGCGGCAACTGGCCGCATCGGGTCCGGCGGCCCGCCTTCCGCACGGCCATGCAGATTCTCGTTCCGGTTCCCGCCCCGGTTCCCGCCCCGGTTCCGATCAGCTTCCTGTCCAGCTTCCCGATCAGCTTTTGGTCCAGTTTTCCGTTCAGATGTGAACAACCAGGTGACGGAGGGTAGGTATCCAACCCCCGTGATCACGTTGGGCGATCGTCGCGCCGGCCGTCCCGTGGACCGCGGGAGCGCGAACGGGCCGCCCCGGGATGATGATCCGCAAAACTTGAGGATCAGGGCGGCGGGTGGGGCGGGAGTTGGGGCCGATCTCTCGTACAGTTTGCGCCGTGGGATCTCTGCGTAATCCGATCGGGCCGCTTCCCTCCACCATTTACTGGCGACGGAGGGCAGTAGCGGCGACGCTGATCGCGCTGCTCGCGTTGCTGGTCGTATGGGCCGTCACCTCCCGTGGCGGCAAGGGGAACCACGACGACTCCAAGGCTTCGGGCTCCGGTCCCACCGACGCGATCACGCCGGGACCCTCGGTTTCCGGCCCGGTCATCAGCGGACAGCCCGGCGGGCGCGACGAGTCGGATGACTCCGGCGGAGGCGACAGCAGCAGCGGCGGCGGCGGCTCGGACGCGGGTTCCGGCGGCTCGGGCGGCGGCAACGACGGCTCCGGCAACGACGGCTCCGGCAAGGCCGGTTCCGGTTCGGGCGGTGGCACCGGCGGCGGTCCGGGCGGCGCCGGCGGCAGCGGCGGGACCGCCGGACAGCAGCTCCCGGCCGGCTCCTCGGTCCCCGACTGCACACCCGGCGCACTGCAGTTGACCCTGAAGAGCGAGGTCAGCTACGCACCCGGCGAGAAGCCGAAGTTCCGGCTGGTCGCCAAGAACACGTCCTCCACCGCCTGCAAGGTCGACTTCGGCCCGAAGAACGCGGTGCTCACCGTCACCGAGGCCGGTGGCGACGACGAAGAGGTGTGGTCCTCCAAGGACTGCCCGCGCAACGCGGCCGCCGTGCTGCTGAAGGTCCCGGCGGGCGCCACCGTCGTGCACACCGTGGAGTGGAACCGCGCGAAGAGCGCCCCGAAGTGCGCCACGCCGCCGCCGGGGAGCGCCGGTCCCGGTACGTACCTGGTCGAGGCCAAGGCGCCGGGCGAGCCCGTGCAGCGCGCCTCGTTCGTCCTCGCGAAGGACTGACCCGGCACCGAACGCCCCCGCGCGCGCCCCCGAAGGGCGCCCCGGCCGCGGGGGCCGCACCCGCGCGGCCCGCGGGGGCTACACGTACCGTTCGAGGATCGACGACTCGGCCAGCCGCGACAGGCCCTCGCGCACACTGCGCGCCCGCGCCTCCCCGACCCCGTCCACCGTCTGGAGATCGTCCACACTCGCCGCGAGCAGCTTCTGCAGACCGCCGAAGTGCTCCACGAGCCGGTCGATGATCGCCCCGGGCAGCCGCGGCACCTTCGCCAGCAGCCGGAAGCCCCGCGGCGAGACCGCCGAATCCAGTGTCTCGGGGGAGCCGCTGTAACCCAGCGCCCGTGCGACGACGGCGAGTTCCAGCAGCTCGGTGTGGGACAGCGCGTCCAGCTCGGTGAGCGCCTCCGCCACCGTGCGCGACCGCTTCGCGGTCGGCTCCGGCACGTAGTCGCGCACGACCAGCTCGCGCTCCGGCTCCACGCCCGCGATCAACTCGTCGAGCTGGAGCGAGAGGAGCCGGCCGTCGGTCCCCAGCTCCACCACGTACTCGGCGATCTCGGTCGCGATCCGGCGCACCATCTCAAGACGCTGCGCGACGGCGGTCACGTCCCGGACGGTCACCAGGTCCTCGATCTCCAGGGCGGAGAGCGTGCCCGCGACCTCGTCGAGCCGGAGCTTGTACCGCTCCAGCGTGGCGAGTGCCTGGTTGGCGCGGGAGAGGATCGCGGCCGACTCCTCCAGGACCCGGCGCTGCCCGTGCACGTACAGCGCGATGAGGTGCATCGACTGCGAGACCGAGACCACCGGGAAACTGCACTGCCTGGAGACCCGGTCCGCCGTGCGGTGGCGGGTGCCGGTCTCCTCGGTGGGGATGGAGGCGTCCGGGACCAGCTGCACGCCGGCCCGCAGGATCTTGGTCATGTCCTTGTCGAGGATCAACGCCCCGTCGAGCTTCGCCAGCTCGCGCAGCCGGGTCGCGGTGAATTCCACGTCCAGCACGAAGCCGCCGGTGCACATCGACTCGACGGTCTTGTCCATGCCGAGCACGATCAGCCCGCCGGTGTTGCCACGGAGAATGCGCTCCAGGCCGTCCCGCAGGGCCATTCCGGGCGCGACGGCGGTCAACGAGGCGCGCATCAGCGCCTCGTTACCGGTGCCTTGGCCGGACTTTCCGGGCGATGCTGCCCGGTCGCTGGCTGCCACTGCACTCCTCCGGTCACAGGTTTGCGGTGCCCTTTGGGCCTCTCGTCCGGATCAGGTCTGATCCGGAGGGAACACCCCACGTCCCTCATACCGTTCGTACGGACGGGCGAGACCAGGGCAAAGTCTACCGGCGTGCGCCGTCCTCCTGTGGGGCCTGTGCACGAGACCGGCGAGGGAGCACTCTCAGCGCGTCGCCCATGTTGGCGACTTCCGTGACTTTCATACCGGCCGGGACCTTCCCCGGATCGGTCGGAACCAGTGCGTGCGTAAAGCCCAGACGGTGCGCCTCGGCCAGTCTGCGCTGGACCCCGGTGACCCTTCTGACCTCGCCCGCGAGCCCCACCTCGCCGATCGCCACAAGATTCTTGGGCAGCGGTGTGTCACTCGCCGCACTGGCCAGGGCCAGCGCGATCGCGAGGTCCGCGGCGGGCTCGGTGAGCTTCACGCCGCCGACCGTGGCGCTGTAGATGTCCCGCTTGCCCAGCGAGCTGATCCGGCCGCGCTGCTCCAGTACGGCCAGCATCATCGACACCCGGGACGTTTCGAGACCCGAGGTGGTGCGCCGGGGTGAAGGGATCTGGGAGTCGACCGTGAGCGCCTGCACCTCGGCGACCAGGGGGCGCTTGCCCTCAAGGGTGACGGTCAGGCAGGTGCCGGGCACGGGTTCGTCGCGGCGGGTGAGGAAGAGCCCGGACGGATCGGCGAGGCCGGTGATGCCCTCGTCGTGGAGCTCGAAGCAGCCGACCTCGTCGGTCGCCCCGTACCGGTTCTTCACGCCGCGCACGAGCCGGAGCCGGGCATGGCGGTCCCCCTCGAAGGACAGCACCACATCGACGAGGTGCTCCAGCAGCCGGGGCCCGGCGATCGCCCCGTCCTTGGTGACGTGGCCGACCAGCAGGGTCGACATGCCGCGCTCCTTGGAAGCGCGGATGAGCGCCCCGGCGACCTCGCGGACCTGCGCCATGCCGCCGGGCGCGCCCTCGATCTCGGGCGAGGCCACGGTCTGCACGGAGTCCAGGACCAGCAGGGACGGCTTGACCGCGTCCAGATGGCCGAGGACCGCGGACAGGTCGGTCTCGGCGGCCAGGTACAGGTGGTCGTTGATCGCCCGGATCCGGTCGGCGCGCATCCGGACCTGGCTCGCGGACTCCTCCGCGGTGACGTAGAGCGTGCGGTGCTCTTCGCTCGCCGCCTTGGCCGCCACGTCCAGCAGCAGCGTGGACTTGCCCACGCCCGGCTCGCCCGCCAGCAGCACGACGGCACCGGGCACCAGCCCGCCGCCCAGCACCCGGTCCAGCTCGCCGACACCGGTCGAGCGGGCGGTGGCCTGCCGGCTGTCGACCTGGCCGATGGGGAGGGCGGCGGTGGAGACGCGGCCGGCCGCCGTCGTCCGTACCGCGGGGGCGCCGCCGAACTCCTCGACCGTCCCCCACGCCTGGCACTCGAAGCAGCGGCCGAGCCACTTGGCGGTCGTCCAGCCGCATTCCGTGCAGCGGTAGGACGGCCGGTCCTTCGCGGATTTCGTACGGGCAGCCATGGCGCCACCGTATAGGTGACCTCGGACAGTCCTGTCCGGCGCGGTGCCGCCGGGGGGAGCGCACGCCCCTTCCCGCCGTGGAATCGCGGAATCCTGTCCGGTCCCGTCCGCTTTCAAGGGATACGTTCACCCGTAAGGGTTAAATCTACTCAAGGGGCGTCAGGGCCATGCCCCGTCCTGCCTACGGTCGCAAGGTGACGAGCAGCAGGCTGGAGACACCCGCGAGCACCCCCGGCGCGCACCGGACGCAGCACCGTGCGCCCCACTCCTCACCGAAGAAGCCGCCTGCCCGTTACGAGCAGCATCTCGACGGCCTGTTCACCTACTGCCTCTCCGTGCTCTGCGACCACGACGCCGCCACCGACGCGCTCGGCGGTGTGCTCGCGCTGGCCGAACGGCAGGGCGGACGGTGTCCCACGGACGAGGAGGAACGTAAAACCTGGCTGTACGCGCTGGCCAGGTGGACGTGCCTGCGCAGGCTCACCGAGCGGAAGCAGGGCCGCCGGGCCCACCGCCAGCACGACAAGCGGCGGGCGCGCGGGAAGTCGGCGCCGGAGAGCCACCGCGCCCCCGCCCCGGCCGTGCAGGGAGTGCGCGCAGGACGGCGTACGCCCCCACCTTCCGTGGCCGCGCACGCGCCCAGGACCCCCGCCGCACCGCCCCGCTCCGCGATGTCCCAGTCCGCCACCGTCCCGGAGACCCCCGCGGCCGCCGAGGCGCACCGCCGCGAGCTCGCCCAGCTGGCCTGGCCCGAGGCCGCGGGCACCACCCCCGAACAGCGAGAGGCGCTGGAGCTCGCGGTACGCCACCGGCTCACCCCGGTCGCGGTCGCCGCCGTCCTCGGTCTGGAGGCCGCTGCCGCCAGGGAACTCCTGGCCGCGGCCGCCTGCGAGGTGGAGCGGACCAGGGCCGCGCTCGCCGTCGTCGAGTCGGGCGGCTGCCCCACGGCGGGCAGGCTCACCGGCGACCGGCGCGTGCTGCTCTCCGCCACCCTGCGCCGCGAACTCGTACGGCACGTGGACGACTGCCCACGCTGCCGCCACGCCGCCGAGCGGGCCGGTGCCGAGGGCCCCTGGCCCGGTGCGGCCGTCACCCCGGCCGGCGCGCTGGCGGTCGTCGAGGCGCCGCGCCCGTCCGCGTACGTGGCCATGATCCACGCCCAGAAGCATCAGAAGAATCGGTCCGCCACTCCGCGGTTCGACCGCGCGGGCTTCCCGATGGACCCCAAGGACCACGCCGCGCGCCGGGACCGGCTGCGGTCGAGGGTCATGACGACGACGGTGGTCGCCACGGTCGTCGCCGCCCCGGTGATCGCCCTGTGGTCCGCCTACCGCGGCGCACCGCTCACCGGCGAGGGGCACGACGGGTCCTCGGTCACCGCGACCGACATGGACGGGAGCCGCGGCGGCGACCCGTACGACCGCTACGAGAACGCGGGCAACGCCACCCCCGAGTCCGGCCCCCGCTTCACCGACGACGACGGCCTCCCGGACGTCTCGGCCGAGGTCATCAGCGTGGACACGGAGTCGGGCCCGGACACCGGGGGGCACCGGGCCGGCGGGCTCACCGTCGAGGCGCGTCTCTCCGGCGCCACCACGATGATCACCCTGACGGCGACGGACGCCGGCCCGGTCGCCTGGTCGGCCCGGACCCCCGCGTCCTGGCTGCGCCTCAGCAGCTCGTCCGGGAAGCTCGCCGCGGGCGGCAGCGTCACGATCCGCGTCCTCGTCGACCACGGGCGCGAACCGGCCTCGCGCTGGACCGCACGGGTCGTCCTCGCCCCGGCGGGATCGGTCGTCGCGATCCACGGGGACGGCAGTAGGCGTCCGTCGGGCGGCAGACCGCATCCCTCGCAGCCCTCGCGGCCGGGCGGCTCGCTCCATCCGCGCCCGCCCGCTCCGTCGGACCCGCCGTCGTCCTCACCGGACCCCACGGAACCGACACCGGACCCGACCGACCCGACACCCGATCCGACGGACCCCAGCACGACACCGACGGACCCGGGCGGGCCGGGCCAGTCACCCGGCCCGTCGGCCCCGACCGGCCCGGGAAAGAGCCCGAGCGTCCCGCCACCGGCGAACTGAGGCGCCACCCGCCAACCCGCCACCGCCTGCCGGGACGCCCCGGGACTACGCCGGATCGGCCGGGTGCGGGGCCATCGGCAGCAGCGAGGAGAGCCGCTCCTCGCACAGCCCGGCCAGCCGGTCGTACCCCTCCTTGCCCATCAGCTCGGTCAGCTCGGGGCGGTAGGACACGTACACCGGCTCCCCGGCCCCGTGCGCGGACGTCGCCGAGGTGCACCACCAGTGCAGGTCATGACCGCCGGGACCCCAGCCCCTGCGGTCGTACTCACCGATCGTCACCTGGAGCACCCGGGTGTCGTCGGGCCGGTCGATCCAGTCGTACGTACGGCGGACCGGCAGCTGCCAGCACACGTCCGGCTTGGTCTCCAGCGGCTCCTTGCCCTCCCGCAGCGCCAGGATGTGCAGCGAGCAGCCGGCCCCCGCCGCGAAGCCGGGCCGGTTCTGGAAGATGCACGAACCCTCCCAGCGCCGGGTCTGGCGCTCCCCGTCGTCGTCGGTCTGGACCCAGCCCGACTCCGTACCCACATCGTGGAACTGCCACAGGTCCGGGGTCAGCCGGGCGACATGACCGGCCACCCGCTTCTCGTCGTCGTCGTCCGAGAAATGGGCGCCCAGCGTGCAGCACCCGTCGTCCGCGCGACCCGCCTGAATGCCCTGGCAGCCGCTGCCGAAGATGCAGCTCCACCTGGACGTCAGCCAGGTCAGGTCGCAGCGGAAGACCTGCTCGTCGTCGGCGGGGTCCGGGAACTCCACCCACGCCCGCGCGAAGTCGATCCCTGTCTCGTCGGACCCGTTGGGTCCCTCTGTCTCCGGCTGCCGCATCTCCTGCTTCGTTTTCTGCTTCTTCGTGACTTTGTCCGGCTTCGCCTTTTTCGTCTTTGGCACGCGCCCAGAGTAAGACCGACCGGCGCATGGGGGTGGCGTCGCGGGGCTGGGTGCGCGCACCTGCGGCGTTGTCGTCAGTCGACAACGCTCCGCGTTGCCCCGGTCCTCCGTCTCGCAGCCGCACGCACCCGGCCCCGCTCCTTCTTCCACCCCCATGCGCCGGTCGGTCCGAACCGGCCACCGCAGTAGCGTTCGTCATATGAGACTCGGAGTCCTCGACGTGGGGTCGAACACGGTTCATCTGCTGGTGGTGGACGCGCACCCCGGCGCCCGCCCGCTGCCCGCGCACTCGCACAAGGCGGAGCTGCGCCTGGCCGAGCTCCTCGACGAGGGCGGCGCGATCGGCCCGCTCGGCGTGGACCGGCTGGTGGCGACGATCGCCGACGCGGCCCAGGCCGCCGAGGACAAGGGCTGCGAGGACGTCCTGGCGTTCGCCACCTCCGCGGTACGGGAGGCGAGCAACGCCGACACCGTGCTGGCCCGGGTGCGGGACGAGACGGGCATCGACCTCGCCGTCCTCAGCGGCTCGGAGGAGGCGCGGCTCACCTTCCTCGCCGCCCGCCGCTGGTTCGGCTGGTCGGCGGGCAAGCTGCTGGTCCTGGACATCGGCGGGGGCTCGCTGGAGATCGCGTACGGCATCGACGAGGAGCCGGACGCCGCGGTGTCGCTGCCGCTCGGCGCCGGACGGCTCACCGCCGGCTGGCTGCCGGGCGATCCGCCGGACCCGGCGGAGGTCAAGGCGTTGCGCCGGCACGTACGGGCGAGGATCGCCCGCAGCGTCGGTGAGTTCACCCGCTTCGGCCGCCCCGACCACGTCGTGGCCACCTCCAAGACCTTCAAGCAGCTCGCCAGGATCGCGGGCGCCGCCCGCTCCACCGAGGGGCTGTACGTGCAGCGCACCCTCAGCCGCAAGGCTCTGGAGGAGTGGGTGCCGAAGCTGGCCGCGATGACCGCCGATGAGCGCGGGAGCCTGCCCGGCGTCTCCGACGGACGCTCTGCCCAGCTGCTGGCGGGGGCCCTGGTCGCGGAGGGCGCCATGGACCTCCTGGGCGTCGAGGAACTGGAGATCTGCCCCTGGGCGCTGCGCGAGGGCGTCATCCTGCGCCGCCTGGACCACCTGCCGGCGCAGGGAGCGGCGGTCCTTGCCTGACGGCGGCCGCGGACGGTCGCGGGAGGGCCATGGCCCTTCTCACTTTCCGCCCGGCTCCCTCGGCGCACCGCACCGCGGCCCGTACGCTGGCTGCGTGGCAGAACCAGTGGTGCGCATCCCGGATGCGAAGGTCGCCCTGTCGACGGCCTCCGTCTATCCGGAGTCGACGGCGACGGCCTTCGAGATCGCCGCGCGTCTGGGGTACGACGGCGTCGAGGTCATGGTCTGGACGGATCCCGTCAGCCAGGACATCGAGGCGCTGCGCCGCCTCTCGGAGTACCACCAGGTGCCGGTACTCGCCGTTCACGCCCCCTGTCTGCTGATCACCCAGCGCGTCTGGTCCACCGATCCCTGGGTCAAGCTCCAGCGGGCGCGGGCCGCCGCGGAGAAGCTCGGGGCGTCGACCGTCGTGGTCCACCCGCCGTTCCGCTGGCAGCGGCAGTACGCGCGTGACTTCGTCAGCGGGATCTGGCGGATGGCGGACGAGACCGATGTGCGATTCGCCGTCGAGAACATGTACCCGTGGCGCTACCGGGACCGGGAGATGCTCGCGTACGCCCCCGACTGGGACGTCACCAACGACGACTACCGGCACTTCACCGTGGACCTCTCGCACACCGCGACCGCCCGCACGGACGGCATGGCCATGGTCGACCGCATGGGCGACCGGCTGGCCCACGTCCACCTCGCCGACGGCAAGGGTTCCGGCAAGGACGAGCACCTGGTGCCCGGCCGGGGCGACCAGCCCTGCGCCGAACTGCTGGAGCGGCTGGCCCGTACCGGATTCGCCGGCCATGTCGTCGTCGAGGTCAACACCCGCCGGGCGATGTCCACCGCGGAACGCGAGGCCGACCTCGCCGAGGCGCTGGCCTTCACCCGGCTGCACCTCGCGTCGTCCTCCGCCCGGGTGCCGCGCTCATGACGGCGGGTGACGGCGGCCCGAGCCCCAGACGCCGCGGCCGCCCCTCCCGCACCGAGGCGACGGCCGGCCCCGATGCCCGCACCCGCATCCTGGAGGCCGCCCGCACCGAGTTCGCCGAGCGCGGCTACGACAAGACGTCGGTCCGCGGCATCGCGAAGGCGGCCGGCGTGGACGCGGCACTGGTCCACCACTACTTCGGTACGAAGGACGAGGTCTTCGCCGCCGCGATCGAGGTCTCCTTCGAGCCCGCCCTGGAGATCGCGGACGTCCTCGGCGGCGGCACGCAGGACCTGGGGGAGCGGCTGGCGCGCTACTTCATCGGGGTGTGGGAGAACCCGGTGTCCCGGGCCCCCCTGCTGGCGATCATGCGTTCGGCGATGACCCACGAGGCGGCGGCGAAGGTCCTGCGCACCTTCGTGCTGCGGCGCCTGCTGGGCCGGATCGCGGAGCAGGTGGACGTCCCCGACGCCACCTTCCGCGCGGAGCTGGCCGCGTCGCACATGGTGGGCATCGCGGTGCTGCGGTACGTGATCCGGGCGGAGCCCTTGGCATCGGCGGACCCGGAAAAGATCATCGCCATGGTGGCGCCCGCCCTCCAGCGCTACCTGGCGGAGGACTGACCCCGTCCAGCCTCGCGGCTCAGCCCCGGGCAGCCATCCCGGCCCGGGAGCCCCGATCCCCAGTCCCGGATTCCGGACACTCCGTCCACATCCTGGCGCGGAGGCGTACGCTCGGAATCAGTCTTTTCTGTCGAAGGAGCGAGAGACGATGCCCCAGCTGAGGTCCCGCACTGTCACCCACGGCCGCAACATGGCGGGCGCCCGCGCCCTTATGCGGGCCTCGGGCGTAGCGAGCGAGGACATCGGCAAGCCGATCATCGCGGTCGCCAACTCCTTCACGGAGTTCGTCCCCGGCCACACCCACCTCGCCCCCGTCGGCCGGATCGTCTCCGACGCGATCAAGGCCGCGGGCGCGGTGCCCCGCGAGTTCAACACCATCGCGGTCGACGACGGCATCGCGATGGGCCACGCGGGGATGCTCTACAGCCTCCCGTCCCGCGACCTGATCGCCGACTCCGTCGAGTACATGGTCGAGGCGCACTGCGCCGACGCGCTGATCTGCATCTCGAACTGCGACAAGATCACCCCGGGCATGCTGATGGCCGCGATGCGCCTCAACATCCCCACGGTCTTCGTCTCCGGCGGCCCGATGGAGGCCGGCAAGGCCACCCTCGTCGACGGCACGGTCCGCAAGCTCGACCTGATCAACGCCATCAGCGACGCGGTCGACGAGAGCATCTCCGACACGGACATGCTCCGTATCGAGGAGAACGCCTGCCCCACCTGCGGCAGCTGTTCCGGCATGTTCACCGCCAACTCGATGAACTGCCTGACCGAGGTCCTCGGCCTCGCGCTCCCCGGCAACGGCTCCGTCCTCGCCACGCACACCGCCCGCAAGGCGCTGTACGAGGACGCCGGCCGCACGGTCGTGGAGATCACCAAGCGCTACTACGAGCAGGACGACGAGACGGTCCTGCCGCGCGCCATCGGCACCCGCGCCGCGTTCGACAACGCCATGGCGCTGGACATCGCCATGGGCGGCTCGACCAACACGATCCTGCACCTGCTGGCCGCCGCCCAGGAGGCCGAGCTGGCGTACGACCTCGACGACATCAACGAGGTCTCGCGCCGGGTCCCCTGCCTCTCCAAGGTCGCCCCGAACGTGGCGCCCGGCGGCACGTACTACATGGAGGACGTGCACCGGGCCGGCGGCATGCCCGCCATCCTCGGGGAGCTCCACCGTGCCGGTCTGCTCAACGAGGACGTGCACTCGGTGCACTCCGACACACTCGCCGAGTGGCTCAAGAACTGGGACATCCGCGGCGGCTCGCCGTCCCCGGAGGCCGTCGAGATGTGGCACGCGGCCCCCGGCTGCGTCCGTTCCGCGACCGCCTTCTCGCAGTCCGAGCGCTGGGAGACCCTCGACCTGGACGCGGCCGGCGGCTGCATCCGCGACCTGGAGCACGCGTACTCCAAGGACGGCGGCCTCGCGGTCCTCAAGGGGAACCTCGCCGTGGACGGCTGCGTCGTGAAGACGGCCGGCGTCGACGAGTCGATCTGGACCTTCGAGGGCCCGGCGGTCGTCTGCGAGTCGCAGGACGACGCGGTCGACAAGATCCTCCGCAAGGAGATCACGCACGGCGACGTCGTCGTCATCCGTTACGAGGGCCCGCGCGGCGGCCCCGGTATGCAGGAGATGCTGTACCCGACGTCGTTCCTCAAGGGCCGCGGCCTCGGCAAGAGCTGCGCGCTGGTCACGGACGGCCGCTTCTCCGGCGGTACGTCGGGCCTGTCCATCGGCCACGCCTCGCCGGAGGCGGCGTCGGGCGGCACGATCGCGCTCGTCGAGGACGGCGACCGGATCCGGATCGACATCCCGAACCGCTCGATCGAGCTGCTCGTCCCCGACGCCGAGCTGACCACCCGCCGCGAGGCGCTGAACGGTGTGTACGCGCCGAAGAACCGCGAGCGCAAGGTCTCGGCGGCGCTGCGCGCCTACGCGGCCATGGCGACGAGCGCGGACCGCGGCGCCGTCCGCGACGTCTCCAGGCTCGGCTGACCGACCCCGCGTCCGGCCCCTCCCCGTGAGGGGCCGGACGCATGTCCGGACCCCGGAGCAGCGCCGCGGGCGTCCCGCCATGGCCCGAGAGCTACTCCGTGTGACCAGGTGATCGCAGTAAGCTCGCCCCCTTGTCCTGCACGATCATGATTGGGGGAGTATGCGTACTTCTGTACGGCGCTCAGCGGTCACCGTCTCAGCCGTCGCCGCCCTCGCGGCCCTCGGTGCGGTCCCGGCCGGTGCGGCTCCGGCCGCCGCCACTCCGGCCGGTGTCTGCGGATCCGGGTACACCCAGATCGACTCGCACGCGTTCCGGAACTCGTCGTCGGTCGAACTGGCCCGCGTCTACCTGCTCTACAACGCGACCACCAAGTACAACTGCGTCGTCACCTTCCACGCCTCCGCCACCGCCGGCCAAGCGCTGACCACCGGCGCCTGGCTCGACGTGGACGGGGACGGCAAGGAACAGGCCAAGGACCAGGGAACGTACTCCTCGTACGCGGGCCCGGTCCGGCTCGCCGCCGGCACCCACTGCGTGAAGTGGGGCGGCATGATCGAGACGCGCGCCGGTACGTACTCGTACACGAGCCCGTGGAGCCACTGCGGCTGACGCGCGACGGCGCTGCGTCCGTGAGAGCGGTCGCAGCGCCATCGCCCCGGCCCTGGGACAATCGACCTCGTGAGCGAGAACAGCGAGACCCCCGACGACACCGCGCCCGGCACCGCCGAGTCCGCGACGGCGCCCGACGGCGCCACCGTGACCGCCCCCGGTCCGCAGCCCGAGCCCATCCGCTTCTTCGGTACGACCTGGGTCGCCCATGACGGCAACTACGGTCTGCGCCGCGCCGGGGTCGCCGTCGGATCGCTCGCCGCGGCCGCCGCCTCCTGCTTCGTGCTCCGGTTCGCCTACCAGGGGCTGGAGATCGCCGACGTCGGCAGTTTCGTCGGCATCCTGGTGGTCCTGATGTTCGCCGTCTGCAGCGCGATCGCCTTCCGCAAGACCTGGGAGGGCTTCAGCAGCCGCCCGGCCGACCCTGCCCGCGAGGACAACCTGCGCGGCCTCAAGACCATCGGCTTCATCGGCGGGCTGCTCGCCTACTTCATCCGTACCCTCACCGAGGCGCCGGGCGAGAAGCTCCGGCGCGCGGAGTACGAGGCGGCCCAGGTCCGGTACGCGAAGCGGCGCTCCGCCCGGACCGGGAATCCGGCAGCCCGCAAGACGGCCAGGGCGAAGAAGCCCCGCCGCAAGTAGAACGCCCCGGCGCCGCAAACGCCTCGCCCCGGCAGGGCTGCCGAGGCGGCGATGGCCACATGGCCACTACAAGCACCCCGAATCCGTCGTCCTCGCCGGCACCCCCGCGCGCCCTGTCGTTCGACCGCGCCGCCGCCCAGTACGGCGCGGCCCGCCCCGGCTACCCGGATGCCCTCCTGGACGCCGTCGAGGAACTCGCCGGCCGGCCCCTGCGAGGCGCCCGCCCCCTCGACGTCGGCGCGGGCACCGGCATCTCGACCCGCCGGCTCCACGACCGGGGCGCCCGGGTCGTCGCCGTCGAGCCCGGCCCCGGCATGGCGGCGGAACCGCGCAGGACCCTGCCGGGCGTCCCGCTGGTACGGGGCGACGGCAACCACCTTCCCTTCGCCGCGGCCTCGGCCGACCTGACCACGTACGCCCGGTCCTGGCACTGGACCGACTCCGCCCGCTCCGCCCCCGAGGCCATGCGCGTCCTGCGGCCGGGCGGTGCGCCGGCCCTGTGGTGGAACGTCGCCGACCCCGATGTCGCCTGGGTCGCGGAACAGGGCGCGCGGCTGCTCGCCTTCTTCGCCGCCGAGGTGCCCGAGGTGCCCGGCCCCCGGAGCGGAGGCCGGGCCCGCGGCGGCGACCGCCGGTGTCCACGGCTCGCCCGTGTCCGCACGCGACCTGCCGGCCGGGCTCACGTTCGTACACCGTCGCGTGCCCTGGACCCGGCGCGTCCCGCCGGCCACCCACCTCGCCAACCTCGGCAGCCACTCCGCGTTCCTGGTCCTCGGTGACGAGCGCGCCCGGCGCTTCCTCTCCGAGGAGCGCGAGCACCTCGCCCGGCACTTCCCGGACGGCACGGCGGAGGAGACGTACGTCGTCGAGCTGAGCGTGACCATCCGCCGAACCGGGAGGCGCGGAGGCCACGGATCCCTTGACGGAAGGACGCCACCGCGACAAAATTCATCACATGATGAATTCTCCGGGCGTCGCCATCGAGGCCCGCGGCCTCACCGTCGTACGAGGCAACCGCACCGTCCTGAAAGGCCTCGGCTTCACCGTCGAGCGGGGCGGGATCACCGGGCTCCTCGGCCCCTCCGGCTGCGGCAAATCCACCCTGATGCGGGCCGTCGTCGGTACGCAGGCCAAGGTCACCGGCACCCTCGACGTCCTGGGCAGGTCGGCCGGCCACCCCGCACTCCGCCCGCGGGTCGGGTACGTCACCCAGGCACCGTCCGTCTACACGGACCTCACCGTCCGGCAGAACCTCGACTACTTCGCGGCGATCCTCCAGCCGGGCCGCCGACACCGGGAGGCCCGCCGCGAAGCCGTCAGCCACGCCATCACCGAGGTTGACCTGACCAGCCACTGCGACGCCCTCGCCGGCACCCTCTCCGGCGGGCAGCAGACCCGCGTCTCCCTCGCCGTGGCGCTGCTCGGCACCCCCGAACTCCTCGTCCTGGACGAACCCACCGTCGGTCTGGACCCGGTTCTCCGACGCGATCTGTGGAGCCTCTTCCACAGCCTCGCCGCCGAACGGGGCACCACCCTCCTCATCTCCTCCCACGTCATGGACGAGGCCGAGCGCTGCCACCGGCTGCTCCTGATGCGTGAGGGCGAGATCCTCGCCGACGACACCCCCGAGGCACTGCGTGCCGGCTCCGGCACCGACACCGTCGAAGAAGCCTTCCTCCACCTGGTCGACGCGGCCGCCACCCGTCAGGAGAACGCCCGATGAGCACGACCACCACCCCGGCCACCGCCACCTCACCCCTCAGCGCGGCCCGCACCCTCGCCACCGCCGCCCGAGTCCTGCGCCAGCTGACCCACGACCCCCGCACCATCGCGCTGCTCCTGCTGATCCCGGTCGTCATGATCACGCTGCTGCGGTATGTCTTCGACGGCAGCCCCAGGACCTTCGACTCCATCGGCGCCTCGCTGCTCGGCATCTTCCCGCTGATCACGATGTTCCTGGTGACCTCCATCGCCACCCTGCGCGAACGCACCTCGGGCACCCTCGAACGCCTCCTCGCCATGCCGCTGGGCAAGGGCGACCTGATCGCGGGCTACGCCCTCGCGTTCGGCGCCGTCGCCGTCCTCCAGTCCCTCCTGGCGACGGGCCTCTCCGTCTGGGTCCTCGGCCTGGACGTCACCGGGTCACCGTGGCTGCTGCTTCTGGTCGCCCTGCTCGACGCCCTGCTCGGCACGGCGCTCGGCCTCTTCGTCTCGGCCTTCGCGGCGTCCGAGTTCCAGGCCGTCCAGTTCATGCCGGCCGTGATCTTCCCGCAGCTGCTGCTCTGCGGACTGTTCGTCGCCCGGGACCAGATGGCACCCGTCCTCGAAGCGATCTCGAACGTCCTGCCCATGTCGTACGCCGTCGACGGAATGAACGAGGTCCTTCACCACACGGACGTCACCGGAAACTTCATCCGCGACATCGTGATCGTGGCGGGCTGCGCGCTCCTGGTCCTCACCCTCGGCGCGGCCACCCTCCGCCGCCGCACCGCCTGACGGGCCGGTGCGAGGATGGCGGGCACGAGCACCGAGAACAGCCGGCACCGACAGCCGCCGGCGCCCCCCGGAGGGTGAACCGCATGACCCAGACAGTCGCAGTCCTCGGCACCGGCAAGATCGGCGAGGCCCTGCTCAGCGGCATGATCCGGGCCGGGTGGCGCCCGGCGAACCTGCTGGTCACCACCCGCCGCTCGGAGCGGGCCGAGGAGCTCCGCAACCGCTACGGGGTCGACTCCGTCAGCAACGCCGAGGCCGCCGGGCGCGCCGACATCCTCATCCTCGCGGCCAAGCCCCAGGACATGGGCCGCCTCCTCGACGAGCTCTCCGCCCATGTCACCGCCGACCGCCTGGTCATCAGCGCCGCGGCCGGCATCACGACCGCCTTCATCGAGGACCGCCTCACCGAGGGAACCCCGGTCGTCCGCGTCATGCCGAACACCCCCGTCCTGGTCGACGAGGGCATGTCCGTCATCTCCGCGGGCAGCCACGCCACCGGCGCCCACCTCGCCACCGCCGAGGTGATCTTCGGCGGGGTCGGCAAGACCCTGCGCGTCCCGGAGTCCCAGCAGGACGCGGCCACCGCGCTCTCCGGCTCGGGCCCCGCGTACTTCTACTTCCTCGTCGAGGCGATGACGGACGCCGGCATCCTGCTGGGCCTGCCCCGCGCCCAGGCCCACGACCTGATCGTCCAGGCCGCCATCGGCGCCGCCGTGATGCTCCGGGACAGCGGCGAACACCCGGTCAAGCTCCGCGAGGCCGTCACCAGTCCGGCCGGCACCACCATCAGCGCCATCCGCGAACTGGAGAACCACGGGGTACGCGCCGCTCTCATCGCGGCGCTCGAAGCCGCCCGCGACCGCAGCCGCGAGCTCGCCTCCGGCAACGGCTGAGCTACCGCGCGGCGGCCGCGATCAGCTCCGCACTGCGCACCACCTCCGCGAACCCACCGCCGTGCAGCGTCACGGCGGTGGCCCGCGCCAGCTCCTGCGCGCCGAGCGTCCATCCCCACGGACCGGCCCCGTCGAAGGTGTACGTCGCATCGAACGCGAAGAACACCTCGTAACCCAGGTTCCCGGCCATCCGCGCCGTCGTCTCCGCGCACATATTGGTCTGGATCCCCGCCACCACGATCTGCCGCACCCCGCCCGCGCTCAGCCACGCCCCCAGATCGGGCGTCCCGTAGAACGCCGAGTTCACGCTCTTCGTCAGAAACAGCTCGGGCCCACCGCCCTTTCCGCGCCGCTCCTCCACGTACGGCTTGAAGTCGTTCCCCGGGTATCCCACCCGCAAAGGCGAATCCGGCTTCGGCGAGTCATGCCGCACGAACACGACCGGCCGCCCGCTCGACTGCCAGGCGTCGATCAGGGCGGCGATGTTCCGGTCCGCGGAGGGGTTGTTCCGCGGACCCCAGTACTCCGCCTCCTCGAATCCCTGCTGCACATCCACCACGACCAGCGCTGCGTTCTCCGCGATATCCATGGCTACGATGCTGCCGCCCCGGACCCCGGCGGCCCAGGGGTCGCAAAGCCATCGATCGATGCTTTACTGCCAGGATGGCCATGCCCCCGAATCCCGCACCGACCGCGCCCCCGGCCCCGTCCCGGATCGCGCTCGTGTCCTTTCCCGGCATCCGCGCGTTCGACGTCTCGGTCATCACGGAGGTCTGGGGCGTGGACCGCACCGACCGGGACGTCCCGGCATTCGACCTGCGCCGCACGGCGGCCGCCCCGGCCCCCATCCCGCTGCGCGGCGGCCTCTCGCTGACCCCCGACCGCACGCTCGCCTGGCTGTCCCGCGCCGACCTGATCGTGGTCCCCGGCCTCGACGACCACCTGACACCGGCCCCCGTGCCGGTCCTCGAAGCGCTCCGACACGCCCATGCCCGCGCCACACCGATCGCCGCGCTCTGCGGGGGCGCCTTCACGCTCGCCCAGGCGGGGCTCCTGGACGGCCGGCGGGCAGTCACCCACTGGAACCTCACCGACCTCCTGCGCACCCACCACCCCGGCGTGACGGTCGTTCCCGACGCCCTGTTCGTCCACGACGACAACCTCTGGACATCCGCGGGCACGGCGGCGGGCATCGATCTCTGCCTCCACCTCGTCCGCACGACCCATGGCGCGGAGGCCGCGGCGACGATCGCGCGTTCGATGGTCACGGCCCCGTTCCGCACCGGTACCCAGGCGCAGTTCATCGAGCACCCCACCCCGCACACCGACCGCGACGCCGACACCCTCGCGGCGGTACGGGCCTTCGCCCTGACTCATCTGGCCGAACCGCACACGGTGGCCGGCCTCGCCGCCCGCGCGGGCATGTCCCCGCGCTCCTTCGCCCGCCATTTCCAGGCCACCACCGGCACCGCTCCACTGCGCTGGCTGATCACCCAACGCATCGCCGCAGCTCAGAAGCTCCTGGAGCGCACCGATCTCCCCCTCCCCGAGGTCGCCCGCCGCACCGGCTTCGGCAGCGAGATCACCATGCGCCAGCACTTCGCGACCCATCTGTCCACCAGCCCCCGTGACTACCGCCTGGCCTTCCACCACACCCCGGCAGGACCTGGGGTTGACACGCCCGACCCGCATCCGTAATGTGCTCCGAGTTGTCCGACGTGAGCGCCGACCCCGGTCGGTCCCCGGGCAGCCATTCCGCAGTAACCACAACGAGCGAGCGACAGCTGTCGCCTGCCTCTGCGTGCGCATTCGCGAAATGAGGAATCCACGTTCGAAGGAACGTGACCCCGATTAGCGTCGGGGCCCTGGATTCCGCTAATGTCTCACTCGTCGGAACGGCCCAACGGCCGGGAAGGCAAGCCCCACTGACTGGGAATCAGGCCCGAAAGGATCTGATAGAGTCGGACTCGCCGGAAAGAGAAACGCGAAAGCGAAGAACTGGAAAGCGGAAATTGCGAGGCCCGCTTCGACCGGGAATCGGACACGAAAGAGTCTGATAGAGTCGGAAACGCAAGACCGAAGGGAAGCGCCCGGAGGAAAGCCTCAGAGAATGTTCTGCGGGTGAGTACAAAGGAAGCGTCCGTTCCTTGAGAACTCAACAGCGTGCCAAAAGTCAACGCCAGATATGTTGATACCCCGACCTGCTTCGGCAGGTTCGAGGTTCCTTTGAAAGTCCTGGCAGATCACTTAGCGGGTCTACCAGGCAATGCACATAGCGAGGACGCAGTGGACGATCAGTCTTATTCCGACTTGGTCGTTCCGCTCTCATGTGTGTGATCCCGATTACGGGAAAACATTCACGGAGAGTTTGATCCTGGCTCAGGACGAACGC
>NZ_JBFAJY010000012.1:0-163222 GCF_040655445.1 Streptomyces sp. NPDC050423
ATGTCGCAATCCACACCGAACCCGGAAGGCCCTCACTCGTTCAAGATCCCCAAGCCGTGGGATCCGTCACCAACCTCCATGGACAGAACACCTAGTTGTTCTGCAGGAACTCCCTGGCGAGGGCGTCCCCGGCGGTCACCGCGGCGTCATGGCTCTCGATCGGTGACACCCGGGAGTTCTTGAACAGGATGTACGTGACCCCGGATTCGACGCCGCCCGTCTCCGGGTCGGGGTCGATGCCGAGGGCCTTCGCCGTGGCGTACGAGGCCTCGCCGATGATCTTGTCGGGGCCCGTGTCGCCGACGACGGCGTACTCCACCTTGCCTCCGTAGATGACGGCGACGACGCCGCCGCCCTTGATCCCGGCGCTGCTGTAGTTCCAGATGCCGCTGCTGCTCGGCACGACGACGTACGGCAGCTTCTCCGCACTCAGCGGCTTGTCGCCCGAGGTGTGGAACGCGGTGTCGTCCTGGAACCACGGATCGGTGTCCGCGTTGCAGGCCGAGGTCACCTGCCCGTCGCAGTCGATGTCCATGTCGGCCTTCCAGAACACCGCACCGTTCTTGCCGCAGACCGGCACCGTGGCCGATGTCTCCTCGTCCGTACGGTACTTGCCGTTCGAGATCTGCGAACAGGACGAGACCTTGGCCAGCAGGTCGGCCGCACCGACGGAGCCCTCCCTGACGCCGGGGCTGCGGCCGGAGCCGGTGCCGTCGGAGGGTCCGCCGTCGGACAGTCGGGCGGCATGGGCGACGGTTTCGAGGTGCACCGCTCCCGGGTCTGCGTTCCGTGCTGCCGCGGGAGCGGCGGAGGGGGCGAGCGAGCCGCCGGGGGCGGCCTGTGTCAGCGATCCGGCCGCGAGCAGAGCGGCGCCGGAGGCTGCGGCGAGGGCAAGCGTTCGCATACGCATGGTGGGAGTGCCCTTCTGTTAGGAAAGTTTCCTTACCGAGATGCCAAGATGCTCCCCCAGGCATGTTCACGTCAATACCTCGGAGGGCCGGCCGACGCGTTCATCACGCGACGACCGGCCCCCCGTGTCCTGTTGTCGACGGCCCGTCAGGACCGGCCGGCCGGCCTCACCACCATGGCCGAACCGCCACCCCGCCGCTCCGGCTCGGCGGCGGCGAGCCATCGCCCGTCCGGCAGCCGCTGCACACCCGTCGCCGCACCGATTTCCGGGTTCGGCTTGAAGACATGCCCCAGGGCTTCGAGTTGTGCCCGCACCGGGCTGTTCCACAGCCCCGGTTCGAGCTCAGTCGTCGCGGCGTTGCGCTGGCTGGCGCGGGGCGCCGCGATGGCGTCCACCAGGGAGAGCCCCCGGTCGACCTTGCCGATCAGGGACTGCAGCACCGTCGTGATGATCGTGGCGCCGCCCGGCGAGCCCAGGGCCAGCACGGGCTGCCCGTGCTTCATCACGATGGTCGGCGAGATCGACGACCTCGGCCGCTTGCCCGGACCCGGCAGGTTCGGGTCGTGGACGGCCGGGTCGGCGGGCGCGAACGAGAAGTCCGTCAGCTCGTTGTTGAGCAGGAAGCCGCGCCCCGGCACCGTCATCCCGCTGCCGCCGGTCTGCTCGATCGTCAGGGTGTACGCGACGACGTTGCCCCACTTGTCGGCGGTCGTCAGGTGAGTGGTGTTCTCCCCTTCGTACGTCGTCGGAGCGGCCTTCCCACCGGTGGCGCAGTCCGCCGGGTGGCGGGGGTCACCCGGCGCGAGCGGGCTGGTCAGCACCGCGTCGTCCTTGATCAGGCACTCCCGCGAGTCGGCGAACCGCTGGCTGAGCAGCCCCTGCGTCGGCACGTCCTCGAACTTCGGGTCGCCGACCCAGCGCCCCCGGTCGGCGAACGCGATCCGGCTCGCCTCGATGTAGCGATGCAGGTACTGCGCCTCGCTCGCCCTCGATAGGTCCGTGGACTCAAGGATGTTGAGGGCCTCGCCCACCGTCGTGCCACCGGAGGAGGACGGCGCCATGCCGTACACGTCGAGCCCCCGGTAGCCGGTCTTCGTCGGCGCCTGCCGCAGCGCCCGGTAGGAGCGCAGGTCCTTCGTGGTCAGATCGCCCGGCCGCACCATCCGGGAGGACCCGGGGTCGACGGGCGGATTGCGTACCGTCCGCACGACATCCTCGGCCAGCTCGCCCCGGTACATCTCGTCGAGGCCCTTGCGGCCGACCTCGTCATAGGTGCGGGCCAGATCGGGGTTCTTGAACACCGAGCCGACCACGGGCAGTTGGCCACCGGGCAGGAACAGCTTCCGGGTCGCCGGGAAGTCGGCGAACCTGGCCTGATTGCCCTCGGTCTGGGAACGGAACGTGCTGTCGACGACGAAGCCGTCCCGGGCGAGGCGTTCGGCCGGTTTCAGCACCTGACGGAGCGATTTGCTGCCCCAGGTGTCGAGTGCGGTCTCCCAGGTGGCGGGGGTGCCGGGGGTGCCGACGCCGAGTCCGCTGGTGACGGCGTCGCCGAAGGCGAGCGGCTTCCCGTTCTCCATGAAGAGCGAGGAGTCCGCGCTGCGCGGTGCGGTCTCCCGGCCGTCGATGGTCTGCACGGTACGGGTCCTGGCGTCGTAGTGGACGAAGTAGCCACCACCGCCCAGCCCCGCCGAGTACGGCTCGGTCACCCCGAGCGCCGCCGCGGTCGCCACCGCCGCGTCCGCGGCGTTGCCGCCCTTGCGGAGCACCTCGATACCGGCGGCGGTCGCGTCGGCGTCGACGCTGGAGACCGCTCCCCCGTATCCCACCGCGACCGGGGCCTTGGCCGGCGGTGCGACCGGGGGCGCGGACGAGGACGGGGCTGCCGCCCCGACCGACGCGACCACAGCGAGAACACCTAAGAACGACACATTCCGCGCGACGGAACGTCGCATGCGCACCTCCAGTGCAGGATCGTCCGCGCAGGGTAGCGCCGCCCCGGCCGCCCCGTCAGGTCCGCCTCGAACTTGAGGCCGAATGCCCGCCAACATGCCCGCCCATGACTGACGACGTACGCGACATCGTGCCGGGCGTGATAGCCGCCGGCATCAGTACCGTCCGTCGGCGTCACCGACCCCCGCGGGAGCGCCCCGCAACGGCGAGCAACTCCCGTACCTCGGACTCCGCTTCCCGGCCATCCTGACGGGAGCACCGATCTCGGTCGGGCCGGGCTCACGCCTCGTCCCCGACCCCCGCCACCATCGCGTGCGCCTGCGTCGCCGTATGTGTGAGGCTGATCAGCCAGATGCGGACGCCCGCCGCTTCCGCCAGCGCCGCCGCTCGGCCCGCGAGGTGGAGGGAGGGCTTCCCCTCCGGGGCCCGCCGGACCTCGATATCGGTGAGCGGCGCACCGGCGAGCCCCGTACCCAGTGCCTTCAACACCGCCTCCTTGGCCGCGAACCGAACCGCGTACCGCTCGGCCGGGTCCCTCATGAGGTCGCAGTAGGCGCGCTCCGCGTCGGTGAACACCTTGGCCCTGAAGGACGGCTGCCGAGCGAGCACGCTCCGCATCTCCGCCACGTCCGCCAAGTCCGTTCCTACGCACAGGACCCGCCTGCCGACCAGGCGTTCTGTCCACGTCGTGTGAGGCGCCACTCCGGTATCCCATCTCCTTGCTGCCCGCCCGGCCGCAGGCTAAGGTGCCTGCCGCTACCCAAGAATGCACCACGGAACCGAGAGGGTCCCTGCGATGAGTGTGCGGTTCACGGTCGAGACCAATCCCAGCCCGGTGAGTCGCGCCCGTCGCGCCGAGATCCTGGAAGACCCCAAGTTCGGGCAGTACTTCACCGATCACATGGCCCGTGTCATGTGGACGAGGGAAGGCGGCTGGCGGGACGCCGCCGTCGTGCCGTTCGCCCCCATCCCGATGCATCCGGCCGCCGCCGTCCTGCACTACGCGCAGGAGATCTTCGAGGGCATGAAGGCCTACCGCCATGCGGACGGCTCGGTGTGGACCTTCCGGCCCGAGGCCAACGGCGAGCGCTTCAACCGCTCGGCCCGCCGGCTGGCCCTGCCGGAGCTGCCCGTCGAGGTCTTCCTCGACTCCGTCACCGAACTGGTTCGCGCCGACCGCGAATGGGTGCCCGACCAGGGCGAACAGAGCCTGTACCTAAGGCCGTTCATGTTCGCTTCCGAGGCCTTTCTCGGTGTGCGGCCCGCGGCCGAGGTGACATACATGGTCATCGCCTCGCCGGTCGGCCCGTATTTCTCCGGCGGCGTGAAGCCCGTCTCCATCTGGCTCTCCGGTCAGTACACCCGGGCCGGGCGCGGCGGCACCGGCGCGGCGAAGTGCGGCGGCAACTACGCCGCCAGCCTGGCGCCCATGCTGGAGGCCGATGAGCACGGTTGCGACCAGGTCTGCTTCCTGGACGCCACCGAGGGGCGGTACGTCGAGGAACTCGGCGGTATGAACCTGTACTTCGTCACCCGCGACGGCCGTCTCATCACGCCCGAGCTCGGCACCATCCTGGAGGGCGTCACCCGCGCCTCCGTCCTCACCCTCGCCAAGGATCTCGGCCTCGACGTCGAGGAGCGGCCCGTCGACATCCGCGAATGGCAGGAGGGCGCCCGCAACGGCGACATCCGCGAGGTGTTCGCCTGCGGCACCGGCGCCGTCGTCACTCCCGTCGGCCGCCTCGTCTGGGAGGACGGCGAGGTGACCGCCCCGGACACCGGCGACGGGGACTCGATCACCATGAAGCTGCGCCGCAGTCTCGTCGACATCCAGTTCGGGCGGGCCGAGGACCACTACGGCTGGATGCGACGCCTCATCTGAGCCCGGTCGCCGCGGGCGGCGAGGCGGTGAGCAGGCCGTGGCCCACCGCCTCGTTCGGGCAGGTCCCGCCGCAGTCGTCACCGGTCAGCGTCCGCCCCCGCGTCACCGGCAGACAGGCGTCCGCCAGGTCCGCGGCGGTCAGCGCGCGGCCCTTGCCGATGCCCTGCTGCACCGCGAGCGCCACCACCCCGGCCGCGTACGCCGTCGCTCCCGATGTTCCGCTGGACACCAGCCAGCCGTCGTCGGGGGCGGTGCCGTCGTACGCGCTGTTGCGGCGGTCGAACATGCACCCCGGCTGGGTGGGGAACACCACGTAGTCGCCGTTCGGCAGCATGCCGCAGGGCCCGGACAGGTCGGGGACCCGCCGGCCCGGGAAAACGTCCGAGCGGTAGCTGGACGCCAGGTCGGCGGCCTGCCTGCGCCCGTCCGGCCCCACATGGACCCCACCGACCGTGATCGCGTCCGGGGTCGCCACCGACTGGAACATGGCGGTACGCCGGTCCGTGGAACCGTTGCCGGCGGCGAACAGCACCGTGATCCCGCGCCGCACCGCGTTCGCGACCTCCAGGTGGAGGTGCGGCTCCGCGCGCAAGGTGCCCCAGCTGCACGAGATGACGTCCGGGGCCAGCTCCACCGCCCGCTGGAAGGCCGCCAGCGGGAAGGAGAAGCTTTCGCAGGCCATCTTGACCATGGTGAGGTCGGCCCCCGGCGCGACCGCGAGCAGCAGCGCCGACATGGCGGTGCCGTGGCCGCGTTCGTCCACGGCGGGATCGAGGGCGGACAGCGCGGGGACGACCGTCGTGCGGTAGCCGTGGGCACGGTGGTGCGGATGGTCGTACAGACCGGTGTCCACCATCACGACCCGGACCCCGTCGCCCCGGACCCCGGCCGCGTGCGGCCGGCCCGCGCCCGCGAGGCGCACCGCGTCCTCGGGCAGCCTCAGATACCGGGCATCGCGAGGGAGCGGCGGGGTGGCGCCGACGCCCAGCTCGAAGCCCGCCCGGGGGACCCGTACCTCCGCGACCAGCTCGGTGTGGAGCCGGGAGCGGAGCGGACCGGCTGCGGCGAACTCGTGGCGGACCGTCTCCCGGATGTACTTGTTCCGCACCGGCCGCACCGGGTGGCCGAAGACCTCCGCGAGCAGGTCGGGGGCGCCGGAGACGGTGATGCCCACTTCCGTCCGGGCCTCGACGTCGAGCCCCTCGCCGGCGTACGCGCCGGCCAGCCGGTCCACGGTGCCGGGCGCCGGCAGGAACTCCTCCGCCCGGTGCCGCAGGAGCAGCGCGGGGTCGTCGCCGAGCGCGAGACCGGTGGCCGAGCGGGGCACGACCGTCAGCACGCCGCACCGCTCGAAGCGGGCCAATTCCGCGTCGGTCACCTGGAATCCGTCCCGTTTCCGGTCGCGTCCGCCGTCGCCCGCAACCGGTCGCGGTCGAGCTTGCCGGACGGCGTCAGGCTCACGTCGCCGTCGGCCAGGAACTCGATGCGTGCCGGCAGCATGTAGTCGGGCAGCCGCAGCGCGAGCTCCCGGCGCAGCTCCTCCTCGCGCAGGCCCGTGTCGCCGTCCTGCCGGCCCAGGACGAAGAGCATGATCGCCCGGACGGTCAGCGGGTGGGCCACCGGGACCGCGCAGCAGTCCGTCACCCCGCCCACGGCCAGCGTCGCCGCTTCCACCTCGGAGAGGTGGACGAGGTTGCCGTTGATCTTCAGGGCGTCGTCGCGGCGCCCCAGGAAGACCAGGGCGCCGTCCTGCGGCCGCCGGCGCACGTAGTCGCCGGAGCGGTAGTACCGGCCCCCGGCGCCGGCCGGGAGCTCGATCACGGACCGGGCGGTGCGCTCCGGCTCGCCGCAGTATCCCACCATCACCTGCGGTCCTCCGATGAGGAGTTCGCCGGTCTCCCCGTCCTGGACCGGCCGCAGCTCGTCGTCCACGACGAGCACGTCGACGGCCGGCAGCGGATGGCCGATGGGCAGGAACTCCTCGCCTTCCTTGCCCGGGGCGTCGGTGAGGAAGAGCGTGGCGCTGTGCGTGGTCTCGGTGGGCCCGTACCCGTGCACGTACCGCAGTCCCGGTACGAGGGCGGAGAACGCGTCCAGGACCGACACGGGGCACGGCTCGCCGCCGAACCAGAGCCGCCGCAGCGAGCCGAGGTCGCGCCGCCCGGCGTCGCTGAACCGGCTCACCAGCATCCGGATCACGGACGGCACGAGCAGCGTGTCGGTGATCCGCCACTCCTCGACGGCCCGGGTGACCTGGGTGGGCATGCGGAGCCTGGGCAGCAGATGGACGCTGCCGCCGACCAGGAAGGTCGACCACAGATCCACGACGGAGGCGTCGAAGAAGAGCGGCGCCACATTGAGGAAGCGCATGCCGTCCTCGAAACCGACGGTCTCCTGCACCCCGGCCAGCAGGGCGCACATCGACCGGTGGCTGATCACGACGCCCTTGGGCGAGCCGGTCGAGCCTGAGGTGAAGACGACGTACGCGTGGTCGTCGGGGCTCCGGCCCGCCACGTCGGCCGGCCTCGGCTCGGCCTCGGCCGAGGGGTCCCAGCCGGTGCCGGCGTCCAAGGGGTCCGGGCCCACCGTGACCACCGTCCCGGCCGGCGCGCCGTCGAGCAGGTCCCGGTAGGCGGGCTGGACCAGGGTGGCCGTGGGCGCGCACTTGCCGAGCAGCAGCGCGATCCGGGCCGCCGGCAGCGACTCGTCCAGCGGTACGTAGCGGGCGCCGAGCCGCAGCGCGGCCCACATGACCGCCACCGAGGCGGCGGACTTGTCCATCACCATCGCGACGGTGCCGCCCCGGCCCACGCCGAGCCCGGCGAGGAGCTCGGTCAGGGCCTGGACGCGCCGGGCAAGGGTCCGGTACGAGAGCTGCTCGCCGGTCTCCAGGTCCACGACGGCCGTGGCCGCGCTGTCCCGCCGCCGCTCGAGCAGCTCGTCGGCGAGCATGACGTTCATCGTTCCTCCAGGCGAGTCCCGTCGAGGCGGCGGCGGATCGCCTCCAGCAGCTCCGGGAAGGTGTCCATCTGCTGGTCGTACGAGCCGAAGTGGCCCATGCCGTGCAGGGCGTTGAACGTGCTCCCGGTCAGCTCGTGCAGTTCCTCGGCGACCTCGAAGGGCACCCAGGGATCGTCCTTCGAGTGGAACTGTTCGATGAACGACTGGTTGGCGCGGATCGCGTCCCAGTCCCACGGGGTGTCGAAGAAGCCGCTGCGCCGCTCCAGTTCGAAGCCGCAGTCGTGGTGGTGGCCGGCGACGGCGAAGGTGCCGAGGAGCGGCGCGTTCTCGGCGTACCGGAAGGCGGCCAGCGCGCCGGACGAGTGGCCGACGATGACCGTCCTCTCGTCCGGGCGGATGACGTCGGTGAGGTAGGGCAGCCAGTACCGCATCCGGCCCTTGATGGGGTCGGGGAAGGTCTCGGCCACCACCTCGGCGCCGAGGGCCTCCAGTTCCCGCTTGAGATACGGGAACCAGATGCCCTCGACGCTCGCTCCGGCGTTCCCGTGGATCAGCACCACGCGCACGTCCGAACGGATCTCAGACAGGGGACACCTCATCCTCGAGGAGTTCCTCCAGCAGACCGGCGAGGGAACCCAGGGTCGCGAAGTTCACCGTCGTCAGCAGCTCGGGTTCGAGCTCGATGTCGTAGAACGTCTCGAAGCCCAGGGTCAGTTCGATCATCTGGGTCGAGTTGAGCGACAGACCGCCGTTGAACAGCGGGGTGTCGGAGTCGAGTTCGACCAGCTGCCCCGGGAAGATATGGGCGATCACCCCACGGAGGTCGTCCTCGATCTCCTTCTGGGTCTTGCGGGTGTCCACCGGCCGATCAGCTCCCCTCGGGCTTGGCGGAGGTGCTCTCCTTGGTGATCTCCTCCGCCGACTTCGGGCGGGTCTGGAGGAAGAGCGGGGTGCGCGGGATGTTCTGCGCGTCCTGGTGGAAGGGGTTGCGCTTGTTCTTCAGCGACAGGTACATCGTGCGCCGGGCGCGGGCCTTCTCCTCGTCGGAGTAGAAGAGGAAGGCGATGTTGCCGGCGTTCTCCCGGCCGGCCTCGGTGAGGGTCAGGTCCTCGTCGGTCTCGATCGCGTAGCCCCCTTCGACCAGCCAGTCCACTTCGCGGCGGTACTTCTCGAAGTTGCCGACGTCGGCCTTGCGGACGCTGCCGAAGACCGGGAAGAAGACCATGACCCGGTTCTCGACCTCGTCCTCCGAGCAGATGCGGCCCTGCTCGATCGGGATGATGCCTTCCTCGACCTCCCGCATCCACCGCTCGACGTCGGTGTGGTTGCGGTAGCTGCGCTCGCCCATGTAGTTCTCGGCGGCGGGACCGATGCCGAGGGTGTAGCTGGCGCGGTAGCCGTTGCCGCCGCAGGCGTGGTTGAGGCCGATCTCGCCCGCGTCGTCGAGGTGGGTGAAGAAGTTGATCAGGAGCTGCTTGTCGTAGCCGTACGCGGCCAGACCGTTCTTGATCTGCCGGTACTGATCCCGCTCGATGGCGCCCGACGGCTTCACCTCGGCGACCTTGCCGGCCCGGATCTGCTGGTCGAGGCGGGTGCCCTCCCACTGGTTGAAGCGGTACGTCTGCACGAAGCTGGGGCGCAGCTCGCCGCAGATGCCCTCCAGGTCCCGGGCCAGGACCTCGTCGTCCTGCCCCGGCAGGTTGTACATGAGGTCCAGGGCGAAGGTGCGGATGCCGGCCTTGCGGATGTTCTCGGCGGTCTGGTGGACCTGCTCGACGCTGGCCTTGATGGTGAGCTTGCGGCGGATGTCCTCGTCGAGGGTCTGTACGCCGAAGGAGATGCGGGTGATGCCGAGTGACTTCAGCATCTCGATGTAGCCGTCCTTGGAGAGCCCGAGCGGGCTGCCTTCCAGGGAGATGCCGTCGACCTCGCTCAGGTCGAACTCGCGGTGGACGGCCTCCAGGATGGTGGCCATCGACTCCTGCTCCAGGGCGGACGGCGTACCGCCCCCGAACTGGACGTACTTGACCTTCGTCCCCTCGAAGTACTTCGAGCGGGCGTTGCGCTGGATCTCCTTGACCATCGCCTGGACGAAGCGCTTCTGCCGCTCACCCTGGTACTTCGCCGCCGACTCCTTGAAGCAGGCGCAGAAGTTGCAGAAGGCCTCGCAGAACGGGATGTGGAAGTAGAGCAGGATGTCGGTCTGCTCCGGGTGGGACTGGCGGTCCAGGAACGAGAAGTACTCCGCCTTCTTGCCCTCGGAGTCGAGGGCGTCCTGGAAGGCGCAGATCTTCGGGTAGAACCAGGTGACGTTGGTGCGCTTCTCGGGGCTCTCGAACTCGTCCTTCAGATAGAAGTTCGAGTCGAGGCCCAGCATGAAGGGGTTCTCGACGTGGGTCGTCATGACCTAGGCTCCCGCTCTTTGGGTCAGGAAGGCTGGCTGGAGGGCTCGGCGGGGCCGTCGGTGGGCTCGCCCCTGGTGCCCCGGCTCTCGAAGATGACCGGGTACTTGTTGCTCATCTCGCCGTTGATCTCGATCCACTGGAGCTTGTCCTCCGGCAGGTCGATGTCCACCCAGATCGCCTCGGGCGGGCACTCGGCTACGCACGCGTTGCAGTCGATGCATTCCTCGGGGTTGATGTAGAGCATCTCGGGACCCTCGTGGAAACAGCTCACGGGGCAGACGTCCACACAGTCCGTGTACTTGCAGCCCACGCATTCGTCGGTGACGACATACGCCATGGTTCTCTCCTCCCTCAGGCGTGTACGGGTGCTACTTCGGTGATCCGGCGCATCCAGCCGAACCGGTCGACGGACTCGCCCCGGTGGATGCCGTCCAGCAGGTCCCGGAAACGGGCGGTCACCGGACCGGCCTCCTGCGACCGGAGCCGGTACTCCTCGCCCTGGTGGCCGAGGGAGACCACCGGCGACACCCCGGCGGCCGTGCCGGTGGCGAAGCACTCGGTGACGGAGCCGTCGGCGACACCCTTGAGGACTTCGGCGAGTTCCACCGGCCGCTCGACGACGGTGGTCCCCGCGTCCCGGGCCAGCTTCACGACGGAGTCACGGGTGACGCCGGGCAGGACGGTGCGGTCGAGCGCGGGCGTGGTCAGCACGCCGTCGATCACGAAGAACGCGTTCAGCTCGCCGATCTGCTGGACGAAGCGCCCCTGCGGGCCGTCGAGCCACAGCACGTGGTCGTTGCCGTAGTTGTCGGCGATCTCGCCGGGCACCACGCCCGCAGCGAGCCCGCCCGCCGTGTTCACGTCACCGGTGCCGCCGGGCCAGGCCCGCACGTACCCGTCCAGGGTCATGGCCTTCAGCGGCTTCGCCTCCGCGGCGGCCGGCACCGACCCGAGCACGTAGAAGAGGCAGTCGTCCGCGGGCCCGGCGTCCAGCGCCGCGCCGTCGGCGGCGAGCACCGCCCGCAGCCGCAGGGAAGCCCCCGCATCCCGCGGCAGCCAGCCCTCGTCCAGCTCGGCCATCGCCCGGACCGAACTCCACACCCGGTCGAAGTCGACCTGCGGCATCGCGAGCCGGCGGGCACCGTTGTTCAGCCGCTTGATGTGGCTGTCGGGGCGGAACACGGCGAGCGTGCCGTCCGCGAGCCGGTACGCGGCGAACTCGTCGACGACCGTCTGGCCGGCGAGCACGGCGGCGGCCGTGGGCCGCAGCGCCGGGATGCTGTCCCGGTCCGCAACGGTCAGCCCCTGCCAGCCGCGCCGCTTGCCGGTCCGCATGAAGAACGCGTGGTCGGTGAGGACGGACCCGGCCGCCCCGGCCGCCTCGGGCCGCGGGCGCGGGGTGGTGGTGGGGGTGACGGTCAGTTCGTTGCTCATGCGGGGGCACCTTCCTTGTCCTGGTGGCCGACGCCGTCGACGTCGACCCTCACGTCTGCGAGGACCGAGGCGACGAGGCCCTCGACCCGGTCAAGGTCGCCCTCGAAGTGGATACGGGCGACCCGGTTGCTGAAAATGTCGCCCGGGTCGAGCACCGCCCCCGGTTCCGCCTCCGGCAGGAGGCCGCGGAACTCGGCCGCCTGCGTGAAGGCGTCGATACCGGGGAGCGTTCCGGCGAAGGTGCCGGGCCGGTCGGTGGTGACGAACGCGAGACCCGCGCTCACCGGCGACAGCGCGCCGGGGTCGTGCCGCACCCCGCGCGCGGCGTCGGCCGTGGCGGCGCACAGGTCCACGCCGGGTCCGGCGAGCACCAGTTCGGGGATGTTGTCGCCGGCGAGCCGGGCCCCGACCTCGATCAGGACGGGGCCGCGGTCGCGGACGATCCGGGTCTCGATGTGGAACGGGCCCACCGTGAGGTCGAAGGCGGCCACGACCTCACGGGCGAACCGCTCCAGGACCTCGCCGTGCGGCGAACGCTCCGGCGCGGTGGCGATGTGGCCCATCTCGAAGAAGTCCGGCGGGGCGGAGAGGAACTTGGTGGTGACGCTCGCGACGTGCGGGCCGTCGGCGTCGACCCAGCCGTCGAGGGAGAACTCGGGGCCCTCCACGTACTCCTCGACCAGAGCGGTCCGGCGGGGGTTCGGGTGGAACTTCACGTCCTCGCCGGGGTCGTGCACGGCCGCGCAGGCCCGCGCGTACTCCTCCTGGTCGTGGCAGAGGCTCACCATCAGGCTGCCGCCGCAGTCGACCGGCTTGACCACGACCGGGAACGGCAGCGGGCAGGGGCCCGTGTCCCCGGGGCCGACCGTGACCGAGCGGGGGAAGGCGACCGCGCGCTCCTCGCACCGCCGCCGCATGACGTCCTTCTGCCGCACGGCCTCGGCCGCACCCGCGCCGAGCGCGGGCAGCCCGAGGGCCAGGGCCAGTTCGGCGGCCTCCGGTACCGCGTACTCGAAGCCGGCGACGACGCCGGTGGGCGCGGCCCCGGTCTCCGCGACGGCCTTCTCGACCAGGCGGAGCAGCCCGGCCACACCCGCGTCGGGGTGCCAGTCGACGACGGTCGCGCCGGAGTGCACCTCGGGCGGCAGCAACTCGGGGAACTGGGTCGGTACGAGGCAGGGGACCCCGGCGGCCACCATCCGGGCGGTGAGCCGGACGCCGGCCGACAGGGGCTGGACGACGATCAGCATGCGGTTCCGATCCCCGCGCCGCTGCGGGCGTCGTCACCGAGGGTCCGGCCGACGTGCAGAGTGAAGATCATCGGCACCGGGCCGAAGTTCTTGATCAACCTCAGCCCCCTGGCCGCGGCGGCGGGTCCCGTCGTCACGCAGGCGTCGTACTGCCCGGCCGCGCACTGCGCCGCGGCGAGCGAGTTGCTGCTGGTCAGCGTGACATCGCCGAGCTCGGCCACCAGGCTGCTGGGGGCCGGGTGGCTGACGATCGTGGCCATGGCGGCGTGGTCCGGGCGCCCGGCCAGGACCATGTCGTGGGTGTCGAGAATGAAGCTGTCGGCCATCTCCAGGCGGTGCAGGTTCCTGAAGACGAGGTCGTGCAGCCGGGGGTAGACGGCGCAGGCGAGGATGGCCTCGGTGCCGTCGAAAGCCATCGCGTCGAGGCCGTCCTCCACCTCGGTGTGGAGCACCACCTTCCCGGCGACGCCCCGCTCCGCGAGCCAGTGGTGAGCGGCCTTCTCCAGGTTGGTGCCCGAAGGGCCCAGGGTGTGGATCACGGTGACTCTCGACAGGGCGGGCTCCCGGTCGCTCTTCAAGGCCGTGCTCTGGTCGTTCATGCGCGTCGTCCCCCGTTCTCATCGGCCCATGTGATGGTCCGAAGCCAGCCATGTGTGTCGGGCGTACGTCTGTGCTGGACGTCGAGCAGGCTGTTCCGCAGCAGCGCGGTCATCGGGCCCTCCCCTCCGTCGCCGACGGTCAGGTCCTCGCCGCCGATACCGAGCCGGCTCACCGGGACGACGACACCGGCCGTGCCACAGGCGAACACCTCGGCCAGCCCGCCGGAGCGGAGGCCGGTACGGACCGCGTCGATCGTGGTGTGCTCCTGTGCGACCGCGATCCCCCGGTCCTCGGCCAGGGTCAGCAGCGAGTCGCGGGTCAGGCCACGGACGATGGTTCCGTCGCACGGCGGGGTCGTCACCCGTTCCTTCGCCCCGTCACGCCAGACGAGGAAGACGTTCATGGTGCTGAGCTCCTCGATCCGGCTCCGTTCGAGCCCGTCGAGCCACAGCACCTCGTCGTACCCGGCGGCCTGCGCCTCGGTACGGGTGAGGAGGCCGGCGGCGTAGTTCCCGGCGCACTTGGACTCGCCGGTGCCGCCGCGTACGGCCCGCACGGTCTCGGTCGACGTGGTCACCGACAGCGGACGGAAGCCGGCCCCGAAACACGGGTCCGCGGGGTAGGCCAGGATCACGCACCGGTAGCGCTTCGACGGCCGCAGCCCCAGGTCCGGCTCGGTGGCGATGAGCAGCGGCCGCAGATAGAGGCTCTGACCGTAGCCGCCCGGCACCCATCGCTCGTCGGCCGCGACCAGCGCGGCACATGCCCGGGAGAACAGCGTGGCGGGCATTTCGGCCATCGCGAGCCGAGCGGCGGACCGGGCCAGGCGCCGCCCATGGTCCTCGGGCCGGAACAGGTGCACCGATCCGTCCGCGGAACGGAATGCCTTCAGGCCCTCGAACACCGCCTGTCCGTAGTGGAGTCCGAGGGTGGCCGGATCCATCACCAGGTCGGCCCAGGGCTCGACGCGCGGCTCGGACCAGCCTGTCCCGGCATCCCAGTCGACGACGGCGGTGTGCCCGGTGGAGTAGCGGCAGAAGCCCGGGTCCTTGAGGATCGCTTCGAGCTCCTCAGCGCTGCGCGGCTCAGACATGGACCTCGGAGCCCCACAGGTCGAGCGGCGCGAGGGGGCCGCCGTAGCGGTCGGGCTTGGCCTCCGGGCGGCGCAGCAGCGTCCCGAAGAGGAAGTCCACGGCATCGGACCGATAAGCGGCGTCGTCCTCCGTGGCCTCGATCTCCTCGATCAGACGCACGAGTTCACGTACCGACTCGACGATGCGGGCCTTCGTTCCCAGGGAGCTGTGCCCCTGGTCGTCCTGGGTGAACAGCCCCTGCGAGGCGAGCCAGGTGCCCAGGGCGAAGCCGGTGCCGGCATCGAAGTTGCGCAGCGGCTCGGGCTGTGCCGGGTAGCGCAACAGCCGCTCCAGAAGGATGTACTCGAACACGATCTCGCCGTACGGCACTTCCTCCTCGAAACAGGCGATCGCCGACTTCATGTCGACCTTGAGCTCCTCCAGGAGCCCGGGGCGCCAGGTCGTCTTGATCGCCAGGTGCTGGTCGAGGGGGCGCGGGCCGGTGTGGTGGAAGTAGTCGTGCATGTACCCCCAGACGCAGCGCGCCTGGTAGGTGTCCTCCGGGTCCACGTCCGCGGAGACGAGCTCGTCCTCGCCCGCGAAGGGTGAACCGGGCCCGCACAGGCGCTCCGTGATCGCCAGGGTGTGGGCGTATATCTCGGTGTGCCGGTTGAAGAAGAACCACGCGAAATTCTGGTCCGTGCAGCGCGTGGCGGCCGGGATGTTCTCGGGGAAGAAGACCACGCAGTTGCCCTCCCGCAGGCCGCGGGAGGCGGACAGCAGCCGGGTCGACTGGAAGACGGCCTTGGGGTGCGGGTAGGTGGCCTGGAGCAGAGGGGTGCTGTCCGGGTCCTGGCGGATCACCGAGAACGCCTCGATGTGGACATCGTGCCGGTCGCTGTTGGGAAGGGTTACCGGCCCCACGAAGGCGGCGGCCTCGCCGTCCTCGGGCGCGGGAACCGCGTCCCGGGTGCTGTCGAAGTGCGGCACGCCCTCGCAGCCCGCTTCCTGCCAGATTCTCAAATCCTTGCAGGTGGCTGTGATCTGACGCTCCGACATCAGATCCCGCAGACCCTCGACGGCGGCACAGACCGCGTCGACTGCGAAACGCACCTCCTCGTCGGAGCCGGCCGGTGAACCACCGCGAGGCTCGCTCCGCAGCTGCCGGAGACGGTTCACCGCAGGGATGACGTTCTGCTCGAACTCCAGAAGTTCGGCAACGGTACGCGGCCCCACAACACCCCCATGTAAGTGGCCAAGATGAACACTTCTCAGCGGAACGCGCCTCACCAGCGCCTCACTTGAAGCATTCGATCTGGAAGTTAGCTCCCGACTCCCCGACAGGCAAGGGGTGTTCAGATGTTGACACGTAACACCTGCCTCCCCGCGACCCGCGCCTGCCGGGCAGAGGCGCAGGTCCCGGATGCGCCGAATCCTGGGGAAGACCGGGGCGAGCCGTATATTCTGGCACCGCCCTGCGAGCGAGCGTCATGACACCTCCACCAGCAACCCGGTCGACACGTCGTCCGTCAGCCGTCCCGCGACCGCACTCTCAGCTCGATCCACCCGTGGACCGTCGAACCCGAACAGCCAACTCATGACCATTGGCCGTGCGAACGAGCGCGTTCGTCACCGTCGGGTATGGTCACCTTCGCCTCTTCGGCCGATCATGAACATCGATAGCCTGTTCATCGAACTTGGTGACATGAAATATGGGGGAGCATGAGCCACGAAGAGAGGGAGAGTACGACCGAGGCCCCCGGAGGGGACAGGGAACTCGGCGGCGGCGATACGGGAATACCGAAACACGCGTATATGCCGACCCCCCAGGTGGCGCGTTTCGTGGCCGGTCGCGGACTGGCCGCGCTCGGCGACCAGTTCCTCCTGTTCGCCATTCCACTGCTCGCCTACAAATTAACGGGCAGCGCGTCGCAGACCGGCCTGATCTTCCTTGTCGAATGGCTTCCCCGCGTGGTCTTCCTACCCGTGGCCGGGGTGTTCGCGGACCGAATACGCAGCTACATCCTGTACATAGGCTCGGACGTCGTCCGCTCCGGGCTGGCGCTGACCGCGTTCGCCCTGATGTTCCTGCTGCCCGACGGGAAGTTCTTCACGCTGTGCGTACTGGCCGCCGGCATGTCGGTGGCCGGCGCGCAGTCGTACGTCGCCCTTGAGGCCACGCTCCCGCGGTTCGTTCCCATGGACCAGATGGTCCGGGCGCAGTCGATCATCCAGGGGACGGAACAGACCAGCGAGGTGGTGGGCCCTGTGCTCGCCGCGCTGCTCGCCGCCGCACTGCCGACCACGAGCCTGCTCGCGGTGATCGGTGTGGTGTACGGGCTGACCACGCTCAACACCCTGTCCCTGCGCCACTCGCTCCGGGTCGAGGCACTCGCCGGGGGCACAGCTGAACGTACCACGGTCCGTTCGGTGATCACCGGCATCGGCGAGGGCGTGAGGACCCTGCTCAAGCTGCCCGCGATCCTGGGTCTGGTCGGACTGACCATGACGGTCAACCTCATGGTCGGTGTCGGCATGGCCACCAGCGCCGCCACCACCGTGGGCGTCTTCCACCAACCGGACAAGTACTACGCGGCGTTGAGTGCCGGAGCCGGCATCGTCGGCATCCTGACGTTCTTCGTCGTCCCGAGCCTGACCAAGCGGCTGAATCCTTTCGCCGCCCTGATGACGTCCTACTCCCTGATCTGCCTGGGCGGCATCGGAGTCGGCCTGGCGAACACCTTCACTCAGTACGCGGTGAGCTACGCGGTCCTGCTCGGGGTCGTCGGATTCTTCAATGTCGTCATACGCACGGAGCGCGTCAGAAGAATTCCGCGCGAGCACTTCGCGAAAACGATCGCCATCATCATCCTCCTGAATCAGCTGTCACTGCCGGCAGCCGGACTCCTGGTGACCCTCTTCACTACGTCCTTCAGCGCCCAGAGCATTGTTCTGGGTTCCGTCATCGGCTCCGTCTGCGCCGTCGTCCTACTCATACCGCTTCTCGCCCGTCTGAGGAACTATCATGCGCATCCTGATCCTGCACCGAGTCACGGACAAAATGATCCGGCACGCGAACGGAATTGACCACGCGGCACACGACGTCACCTACGTCGGCCCTGCGGACCGGCTGGCCACCCTTCCGTCCGACCTCCGCTGCACGCGCATCGAGCGTCCCGACACCGGCGACCTCACGGAGGAGGTGCTGGCCGCCGTCTCCGGGCTCCCCGCCTTCGACATGGTGCTCGCGCTCTCCGAGTTCGACCTCATCGCCGGCGCTCGGGTACGGGCGGCCCTCGGCGTGCCCGGCGACCGGGAGGAGGACATCCGGCCCTGGCGCGACAAGGTGGTCATGAAGTCCGCGGTCGCCGCGGCGGGTCTGCGGGTTCCCCGGTTCCTGTCGCTGACCGAAGCGCTCGATGCCGGGCCCGGCGGGCTGCCCTGGTCGGGCGAGACGGTGCTCAAGCCGCTGGACGGCGCGGCGAGCCTGAACGTCCACATCTACCCGACGGCGGACGCGGCCCTGGCGGCGGTCCGTGAGGCCGGGGTGCCCCAAGGAGCCGAGCAGGACGGCTTCGAGGTCGAGGAGTTCGTCACCGGACCCATCGTCCACGTGGACGGCATGCTGATCGACGGCAAGCCCATGGCGATCCAGGCCAGCCGCTACGTCGGCACCTGTCTGGGATACGCGCAGGGAACGCCGCTCGGCTCGGTGCAGATCGAGCTGACCCCGGAGCTGAGCCGCTGGACCGCGGAGTGCCTTGCCGCCGTCTCCATCACCACCAGCCTCTTCCACCTCGAAGGCATCGAGGCCCCGGACGGGCTGGTATTCCTGGAGGTCGGCGCCCGCTTCGGCGGCGCCGACGTGGTGGACACCTTCGAGCTCGCCACCGGAGTGCACCTGCCCTCCCGGTACCTGCAGTTGGTCACCGGTGGTGCGGACGCCGAGAACCTGACCTGGTCCCAGGGCGACGGTTCCCGCTACGGCTGGTTCGCCTGGCCGGGCCACGAGCTCGGTGCCGAGTACTGCCGGATCGAGGGCGAAGCGGCGTTCCGCGAGAGCCCGCTCGTCCACCGGTGGAGCCAGCGGCCCGAGGACGAACCGGTCAAGACGGCGCTCAGCTACGCGGACACCGACATCCCGCTGGCCGGCATCGTCGGCCCCGGCGACTCGGCCGAGCTCGACCGGTTCCTCCGTGACGCCTTCTCTTCCATACGTGTCGACCCCTTCACGCCCGAGCAGGCCGCCGGTGCGGAGTCGGCCGGCTGACCGGACACGGCCTGCGGCCGGGTGACGTTCTTCGAGCGCCACAGCTCATCACGGTCGGCCGATGCACATCATCGAGGCCGCCCCGCTTCATTCCGTTCGGGGCGGCCTCGATGTTCTGGAGCGAGTGGGAGACGTGACCGGGCGGGCCGGCCCGGACCGGGACGCCCCGTGAGCGGCGCTCAGCTCCGCCGCAGCCGGCTCCGGACGGCTGCCAGCGCGGTGCTGACCTCGGTCAGCCGCAGCGGACGGGCCAGCACCGCCACCACCAGGACGAGGACCGCCATCCCCGTGGCCGCCGCGCCGAAGTCCCCGAGCCCGGAGCCCTCCGTGTCGACGGCGAGGGCCGCCGCGTAGGCCAGCAGCCCCGCGGGCACGCAGGCGGCCACCAGGCGCGCGTGCGCCCGCACTCCGGGCGAGCGCACCAGAGAGGGCCGCTCCGCGCCGCTCCCGGAGACCCTTCGGTGCAGTACGTACGCGGTGACGGCGAAGCCGGCGAACAGCGCGACGGAGTACGCCCCGGCCATCCCCGTGACCGCCCAGCGCGCGGGCAGCAGCAGATACGCGGCGACCGCGAGGCCGGCGTTGAGCGCCGCGATGACGAGGTTCAGGCAGAACGGCGTACGGGTGTCGCTCATCGCGTAGAACCCGCGGGAGAGCACGTACTGCCCGGAGTACGCGATGAGCCCCGGTGCGAAGGCCGCCATCATGCCCGCCATCACGGTGACGTCCGCCGGGCCGGTCCGTCCGTAGCCGAACACCGCTCCCATCACCCACGGCGCGAGGGCGAGCAGCGCGGCGGCGGCCGGGATCACCACCGCGGCCGAGGTCCGCAGCGCGTACGAGACGTCCCGCCGCACCCCGGCCAGATCGCCCTCGGCCGCCGCCCGGCTCATCCGCGGCATCAGCGCCGTGACGAGGCTGACGGTCACGATGCCCTGCGGCACCACCCACAGCTGGAAGGCGTAGCTGTACGCGGTGTAACCCGCGCCGCCCGCCACGCCCTGGTCCACGGCGCGCTGGCCGCTCGCGGTGGAGAGCCGGGTCACCACCCAGTAGGCGGCCTGGTTGGTCAGCACGAGCATGACGAGCCAGCCGGCCGCGCGCAGCGGCCGGGTGAGACCGCTGCCGCGCCAGTCGAACCGCGGCCGCCAGCGGAACTTCGCGGCGCGCAGGGCGGGTACGAGCGCCAGGGTCTGCACGGCGATCCCGGCCGTGGTCCCCCAGCCGAGCAACTGGGCCTGTGCGGAGGTCAGGCTGCCGTCCGAGCCCGCCGCGGTCCAGAGGTAGAGCCCGAACACGGCGATGATCACGACGTTGTTGAGGACCGGGGTCCACATCATCGCTCCGAACCGGTTGCGTGCGTTGAGTACCTGTCCGAGGAGGGTGAAGAGCCCGTAGAAGAGGATCTGGGGCAGGCAGTAGCGGGCCAGGGCGATGGTGAGTTCGGCCTGGTCCCCGTCGTAGGTGGGGGCGTACAGGGAGATGATCAGCGGGGCGCCGACGACGGCGAGCGCGGTGAGGGCGAGGAGCCCGGCCGTGCACAGGGTGAGGAGGCGGTCGGTGTAGGCGGCCCCGCCGTCGGTGTGTTCCTTGGCGACCCGGACGAGTTCGGGGACGAAGACGGCGTTCAGGGCGCCGCCGATCAGCAGCATGTAGAGGATGTTGGGCAGGGTGTTGGCGACCGTGTAGCCGTCGGCCCGCAATCCGGTGCCGAGCGCGGCGACGACGACCGCCGAGCGTATGAATCCCGTGGCCCGCGAGACGACGGACCCGGCTGCCATGACGGCGCCGCTGCGCAGCACCGAGCCCGAGCCCGGCTGCTCGTGCTCCCGCGTGGCGACCCCGGTGGCCGCGTCCGCGGCCGTCACCGGCGCACCGGGCGGGCCCGGAACGTCCGGTACAGGGTGTGGCCGGCTGCTCCGCGCACCGATGTCTCCCACTCTCCGAGGGTCTCCACGACCTCCTCGCCGGTGCCGGCTCGCGGCGCGGCGGTGCGAGCGGGTGGTCGTCGGGATCGAAGGGGGGAGAATACCGGACGCGGGGAACCCGGCCTCTCACCGGTGTGCACGGGGGCCATGGACCGGCGGTGCGCTCCGGGCGGACGCCGGGCCGGCCGTTCCCCGTGGGCCCGGAGATCTTCCTCCGGCTCCCACGGCGTCCCGGCCGGTCACCGACGTGCCCCGATGGCCGACACCGTCGGCCCGTCGCGCACCGAGCACAGCCCGGCCGGCTCACAGCTGACCTTCCCCTCGCCGGCGCGGACCGTCGTGCCGTCCGAGCCGTTGCGCGAGAAGTGATCACCGGCTGCTGCCGGGCGGGCACCGCTCCCGGGTACCGCCTCACGGCGCTACCCGGCTACCGCGCTCCCGGCAGGAGCGTTCCTGGACCGGCCGGTGCGACGTCCACCGCCTCCGTCCTCGGATTGCGCCGCTGCCGCTTGGCCACCCAGGTGGCGAACCAGGAGAGCAGCATGCACATCCCGATGTAGATCGGCGAGATCACCATCACTACAGGGATGAAGGGAAGATCGTAGTCGAGGTTGGAGGCGATGAGCTTCCCGGCATGAAGGAATTCCTCGTACGTGATCAGATAGCCGAGTGAGGTGTCCTTCAGCGCCACCACCAGCTGGCTGATGATGGTGGGCAGCATCGCGCGCACCGCCTGCGGGGCCAGGACGAACGTCGTGACCTGCGTCTTGCGCATACCGAGGGCGAACGCCGCCTCGTGCTGGCCGCGTTCCACCGAGTTGATGCCGGTGCGGAACACCTCGGCGAGCACCGAGCCGTTGTACAGCGTCAGTCCGGCGACCAGCGCCGGCAGCGGCTGCACCTTCAGCGCGACGAAGACGAAGAAGATCATCACCAGCACGGGCATGGCACGGAAGAACTCGACGAGGACCGTGGCGGCCCAGCGCACCGGCCGGTGGTCGGAGAGCCTCCCGACTGCGAGGACGGCCCCGAGGGCCAGCGAGAGCACCGCGGCGAACGCGAACGCCTTCAGGGTGTTGCCGAGGCCGCGCAGCAGCAGTTCCTGGATGCCCTTGTACTCGAAGGGCGACCATTTGGCGGCGGTGAACTGGTCGGTGTCGAAGAGCAGGTAGATGACCCAGCCGACCAGGGCGAGGATCAGGGCCGTCGAGACGACTCCGTAGATGAGATGCCGTTTGCGGGTCAGCGGTCCGGGGATGTCGTAGAGCGCGGTGGCGGAGGGTACGGAGTGGGTGGTCATCGGGCGACTCCCCAGCGCTTCTCCATCACGTTGAACACCACGCTGATCGACAGCGTGATGATCAGATAGCCGACGGCGATCCAGACGAAGGTCCAGATGATGCTGAATCCCAGCTCGTTGAGGGTCTTGTAGGTGCCGAGCAGCTCGGTGACGCTGAACGCGCCGGCGATCGCCGAGTTCTTTGCCAGCGCGATGAGCGTCGAGCCGATCGGCGGGATCACCGAGCGGAACGCCTGCGGAAGCACCACGTTGCCGAGCGTCTGACCGAACGTCATGCCGAGGCTGCGTGCTGCCTCGCCCTGGCCCTTGGGCACGGTGTTGATCCCGGAGCGCAGCACCTCGCAGATGAACGCGGAGGTGTAGCAGCCGAGTGCGAGGACCGCGAAGACCTTGAACGGGAGCACCAGGCCGAAGCGCGGCAGGCCGAGCAGTACGGCGAAGAAGAGCAGGGTCAGCGGGGTGTTGCGCAGCACGGTGACCCAGACCGTGCCGAGCACCCGGAACGAGCCGACGGGCGCCACCCGGCAGGAGGCCATCACGAAGCCGAGGACCATCGCCAGGATCGAGGCGTAGACGGTGAGTTCGAGGGTGCCGAGGAAGCCCTTGCCGTAGAGCGAGAAGTTCTCGGTGAGTACGTCCATGGTTCTGGTCGTCCTCTCAGGTCGCCGGGTAGCGGTCGATGGGCGGCGGCTTCGGTGCGGGCGCCCCGGAGAGTCCGAGCGTGGCCTCGAAGGCCTTCTTCCAGTTGCCGTTCTTCTCGTTGGTCTCCAGCGCGTCGTCCAGCGCGAACCGCAGGGCGTTGTCGCCGCGCGGGACGCCGATGCCGTAGGGCTCCTCGGAGAACGGTTTGCCGACGACCTTCATCTCGTCGGGCGCCTTGGCGGCGAAGCCCAGCAGGATCGCGTCGTCGGTGGTGACGACGTCGACCTGGTAGGTCAGCAGGTTGTCGACACAGATGGAGTAGGTGTCGTAGGAGACCAGGTCGGCCTTCGGGTAGTCGGCGGCGATCCGCTGGTACGGGGTCGAACCCGCCGCCGAGCAGACCGTCTTGCCCGCCAGGTCCTGCGGGCCGTGGATGTCGTTCTCGTCGGTGCGGACCAGCAGCCCCTGCCCTGCCATGTAGTAGGGGCCGGCGAATCCGACGAGCTTCTTGCGCATGGCGTTGATCGTGTAGGTGCCGACGTAGTAGTCGATCTGCCCGTTCTGCAGTGCCGTCTCGCGGTTGGCCGAGGCGATCGTCTTGAACCGGATCGTCTTCGGGTCGAAGCCCAGCGAGGCCGACATCATCCGGGCGATCTCGATGTCGAAGCCGGAGTAGACCCCGGTGGCCGGGTCCTTCTCGCCCAGGTAGGGCTGGTCCTCCTTGGCGCCCACCCGCAGGTATCCGCGCTTCTTCGCCTTCGTCCAGGTGCTGGAGCCGGGCAGCCGGAAGCCGGTGTCGACCTGGTAGACCGGCAGCGCCCCGGCCTTCGGCCCCTTCACCGGCGGGCTGCCGTTCTTCCCGCAGCCGGCGGCGAGAACCGCCAGCAGGAGGACGGCACAGGCGGCCAGTACTTTTCTCGTACGCAACACAGGGCCTCCCGTCAGTGCTTGAGGATCTTGGACAGGAAGTCCTTGGCGCGGTCGCTCTCCGGCGCGGTGAAGAAGTCCTCCGGGGTGCGGTCCTCGATGATGCGGCCGTCGGCCATGAAGACGACCCGGTTGGCGGCGGACCGGGCGAAGCCCATCTCGTGCGTGACGACGACCATCGTCATGCCCTCCCGGGCGAGTTGCTGCATCACTTCCAGCACCTCGTTGATCATCTCCGGGTCGAGCGCCGAGGTGGGCTCGTCGAAGAGGAGCGCCTTGGGGTCCATGGCGAGGGCGCGGGCGATGGCCACGCGCTGCTGCTGGCCGCCGGAGAGCTGGGCGGGGAACTTGTCGGCCTGCGAGGCGAGTCCCACCCGTTCCAGCAGTTCGCGGGACCGCAGGTCGGCCTCGTCCTTCTTCCGCTTGCGGACCTTGAGCTGAGCGAGCGAGACGTTCGCCAGGACGGTCTTGTGGGCGAACAGGTTGAACGACTGGAAGACCATGCCGACTTCGGCTCTCAGCTGGGCGAGCCCCTTGCCCTCCTCGGGAAGGGGTCTGCCGTCGAGCGTGATGTGGCCCGACTCGATCGTTTCGAGCCGGTTGATGGTCCGGCAGAGGGTGGACTTGCCCGAGCCGGAAGGGCCGATGACCACCACCACCTCCCCGCGGCCGACGGTGAGATTGATGTCCTGCAGTACGTGCAACTTTCCGTAGAACTTATTGACGTCACGCAGCTCGATCAACGGATCGACGGCCATTCGCTGCCCTACCCACTTATCGCTTGGTCGAGGTCAGCGCAAACTATCCATCCCGGCAAGGGACTTCACACCCGACACGCGTAAATGGGGTATAAGGCGTTTTATCGCGCCGCAGCGCTGAGCGGCGCGGGGACCGTCCCGGTCCGCACGGCCGCCTCAGCTCTCGGCCGACTCCGAGTAGAGCTGGGACAGCTCCGGGGTGCCCGACATCGCCCAGCTCAGGCCGGCCTCGACCACATCGATCTCGCGTCCGGAGGCGAGCCGCACCACGGGCTGGCCGCTCGGCCAGATGTGCCAGAGCGCACCGGGAACGTTGCGCACCAGGACCGTGCCCAGGTAGAGCCCGGCGTCATTGCCCAGCCAGGGCAGCTCCTCCGGGTCGTCGCGCCAGCGCGGCGGCAGCTGGTCCAGTGCGGCCAACGAGGCCGGACTGTCGTCGAGTTCGAGCCCCCGCTCCCCGGCCCGGACGCGGAGCAGGTCACATTCGGCGAGCAGTTGGGCCACGCCTTCCGGATCGGCGTCGACGGCGGCGGCGAGCCCCGCCTCCCGCGTACCGTCATGACGCTTACGCCAGTTGTCCAAGAAAGGGATGTTCATACCGCTCAGGGTCGCATCCCGGCCCGGATCCGCACCACAGGACGCGCGGTCTGTCGTTCGAGCGCTGAACACCTGACGTACCTCGTGTGTTCACCCCGGCCATGTCCGGCAGCCCCGGGGCGGGCCCGGAAAAGCGGTGGTGACATCCCGCCGCGCACTGATAGCTTCGCGATCATGTGCAGCCCCGAGTCGGACAGAAGCTAGCCACCGGTCCCCCGGTGGCTCCCGGACCGGCCGGACCACGTCCGCCCCGGTCATGCACGGCTGCCACCCCGGACCCATGCGGTTGCGGGTTGCGCTTCGGCGTACGCACCGGGGTGAGGATCCCCCGGCGGTCACGGCTCCGCCGATGTGCCGTGTCACGGCCACGATCACGGTGACCGTTGCGCCGCGTTGCCGCTCGTTGACGCGAGCGGGTGCGGCCCGCTTCCCCTACCGGTTCTGTCCATCAGCCGTCCATGGGGTTCCTTCATGCCGTTTTCCGTTTACGCGCTCGGGCTCGCCGTCTTCGCCCAGGGCACTTCCGAGTTCATGCTGTCCGGCCTGCTGTCTGCCATCTCCGACGACCTGGGTGTCTCCATCCCCGCCGCAGCCCTGCTGACCTCGGCGTTCGCCGTCGGGATCGTGATCGGGGCGCCGCTGATGGCGCTCCTGGGCCGCAACTGGCCCCGTCGGCGGGCCCTGTTGTTCTTCCTCGGTGTCTTCGCGGCCGTCCATGTCGTCGGCGCGGTCACCTCCAGCTACGGTCTGCTGCTCGCGACGCGGGTCGTCGGGGCGCTGGCGAATGCCGGCTTCTGGGCGGTCGCCCTGGTGACCGCGGTCGCCCTGGCCGGGCCGGGGGCGCGGGCCCGCGCGACCTCCGTGGTCGTCGGGGGTGTCACCGTCGCCTGTGTGGCGGGGGTCCCCACCGGGGCGTGGCTGGGCGCCCAGTGGGGGTGGCGGGCGGCCTTCTGGGCCGTCGCCCTCGTCTCGCTGCCGGCGATCGCCGTGATCGCGGCGGCGATTCCGGCGGGGCGGCCCCCGTCCGCGCTGCCGAGCGCACGCGCCGAACTGCGGAGCCTGGCGGGGCGCGGGCTGCAGCTGACGCTGCTGACGAGCGCGCTCGTGCAGGGCGCGACCTTCTGCGCGTTCTCGTATCTCGAACCGATCGCCACACATGTCACCGGGTTCGGCTCCGCATGGGTGCCCGCCCTGCTCGCCCTGTTCGGGGTCGGCTCGTTCATCGGGGTCACCGTCTGCGGCCGGATCATCGACTCCCGGCCGGTCGCGCTGACGGCTGCCGGGCTGGTGTCGCTCACCGTCGGCTGGGCGCTTTTCGCATGGACGGCGGGGAGCCCCGTGGCGGTGTTCGTGCTCGTTCTCGTCCAGGGGATGCTGGCGTTCGGCACCGGCACCGCCCTGATCACGCACGTGTTCCGCCTGGCGGACGGTGCGCCGACCCTGTCGGGTTCGTTCGCCACCGCGTCGTTCAATGTGGGCGGCGCACTCGGCCCTTGGATCGGCGGGCTCGCGATCGGTGCGGGGTTCGGTTTCCGGGCGCCGCTCTGGGTGAGCGCGCTGCTGATGATCCTGGCGCTCGGCACCGCCGGAGCCGCGCGGGCCTGCCGCCCGGCCCCGGCACTAGGATCTGGCGCAGACGCACACACATACGAACAGGGGAGTTCGAGTGGCTGAGGACCGAGCCGGGGTGGTCGTCTACTGGCGGCCCGGCTGCCCGTACTGCATGAATCTCCGGCTGCGGCTCCGGTTCACGAAGCTGGAGTACACCGAGGTCAACATCCGGCGGGACCCCGAGGCCGCCGCGTTCGTCCGCTCCGTGGCGGACGGGAACGAGACCGTGCCGACGGTCACCGTGGGCGGGAAGGCCATGGTCAACCCGTCGAAGAGCCGGGTGATGGAGGCCGTGCGGGCTCAGGCACCCGGGGCGGGCGCCTGAGCACAGCCCGTGCTCAGAGGTCGAGGTCGACGACCACCGGAGCGTGGTCGGACGCGCCCTTGCCCTTGCGCTCCTCGCGGTCCACGTAGCTGTCCTTGACGGCGGCGGTGAACGGGGCGTTGCCGTAGACGAGGTCGATGCGCATGCCCTTGTTCTTCGGGAAGCGCAGCTCGCGGTAGTCCCAGAAGGTGTAGGGGCGGTCGTACTTCAGGGGGCGCGGCATGACGTCGGCGAGGCCCTCCTCGCGCAGCGCCGCGAGGGCGGCCCGCTCGGCGGGCGTGACATGGGTGGCGCCCTCGAAGAGGGCCGGGTCCCAGACGTCCTCGTCGGTCGGGGCCACGTTGAAGTCGCCGATGACCGCGAACGGCAGCGCCCCCGAGGCGTCCGCCGCGACCGCCGTCCGCAGCGCCTCCAACCAGCGCAGCTTGTACGCGTAGTGCTCGTGCTCGACCTCGCGGCCGTTGGGCACGTACACCGACCAGAGGCGGACGGGGCCGCAGGTCGCACCGATCGCGCGGGGCTCCTGCACGGCGTCGTACTCGGGGCCGCCGGGCAGCCCCGTCACGACGTCGGACAGGCCGGCCCGGGAGATGATCGCCACCCCGTTCCACCGGCCGGTGGCGTTGACCGCGGACTCGTAGCCGAGCTCGCGGAGCGCCTCCGCCGGGAACTGCTCGGCGGTGCACTTGGTCTCCTGGACGCACAGCACGTCCGTGCCGGTGCTCTCCAGCCAGGCGAGCAGCCTCGGCAGTCGGGCGGTGATCGAGTTGACGTTCCAGGTGGCGATGCGCATGTACGTAAACCTAGCGGCTGCCACTGACAGCCGCCGGGGCGCCGTCCCTCACACGGCCGTCGAGTCCCCCGGTGCAAGCCGCCCGTGGTCGGTGCCGCCGAGGCCGCCGATCTGGGTGTCGTAGATCGGGCGGGCGAGATCGGTGAGAAGCGCGTCGTGGATGTCGATGGCGCGGCGCGGCGCGACCTCGCGGACGTAGTCGATGACCTCGGAGATCTTGTTCCACGGAGCCATCACCGGGAGCATCAGGGTGTCGACCGGGCGGTCGGGCACGGTGAGCGCGTCGCCCGGGTGGAACAGCGAGTCGTCCACCAGGAAGCCGATGTTGGTGACCCGCGGGATGTCCGGGTGGATCACCGCGTGGAGTTCGCCGTGCACCTGGACGTCGAACCCGGCGGCCGTGAAAGCGTCGCCGTGCCCGACGGTGTGGACGCGTCCCGGGAACGCCGCGCCGAGCTGGTCCGCCACGCTGCGCAGGGTCCAGATCTCGGCGGCCGGACTGGCCTCCAGTCCGGCCCGCAGCCGCTCCTCGTTGAAGTGGTCGGGGTGCTCGTGCGTCACCAGGATCGCGTCGGCACCGACCGCGGCGTCCTGCTCCGAGAAGCCGCCCGGGTCGATGACGAGCGTGCGCCCGGCCTTCTCCAGACGGATGCAGGAGTGGGACTTCTTGGTCAGGGTGAGCGCGAACGGCTCGGGATTCACAGCGTTCATGGGTCCCATCCTGCTACGCGGGCGGTGTCGTTTCCGCCTGAATCACCGACTGCGCGATCGTGAAGGCGGCGCCCGCGGCCGGAATGCCGCAGTACACGGCCGTCTGGAGCAGGACCTCCCGGATCTCGGCCGGGGTGAGACCGTTGCGCAGGGCGGCGCTGACGTGCGCGGCCAGTCCCTCCAGATGTCCGGAGGCGACCAGCGCGGTGAGCGTGACAGTGCTGCGCGTGCGCCGGTCCAGCCCCTCCCGGCTCCACACCTCGCCCCAGGCGTAGCGGGTGACGAGCTCCTGAAAGTCGTCGGTGAAGTCGTCGGAGGCGGCCATGGCACCGTCCACATGGGCGTCCCCGAGCACTTCGCGGCGGATCCTCATGCCCTGCGGGTACGAATCGGCGCGCTCCTGCGAGGGGTCCGCGGGCTGTGCGGTGGCCGCGGTGATCTCCGCGACGGGCAGTACGGGGGCGGAGATCCGCGGGGCGAAGGAGGGCGCCGGAATGGCCGCCTGGGTGTCCTGCCACGCGGCGGAGAAGTGGGTGAGCAGGAGGTCGGTGACGGCTCCGGGCTGCTCGACCGGGGCCAGGTGGGAGGCGCCCGGAACGAGGGCCAGCCGGGCGTCGGGTATGCCCGCGACCAGGGTGCGGGCGTCGCCGGGGCCGGTGACCTGGTCCTCGGCGCCGACCAGGACGAGCGTGGGGACACCGATCCGGCCCAGTGCCGTACGGATGTCGAAGGCGGCGAGGGCTTCGCAGGCGGCGATGTAGCAGCCCGGGTCGGTGGTGCGGACCATCTGGACGGCCCACTCGACGATGGCGGGCTGGGCGGCGGCGAACCCGGGGGTGAACCACCGCTCCGGAGCGGAGCGGGCCATCGGCTCCAGCCCATTGGTGCGGACGATCACCCCGCGCTGCCGGAATTCGTCGGCGCTGCCGAAGCGGGCGGAGGAGGCCACCAGGGCCAGCGAGGCGACCCGGTGCGGATGGCGCAGCGCGAGGTCGGCGCCGATCGCACCGCCGAGGGAGCAGCCCGCGTAGCCGAAGCGCTGGACACCGAGGCCGTCGAGGGTGGCGAGCAGCCGGTCGGCGAGGTCACCGACGGCGGTGGCCGGGTGGGCGGGTGCGCCGCCGTGGCCCGGGAGGTCGAAACGGAAGACTCTCCAGTGCTGGATGAGCTCGGATATCTGCCGGTCCCACATGTGCCATGACGTGCCGAGGGAGGGGCCGATCACCAGGACGGGGGCGTCTTCCGGCCCGTCGAAGCGGTATTGCAGGGTTTCTGCCGTCGTCTCACTCACCCATTCAGACTCCCATCTCTCACGACGGCCCCTATGACCGGGGCACGACTGCCTGGCGCTGACAGGCGGTGGCGGGGCCAGGAGGCCCCGGCCGCGTGCCCGCCGGGACGGTGCGTCAGATCATGGCGAGCCGGTCCACCAGCAGCTCCACCCTCGCCCCGGTGTCCTGCGGCGGCAGCCGTCCCGCCCGGGTCAGGGTCGCCAGCCCGTGCAGGGACGCCCAGAACACCTCGGTGAACAGCCCCGGGTGGACGCCCTCCCCGGCGACCTCGCCCAGGCTCTCCAGCAGCGCGGCGAAGGCGTCCTTGAGGGGTTCCGGGGTGTCCTCGTCCGCGAACGCCAGGCCGCCGTCGAGCTGGAACATTGCGTCGTAGACCGCCGGGTTGCGTGCGGCGAAGTCGAGGTAGGTGCGGGCGAGGGTGGCGACCCGGGTACGAGGTCCGTCCGCGGCGGAGGTCGCCGCCCGCAGCGCCGCGGCCATCTCGGCGGCGCCTTCGAGGGCGACGGCGCCGATGATCTCGCGCTTGCCGCGGAAGTGGCTGTAGAGGACGGGCTGGCTGTATTCGATGCGCTCGGCGAGCCGGCGGGTGGTGACCGCGTCCCAGCCCTGCTGCTCGGCGAGTTCACGGGCTGTCGCCACGATGAGGCGCTCGCGCTCCGCCCGTTCGCGCTCCTTGCGTTCTTGTACCGACATGATTCGATCCTAGCATTGCTAGACAATCAAGCGGCAGCAGTACTAGCGTTGCGTCATCATCTAGTAGCGCTAGCTTCAGGAGGGGTCGTCATGCTCAACGCGCTCGAGGTCTTCACCACCGTGGTCGTCGGCTTGATGGTGGGGGTGGAGTTCTGCGTCGTCTTCGTCATGAAGCGGATCCTGGACGCGCTTCCCGGGGACAGCGGCCAGCTCGGCCACGCCCACGGCGGCCGGATGCTCGGCGCCCTGATGCCGTTCTGGTACATGGGCTCGCTCGTCCTCGGCGCGGTCTGGGCCGTCGCCGGACGGCACCACGACGGCACCGGACTCGTCACCGCCGCCGCCGGCCTGCTGATCGTCAGCGTGGTCATGTCGGTGCTGCTGCTCGTCCCGATCAACAACCGGAACAAGACCTGGACCCCCGAGAACCGGCCCGCCGACTGGCAGCAGCAGCTGAACCGCTGGGAGCGCTACCACTACGTCCGCGTCGCCGTCATCATCGCCGCCTTCACCCTGCTGGTCGCTGCCCTCGCCTGAACCCACGGGCCCACCAGCCCGGTCGTCAGCCGCAACCGCCGCCGGACAGCAGGGCCCGGCCCCGGCCGGGGAACAGGCGGGGGCCCGCCCCTCGATGGGACGGGCCCCGCGTGGTGCGAGAGGATCAGCGGGCAACGTACTCGGCGTAGAGGAAGCCCTTCTCGTCCTGCAGGTGCTGCTTGTTCTCCTTGGCGTACGTGATGCCGTACGGGCCGCCGAGGTTGAGGAACTCCGCGTTCGAGCGCGAGGCGTCGATCTGCTGGTAGCCCGCGAGGACCTTGCCGGCCTCCCCGCCGCCGTCGTGGGCTGCGGCCGGGGCGGCGGCGACGAAACCTGCTGCGGCAACCGTGGCCAGGGTGATTGCAATACCTCGAAGCATGGGCACTCCCTCTGCGATACGTCACGAATGGTGCGGGCGGAACCACCATGACCCGGACACGGGACCGACTCGGTCAGGCACGTCGGTCCAGGACGAGGAAGGCACCGAAGGGAGCCCCGATTACTCCAGTCGCCTCAGTGCGCGCGAGGTCACGGGGTGGCCGCGGACACGACGTACACGACGGGGGACATCGGGTCGGTCATGTCGACGGTGATGTCCTGGGTGGGGCGCGGGTCCGCGTTGGTGTGGGTGGTTCCCGCCCATGCGACGCCGTCGCCGAAGTACCAGCCCGCGACCTTCGTGTCGCGGTCGCCGACGGTGACCTCGCCCGTGGTCAGGGCCGCGCGGCCGGTGCCGACCCGGGTCAGGAAACGGTCGAGGCCGTTGGACGTGGTGCGGAACTGCACGTACATCCGGCTGGCCTTCCAGTTGTTCGTCTCGTAGTACTGGACCTCCACGGCGTCACCGGGGATCGGTACCTCGAAGATCCGGCGCAGCATCCGGGACGGCCAGCCCTCGCGGAGACCCTGGGCCGAGGCCTCGGCCGCCTTGTCCTGGCCGGAGCGGCGGCTCTGTCCCGCGGAGATCAGCAGATATCCGGCCGGGATGCCGATGAGCAGCACGATGATGGTCGCCGTGATCAGGCGTCGGCGGATCGTTCTGCGCCGGTCCTGCGGCGGCCGTCCGTCGCCCTGCTCGGGCGGCGGGGACTGACGCGGCACGACGGGGTGCTCGGCTGCGGTCATGGATCTGGGAGTCCCTAGGAAGTGCGGGTGTTGCGCGTATTACGGATGGTGCTCGCCGCCTGGTCGTAGATCTGCGCGTACCGCTCGTAGCGCTCGACGCGGCGGCGGTTGGTACGGCGGAATCTGCGGGCCACCAGTCTGGCGAGGTCGGCGGCGCCGACCATACCCGCCTCGGGGCCGAGCTGCGCCTTGGCGATCCGCGCCTCGGGGCGGTAGCCGCGGCCGGTGAGGTGGCGTTTGAAGGCGTCCCTGGCGGGTCCGATCAGCAGGTCGTCGGCGGCGCTGACGCCGCCTCCGATGACGAAGCAGGAGGGGTCGAGCGCGGCGGCCAGATTCGCGATGCCGACGCCGAGCCACTGACCGATGTCCTGGAGGAGCTCGATGCACATCGCATCGCCCTCGCGGGCCAGTTCGGTGATGAGCGGTCCGGTGATGTCGGGGATGTTGCCCTTGACCCGCTCGATGAGCCCGTGGGCCACCGGCGAATCCGCCGCGGCCAGCTCCCTGGCCTCCCGGACGAGTGCGTTCCCGGAGCTGTACTGCTCCCAGCAGCCGCGGTTGCCGCAGGGGCAGCGGTGGCCGCCGGGCACCACCTGCATGTGGCCGAACTCACCCGCGACGCCGTACTTGCCGCGCTTGACCTGACCGTCCTCAAGGATGGCGCCGCCGATGCCGGTACCGAGGGTGATCATGACGAGGTGGTCCTCGCCGCGCCCCGCACCGAAGCGCCATTCGGCCCAGGCGGCGGTGTTGGCGTCGTTGTCGACCATGACCGGGACGACCAGCCGGGAGGCGATGGCGTCGCGCAGGGGTTCGTCGCGCCAGGCGAGGTGCGGGGCGAACAGCACCTTGGAGCGGTCCGCGTCGACCCAGCCGGCCGCGCCGATGCCCACCGCGTGCACGTCGTGCCGGTCGGAGAGGTCCAGGACCAGTTCGACGATGGTGTCCTCGATGACCCTGGGGCTCTTGGACTTGTCCGGCGTCTCGGTGCGCAGGGTCTCCAGGATGTTGCCGTCGGCATCGACGACGCCGGCCATCACCTTCGTCCCCCCGATGTCGATGCCGACGGTGGGGACCCGCGGCGCGGTGAGGTGCGAGCGCCGCTCCCGGGTGCCGACGGTCCGCAGGACGGTGGCGCGGGCGGAGCCGCGGTGTGTGAAGTCGCGGTACGTGCTCATCGTCCCTGGGGGGTCTGGAGTGGCCGGGGTCGAGGTGATCCCGGCGGCGGACGGCGCCCGTCGGCCCCGATTCTGCCACTGCCGGGCGGGCGAGGCCGCCGGACGGGGCGGCCGGGCGGCTGAGCTACGCGGTGTCGCCCTTCGCCGGACCCTCGCCCCGCAGGTCCGGGCCGGGGGCGCGCTCCAGCTCGTGGCTGAGCTCCTCCAGCTCGCTGCCGCCCGCCATCTGCCGGGTGAGCTCGTCGAGCGTGATGCTGCCCCTGGTGTGACTGCCGGCCATGGCACCCCGCTTGAGCAGCACGAAGCGGTCACCGACGAGGTACGCGTGGTGCGGGTTGTGCGTGATGAGGACCACGCCGAGTCCAGCGTCCCTGGCGGCCGCGACGTACTTGAGGACGACGCCGGACTGCTTGACGCCGAGCGCCGCGGTCGGCTCGTCCAGGACGAGCACCTTGGCGCCGAAGTGGACGGCCCGCGCGATGGCCACGCACTGGCGCTCGCCGCCGGACAGGGTGCCGATGGGCTGGTCGACGTCGCGCAGGTCGATCCCCATCCGCAGCAGCGCGGAACGGGTCGTCTCGCGCATCAGCCGGACGTCGAGGCGCTTGAAGGGGCCCACGCCGGTCGTCGGCTCGGAGCCGAGGAAGAAGTTCCGCCAGACCGGCATCAGGGGGACGACGGCGAGATCCTGGTAGACCGTGGCGATGCCCCGGTTCAGGGCGTCGCGCGGGTTGGCGAGCGTGGTCTCCTCGCCGTCGATGAGGAAGGTCCCGGCGTCGTGCCGGTGCAGCCCAGAGATGATCTTGATGAGGGTGGACTTGCCGGCGCCGTTGTCGCCGAGCACGCAGGAGATCTCGCCCGCCCGCACCTCCAGCGAGACGTCCTGGAGCGCCTTGATGTTGCCGTAGAACTTGCTGACGTGGTCGAGCTCGACCAGCGCCCGCCGGTCGGTGTCCGCCGGCCCGTTCGCTGCCTGGGGGGCCGTCATTTCGTCGCCTCCGCGCGCTTGCGTACCCATGCGTTGAGCAGGGTGGCCAGGAGCAGCATGGCTCCGAGGAAGAATTTGAACCAGTCCGGGTTCCACTCCGCGTACACGATGCCCTTGCTGGTCATGCCGAAGATGCAGGCGCCGATCGCCGAGCCGATCGCGGAACCGTAGCCGCCGGTGATCAGGCAGCCGCCGATGACGGCCGCGATGATGTAGATCAGCTCGTTGCCGACGCCCTCGCCGGACTGGACCACGTCGTAGCTGAACAGCAGGTGCTGCCCGGAGACCCATGCGGCGAAGGCCACGCCGAGGTAGAGCCCGATCTTCGTGCGGATCACCGGGACACCGACCGCGCGGGCCGCGTCGGCGCCGCCGCCGACGGCGTAGATCCAGTTGCCGAAGCGGGTGCGGAGCAGGATCCAGGTCGCGATCGCGACGAGGACGGCCCACCACAGGATGGTCACCTTGAGCTCGACACCGCCGACGGTCCAGTACGAGGCGAAGAGCTTGCGGGCCGAGTCGAAGCCCTCCATGTTGCCGATGGTCTTCGTCGACACGGTTGAGCTGATCAGCTTGGTGAAGCCGAGGTTCAGACCGGTCAGCATCAGGAAGGTGCCGAGCGTGATGATGAAGCTGGGCAGTTTCGTACGCGTCAGCATGAAGCCGTTGAACGCGCCGAAGGCCAGGGTGACCAGCAGCGACACGAAGACGCCGACCCAGACGTTGGCCGTCATCTGATAGCTGAACATCGACGAGACCAGTGCCGAGCTGGTGACCATCACGCCGGCCGAGAGGTCGAACTCGCCGCCGATCATCAGCAGCGCGACCGGAGCCGCCATGATCCCGATGGTGGAGGCCGCGTAGAGCACCGTGCCGAAGCTGGTGGCGCGCAGGAAGCTGTCCGCGATGATCGCGAAGAAGAGGAAGACGGCCAGGGCGCCGACGACCGAGCCGAGCTCGGGGCGGCCGAGCAGCTTGCGCAGCGGTGAGGTGCGCAGCAGCCGCTCGTCGGCCCCGGCGGGGGCGGGCTGCCCGGGTGCCGCGGTCATCGGGTTCCCCGGTCGGCGTACTCGGCGAGCTGGGCGGCGTCCTTGGAGGTGATGATCTGCGGGCCGGTGAGGACCGGCCGGCCGCCGCCGAGGACGTTGCGGTTGTAGCGGTAGAGCCAGAGCAGGTCGACGGCCTCGTACCCCTGGAGGTAGGGCTGCTGGTCGACGGCGAAGCCGAGGGTCTTGGCCTTGAGCTCGGCGGCGACCTTGGCGTTCAGGTCGAAGGTGTCGATCTCGGCCTTGCTGCCCGCGGTCTGCTTCGCCTTGACGGCGGCGTCCGCGAACGGCGCGCCGAGGGTGACGACCGCGTCGATGTCCTTGTCGGCCTGGAGCTTCGCCTCGATCGAGGCCTGGACGTCCGGCATGTTGGTGCCCTCGACGTACAGGTTCTGCAATTGGCCGTCGAAGGTCTTCTTCGCCCCGGCGCAGCGCTGCTCATGGCCGACGTTGCCCTGTTCGTGCAGGATGCACAGGGCCTTCTTGCGGCCGCGCCGGTTGAGCTCGTCGCCGACGGCCTCGCCTGCGATGGACTCGTCCTGGCCGATGTGGGTGAGCGCACCGTACTGCTTGGACTCCGCGGAGCCCGAGTTCACCGTGATCACCGGGATGCCGGCCCGGGTGGCCTTGGCGACGACGTCCTTCATGGCGTCGGGCTTGGCGAGTGTGACGATCAGCCCGTCGACCTTCTTGTCGATGGCGGCCTGGACGAGCTGGGCCTGCTGCTGCGCCTCGTCGTTGTGCGAGTACAGGAAGTTGATGTTGTCCTTGCCGGCCGCCATCTTGGCGCCCTTCTGGACGATGTCCCAGAAGGTGTCGCCGTCGCCCGAGTGGGTGACCATGGCGAAGGTCCAGCGGGGCGTGTTCACCGCGGACCGGCCCTCGGCGGCGGCCTGCGCCGCCCGGTCCTCCGCCCGCTTGCCGCCGGTGCTGCTGCATCCCATGAGGGAGGCCCCGAGCACCGCCGCAAGCACGGCACCCATCGCACGTACCCCTGTCCGAACCCTTGCCACGACTCCGTGCCCTTCTCGTGCTGCTCATTGTGCTGCTGGTGGAGCCGGGGCCCGTACGGTCCCGGTCCGGCTGGGCAAGTATCCCCGAGCCGTCGCCGCCGTCGCCCGGCAGGGCGTGGCGCGGGTGTCGGGTCGGGGCGCGTGCGGCGCCGGGGCGGCCGCGTGCCGCCGTCGTCACCGTACGAGAAGCCGGGAAGCCTCCGACACCGTACGGAAGTCGCGGGGCGCTGTCACCGTACGGGGAGGCGGAAATCGAAGAAGTGACGCGGGGGCCGGCGGCGTGGGTGCGCGATTCGCCGGTCGCGGCCGCGGGCCATGCCCCGACACAGAACCGGCTTTGTCAGGACATATAGTTGACAGCGTTGCCGGTGACCGGCACGTTGGGTCCATGCGCATCGGACTCATCGGCACCGGCCGGATCGGCTCCTTCCACGCGGGCGTGCTGTCCCGCCACCCCTCGGTGGACGCCCTGGTGGTGACGGACACCGACCCCGCCCGCGCGGCCGAGGTCGCGCACCGGACCGGAGCGGGCGCGGTCGGCTCCGCCACGGAGGTGTTCGGCGCGGGCGTGGACGCCGTGGTGATCGCCTCGGCCACCGCCGCGCACGCCGAGCTGATCGGCCGGGCCGCGCGGGCCGGGCTGCCCGCGTTCTGCGAGAAGCCCGTCGCCCTCGACCTGGCGGGCACGCTGGACGCGCTGCGCGTGACACAGGAGGCGGGGAGCGTGCTCCAGCTGGGGTTCATGCGCCGGTTCGACGCGGGGTACACGGCGGCGCGCGCCGCCGTGCGCGGCGGGGAGCTCGGCCGGCTGCACACCGTGCGGACGGTGACCTCCGATCCGGCGCCGCCGCCCGCGGCTTATCTGCCGCTCTCCGGCGGGCTGTACCGGGACTGCCTGATCCATGACTTCGACATGGTGCGCTGGGTGACGGGCCGTGAGGTGAGGCGGGTGTACGCCACCGGCTCGGACGGCGGGCCGCCGATGTTCCGCGAGGCCGGCGACGTGGACACCGCGGCCGCGCTGCTGACCCTCGACGACGGCACCCTCGTCACGGCGACTGCGACCCGCTGCAACGGCGCCGGGTACGACGTGCGGATGGAGCTCGCCGGTGAGCTGGACCAGATCGCGGTCGGCCTGGACGACCGCACCCCGCTCACCTCCGCCGAGCCGCAGGGCCCCGCCGCCCCGGCCAAGCCCTGGCCGGGGTTCCTGGAGCGCTTCGCCCCGGCGTACGAGGCCGAACTCGACGCTTTCGTCCGGCTGGTGCGGGGCGAGGCGGCCAATCCGTGCGACGGCCGGGAGGCCCTGCACGCCCTGCGGGTCGCGGAGGCGTGCGAGGTCTCGCGCCGGGAACGCCGGCCGGTGGAGCTGTCGGAGATCCCCGGGGCCTGAGGGCGGGCGCGAGGGCCGGGAGCGCTCACCCGGGCCTGAGGGCGGGCGACGGCCGGCGGGCCCTCACCACCTGACCGGCAGTCCCTCAGGGCCCCGTATGAGCATCCCCGTACGCCAGGTCAGCGTGTCCAAAGCCGCGTCCAGTGCCAGCCCCGGGCAGCGCTCCAGCAGCGATCCGATCGCCACCGCCGCCTCGATGCGGGCCAGCGGCGCACCCAGGCAGTAGTGGATTCCGTGCCCGAAGGCGACGTGTCCCCGGGCGTCCCTGGTGATGTCGAACCGGTCCGCGTCCGGGTAGCGGTCCGGGTCGCGGTTGGCGTCGGCCATCGCGATCAGGACCAGCTCGCCGCCGCCCGGGATCACCGTGCCGCCGATGTCGAGCGGACAGGTGGTGAAGCGGTAGGTGGGTGTCTCGACCGGGCCCGCGTAACGGAGCGTCTCCTCCACCGCGTTGTCGATGAGCGCGGGGTCCGCCCGCAGCGCTGCGAGCTGCTCCGGGTGGGTGAGCAGGGCGAGCACCCCGTTGGAGATGAGGTTCACCGTGGTCTCGTGGCCGGCGACGAGCAACAGCCAGGCCATGCCCATCAGTTCCTCGGCGGAGAGCCGGTCGCCCTCCTCGTCGGCCGTGTGGATCAGCGCGCTCATCAGGTCGTCGCCGGGCTGTTCGCGCTTGTCGTCGAGGAGCCCGGCCAGAAAGCCGGACATCTCGGCGGTCGCCGCCCGGCGCTCCGCGGCGTCGATGGAGGACACGGCGATGTTGGACCAGGCCCGGAAGGCCCGACGGTCCAGGAAGGGCACCCCGAGCAGTTCGCAGATGACGGACATCGGCAGCGGGAACGCCAGCGACTCGACGAGATCGGCGCCGCGGCCGGGCCCCGCCAGCATCGTGTCGAGCAGCTCGTCCGTCATCCGCTGTACACGCGGGACGAGTTGCCGCATCCGGTGCTGGGTGAACTCCCGGGCGACCAGCTTGCGCAGCCGGGTGTGCACGGGTGCGTCCGTGCTGAGCATGGACGTCCCCGCGGCGACCTGGCTCACGCCGAGGGCGGGCGAGGCACTGCTCCACTGCTTGGAGAGCCGCTGGTCCGCGAGCGCGGCGCGGCCCTCCTCGTACCCGACGACGAGCCAGCCGGGTGTGCCCTCCGGGATGCGGATCCGGTGGACGGGGCCGCGGGCCCGTAACTCCGCGTACACGGGGTACGGATCGCGGACGTACCGCTCACCGAGCGCCCCGAGGTCGACCATCGCTTCAGTCGTCATGTCAGGCTCCTTCAGGATGCCGCGGCGCTCAGCACGGTGCCCTGGGCGACCGCGCAGAGGCTCTCGGTGCCGTCCTCGCCCACGGCGAACAGATCACAGCGCGCCACCGCCTGCCGCCGGCCCGTGTGGACGACGGCCGCCCGCGCGACGAGTGCGGTGCCGGTGGCGGGCCGCAGGTACTGGATCGAGAAGCCGCCGGTCAGCACGGCCGGGCCGAGTGTCGTTCCGGCGGCGAAGGTGAGCGCGTTGTCGGCGGCGTAGGCGAGCACCCCGCCGTGCAGGAACCCGTTCTGCTGCTGGAGTTCCTCGCGGCCGTCGATCTCCAGCGTGGCCGCGCCACCGCCGAACTCGGTGATCCGTGCGCCGACGAGGCCGCTGAACGGCTGGCTGTCGAGCACCTTCTGCGCCGTCTCCAGGTCGAGTACGGTCATGACGTTCCTCTCTGTCTCACCAGCGCACGGGGAGCCGTCGTACCCCGCGGATCAGCATGCCGGGCAGCCAGTCCGGCTCCCGGGCCTCCGGATCGAGTACGAGTCCGGGGCACCGCTCCAGCAGCGACCGGATCGCGATGCGGCCCTCCATCCGGGCCAGCGGCGCGCCCATGCAGAAGTGCATCCCGTGACCGAAGGCCAGGTGCCCCTGCGCGTCGCGGCGGATGTCGAAGCGGTCCGGGTCCGGGTAGCGGCCGGGGTCGCGGCCGCCGCCCGCCAGGGCGACCAGGACCGGATCACCGGCCGCGATGGCGGCGGAGCCGATCGTGACGGCCTCCCGGGCGAACCGGAAGGTGGCGGTCTCCACCGGCCCGTCGTAGCGGAGCATCTCCTCGACGGCTCCGTCGATCAGCCCGAAGTCGGCACGCAGGGCGGCCAGTTGATCCGGGTGATCGAGCAGGGCCCGCACCCCGTTGGAGATCAGGTTGACCGTCGTCTCATGGCCCGCGACGAGCAACAGGAAGGCCATGCCGACCAGTTCGTCGGGCGACAGCGCGTCGCCTTCCTCGTCCCGCGCGGCGATCAGGGCGCTCAGCAGGTCGTCGCCCGGCGAGCGGCGCTTGTCCTCGATCAGCTCGGTGAGGTAGGCGACCATGGCGCGGACCGCGTCGCCCTCCTCCTGCGCGCCGGCCGGTGAGACCACACTGTTCGACAGCTTGCGAAAGGCGTCCCGGTCCAGGTCGGGCACGCCGATGAGTTCGCAGATGACGGTCATGGGCAGCGGGAAGGCGAGGGCGTCGATGAGATCCGCCTGCCCGGCGGGGTGCATCGCGTCGAGCAGTCCGTCGGTGATCTGCTGCACGCGGGGCCGCAGCGCCTCGATCCGGCGCGCGGTGAACTCCCGCGCGACCAGCTTGCGCAGCCGGGTGTGGTCGGGTGCGTCCATCTCCAGCATGTTGGCGTTGATCGGGTCGCCCGTACCCGTCTGGCCGGGCAGCGTCCGCCAGTCCTTGGCGAACCGCTGGTCGGCCAGGACGGCGCGCCCCTCGTCGTACCCGACGACGAGCCACACCCGGTCGAAGTCGTCGGTGCGGACCGTGTGCACCGGGCCCGCGGCACGCATCTTCGCGTAGTACGGGTACGGATTCGCGGTGAAGTCCACGACCCCGCGGAGATCTGTGTCGACATCGGACATGGGCCCGCCCCTCCCGGTCTGATCGTTGGCCGGCCGCCAGGACCGGCCGGTTCAGCGTATGCCGCCGGGCCCGGTCCCGACGAAGGGTTCAGGACAGGCCGTGTCCGCCGCCGTCGTCCAGCAGGCCCGCGTCGTGGACCAGCAGGGCGATCTGGACGCGGTTGTTGAAGTCGAACTTGGCGAGAATCCGCGACACCTGGGTCTTCACGGTGGCCACGCTCAGGTAGAGCGCCGCGGCGATCTCGGCGTTGGAGCGGCCGTGCCCGACGGCGACGGCCACCTCGCGTTCCCGGTCGGCGAGCAACGCGAGCAGCCTGCGGGCCCGTTGCACGCGGTCCGCCCTCTCCTCCCTGCCGGGGCCGGCGGCGCGGGCCATGAGCTGGCGGGTGACCGCCGGCGACAGGACCGGGTCACCGGCCGCCACGCGACGCACCGAGTCGACGATCTGCGCGGGCGGCGTGTCCTTGAGTACGAAACCGGCCGCCCCGGCACGGATCGCGCGCAGCACCTGTTCGTCGGCGTGGAACGTGGTCAGGACGATGATCTCGGGTGCGTCCGGACGGCCGCGCAGCACTTCGGTGGCGGTCAGTCCGTCCATGACCGGCATCCGGATGTCCATCAGGACCACGTCCGGCCGGAGCCGTTCGACGAGTCCGGCCGCCTCGCTGCCGTCGGCGCCCTCCCCCACGATGTCGATGTCGTCGGCGCCGCCGAGCATCAGGGTGAGCCCGGCCCGTACGAGCGGGTCGTCGTCGACGATGAGCAGCCGGACGGGCCGGGTCGCGGGAACGGTGGGAGTCGGGTTGGTCATGACGGCCACGGTAGCCAGGCCCGGACCCCGAACCCACCGCCCGGCTCCGGTCCGTGGTCGAGACGGCCCCCGGCGAGGGTGGCCCGTTCGGTGAGGCCGATGAGTCCCTGGCCGGATCCGGGCACCTGCTCGCAGGGTTCGGTGGGGGCCGGGTTGCGCACCTCGACGGTGATGCCCCGACCGGGGCCGCCGCTGACCGTGACGGTGACCTCGGCGCCCGGTGCGTGCTTCCGGGCGTTGGTCAGGCCCTCCTGGGCGATGCGGTACACGGTGCGGCCGGTGGCGGCGGGCGCCGCGGCCGGGTCGGCGAGGTGGTTGTCGAAGGTGACCTTCATCCCGGCCAGGCGGGATTCGGCGATCAGGGCGTCCAGCGTGGCGAGGGTGGGCTGCGGCCGGTCGCCCTCGCTGTCGCGGGGGCTGCGCAGCACCCCGATGATCTCGCGGAGGTCCTGGAGCGCCTCGTGTGCGCTGTCCCGGATGACTCCGGCGGCGCGGGCCACCTCGGCCGGGCGCGCGTCGGGCCGGAATTCCAGGGCTCCGGCGTGGACGCTGAGCAGGGTCAGCCGGTGGGCGAGGACGTCGTGCATCTCGCGGGCGATGTCCTCACGGGCCAGCCGCTGGGCCTGTTCGGCGCGGAGTCCGGCCTCGGTCTCGGCGCGCCGGGCGCGCTCGCGCAGGGTGACGACGAGCTGGCGCCTGGACCGTACGACCATGCCCCAGCTGAGCACCAGCAGGATCAGCAGGACGCCGATGATCGCGGACGCCATGAACGAGGTGTCCGGGTCGGGGCGCAGGTAGGGCTGAACGATGGCGACGGCCAGGGCGCCCGCGCCGACGAGTGCGACGGGGCGGAACGGCCGGTGCACGGCCACGCTGAACAGGGACACCAGCAGCGCCCCGGCCGCGACGGGCTCCACGACGGACAGCGCCGTCATCGCCCCCGCGAGGCCGACCGGCCACCGGCGCCGGAGCCACAGGGCGCAGCAGGCGGCGGCGCCGACCAGCGAGTCGAGAAGGACGACACTCTCGGATGTGGTGGGGTCCGCCTCGATCGCGGCGACGGTCGCCAGCCCGAGGCCCGCCGCGCAGAGGAACGCCGTGATGTCGACGATCCAGTCGCGGACGGTACGGCGCGAACGGGCGTCCCGGTCGCCGGGCAGCTCGGGGTCGGCCATCGCCGAGGGCAGCAGCCAGGGGTACTCCGTACGCGTCATATCGACAAAGCTACGCAGTGGATTCGCGGCTTCCGGCGGTCAGGGCCGGGGAGGCGACCAAAGTCGCGGAAGGGAAGACTTTCGGCGGACCGGCGCAGACAACCGGCCGACGCGGCGGCGGTGTCCGGCCCGCCAGGCTCGCTGCCATGAAGAAACTCTGCGAGACGGTCGGCTTCCTGGTCTTCGCCCAGGGTGCCGCGGGGCTGCTCCACGCATGGTTCGGCTGGTTCCATCTCTTCGGTCTGGTGCAGCGGCTGCCGTTCGTCGGCGGGTACTCACTGTTCGTCAGCATCGTGCTGGTGGTGACGGGGATCGCCGTCATGATCGCGTCGGACGCGATCAAGGAGTAGGCACCTGCGCGCCGGGGCGGCGCGGTCAGGGCGAGGTCGCGGCCACGCTGCGGCGGCCCCAGGCCGTACCCGCCAGCACCAGGACCGCGCCCGCCGCTCCGAGGACGCCGAGGCGTTCACCGCCGATCGCGATGCCTACGGCGGCGGCCCAGAGGGGTTCCGTGCCGAGCAGCAGGCTGACCCGGGACGGCGAGGTGCGGCGTACGGACCACATCTGCACGAAGAACGCGAAGAGCGTGCAGAAGACCGACAGGAAGAGCAGCCCGCCCCACTCACGGACACCGAATCCGGCGGCGACCGACCACGGCGACTCGCCGGTTCCGGGGACGGCGGCCAGCAGCGCGAAGACGGCGACCGCACTGCCGAGCTGGACGGTCGTCAGCGACAGCGAGTCCGCCGACCGGACGGACCTGATGCGCGCCATCAGCAGTACGTGGAGGGTGCGGGCGAGGGCGGCGACGAGCATCAGCAGATCGCCCGCCGACGGGCTGGTGAACCCGCCGCCCTGGGTCAGCAGCACCACGCCGGCCACGGAGAGCGCGGCGGCGGCGAGAAAGGTCCCGGTCGGCCGGACGCGGGTCACGGCGGCCTCGGCGAGCGGAGTGAAGATCATGGTGAGGCTGATGATGAGCCCGGCGTTGGTCGCCGAGGTGTGCACGATGCCGTACGTCTCCACCAGGAAGATCCCGCTGAGCACCAGGCCCAGCAGCCCCGCGCCGCGCCACTGGGCCGCGCTCAGCGCCAGCAGCCGGCGCCGTCCGGCGACCACCAGGACGGGCAGCACGACGGCGAATCTGAGCACGAGCACGGCGATGACGGTCTGCGCCGTGGTGATGCCCTTCGCGGCCAGGTAGCTGGAACCCCAGACCACCGCGACCAGCAGGACGGGCAGATCGGTGAGCCACGCCCGGCGCGGCGGCGCGAGTGCGGGTACGGCGACTGAGGACACCCGGATCTCCTGGTTCTCCACCGGAATGATGTGGAGACCTCACTGGCTCGCACGCGGAACGGTCACGGTACCGGCCGCCCTCCCGCGATGGCGAGCCCCGGGACCGGCCCGACGGCAGCCGCCCGGCCCGGCCGGCCCGGGGCGTTCCGTCCGGTTTGACCGCGCCGGCCGCTCACGTACCGTCCGGGACGGAGCCGAACGAGGCCGGCCCGGTGGGCCGGTAGGTGTTGATCGCGATGCCGTTGGGGGTCATCCGGGAACCGGTCAGCTCGAAGGCGGTCGGCGGTCCGCCGTCCGTGAACAGCCGCCTGCCGGCGCCGAGCACGACCGGGTGGACGAGCAGGTTGTACTCGTCGATCAGGCCGTGCGCCATCAGGGACCGGGCGAGCACGCCACTGCCCCAGATCTGGAGCTCGCCCCCTTGCGTGCGCTCCTTGATCCGGGCGACCTCCGCGGCGGCATCGGCGGAGATCACGGTGGTGTTCTCCCAGTCGGCCTTCTCCAGCGTGGTCGAGACGACGTACTTGGGATACCGGTTGAGCCGGTTGGCGATCGGGTCGCCGGGGTCGGTGATCCGCGGCCAGTACCCCGCGAAGATCTCGTAGGTACGCCTGCCCAGCAGGAAGGCCGCCGAGCGGTCGAACACCTCCGTGATGAACCGCCCCAGGCCCTCGTCCATGACCGGGGCCTGCCAGCCGCCGTACTCGAACCCTCCGCTCGGGTCCTCCCCGGGGGCGCCGGGGGCCTGCATGACGCCGTCCAGCGTCAGAAAGGTGATGAGGGTCAGCTTCGCCATGATCCTGCTCCTTCGGGAATGGCCGCGGATTCCGCTTCCATCTGTTCTGACCCCCGCGTCGGCCGCAACTCATCGGCCGGCCCCCGGCCGCCGTAGCGGAGTGGGCGTCCGTTTACCGCCGGTGTCCGGTCCGCCGAAGCGCTTTCCTCGTCGTTGCCGGCCAACCGGCGACACCGACGGCAACGGACAGGACCCCTGATGAACGACACCAGCAGCACCGGCTCGAACCGAGTCGCTCTCGTCACCGGCGGCAGCCGCGGCATCGGTGCGGCGACCGCCCTGCGGCTCGCCCAGGACGGCGCCGACGTGGCACTGACCGACGCCCGGGACGAAGCCGCCGCCCGGGAGACCGTGCGGAAGATCGAGGCGTGCGGCCGCCGCGCGGTCGCCCTGCGCGCCGACTCGGCCGACCCGGAGGCCGCACCTGCGGCGGTGCACCGGACGGCGGAGACCTTCGGCAGGCTCGACGTCCTGGTCAACAACGCGGGTATCGGCGTTCTCGGCCCCATCCACACCCTCACCACCGCCGATGTCGACCGAGTGCTCGCCGTCAACGTGCGGGCCGTCTTCCTGGCCTGCCGGGCGGCGGCCGGGGTGATGGAGCGCGGCGGCCGCGTCATCTCCCTCGGGACGGCCCTGAGCCGGTTCGCGGGCGGGCCGGGCGGCACGCTCTACGCCATGAGCAAGTCGGCGCTCTCGGGACTCACCAAGCCGCTCGCCCGTGAGCTCGGCCCGCGCGGGATCACCGTCAACCTGGTCCAGCCCGGACCGGTGGACACCGACCTCAACCCGGCCGACGGCCCGTTCGCCGCCGGGCAGCGCGCCGCGACCGCACTGGACCGGTTCGGCACGGCCGGTGAAGTGGCCGCGCTCATCGCCTACTTGGCCGGGGACGAGGCCGCGTACATCACCGGCACGGAGATCCTGGTGGACGGTGGCCACACCGCCTGAGGTGCATGGCAGAGTGGGGCGGACTATTTCCGTCCGGAGGGGGCAGCCATGTTCGGCGCGTCACGCTGGAAGTACGAACCACCGCTGCACGAGGAGTTCGGATTCAGCATCGCCCGGCGCGGATATGACCGCGATCAGGTCGACGCCTACATCACCCGGCTCCGCAGCGGCTCCCCGCCGGCCGATGCCGTGGGCTTCGAGCTGGTCCGCCGCGGATACGAGCGGAGCCGGGTGGACGAGGTCATCGCCCAGTTGCACCGCGAGGCGGGCCAGGGGAAGTAACGACCTGGTGCGCGATGGGGAGCGGATCAGCGAGCGGCGTCATGCGGCTTCGGATCCAAGGCGGAGGAGGGAATCGACGCGGAGCGTCGTTGACCGACGACAACGCCGGAGGCGGAGTCGCAGGGTGTCGGGAGCCCGCTCACTATCGTGCACCAGGTCGTAAGCCGGCCGGGCTCTCCCCGCACTGCCCCTCGCCCCTGCCCGGCCTAGATGATCTATTCCAAGGGGTTCAGTGGTTCGTGCGTCGAGCGTAAATACCGCTCGCCCACGGTCAGGTGCTGTCCGGTGCTGCGGATGCCAGCCGTGCCGCTGGTGGTAGTGGTGCGTGCTGAGGGCAGGCTTCGAACGCCTGGATCACCAACCCTGCGAAGCGTCGGGAGGCCTTGACCTGGCTGGCGGTCGATGTGGCGTGGATCCCCTTGTTGGCCATGAGTATGAGAATCAGGTCGTCCAGGACGAAGTCGGACCGCAGGTGCCCCGCTTCCTTGGCTCGCTGAGCCAGTTCGGCGACTGCTTTCACCGTGTACTCACGGCCTGCGGCGACATCCTTCACCTCCGGGTAGGTCGACAGGAAGGCTTCGGTGAAGCCCCGATCCCGTGCGTGCAGCTCACAGATCCTCTCGATCACCAGGCACAGGCCACGCCACGGATCAGGATCGGCGCACCCCTCGTCGACAATGGCGCGACATGCATTCAGCTGGTCCGCGAAGGCCTCGGCGACCAGCATCTGCTTGGTCGGGAAGCGACGGTACAAGGTGGCAGGTCCCACCCCGGCACGCCGCGCGACCTCCCGCATCGGCACGTCCAGGCCATCGGTGGAGAACAGCGCTCGGGCCGCGTCGAGGATGCGTTCGCGGTTGTCCAGCGCGTCGGAACGCAACGTATGAGGCAAACGGTCGGTCACCACTCTCACTTTACCTAAACGGACGGGGGCGTCCGTTACCGTCCGAGACGCAGAAGCTCTCGTGCTTGAGCTGTCCGAGAACCTGGAGACCACATTGAAGGCAATCTCGATCCAGACGTTCGGAAGTCCTGACGGTCTGGCTGTTGTCGGCCTGCCGGTACCCGCACCTGCTGCCGGGCAGGTACTGATAGCCACCGAGGCGGTGGGCGTCGGTGGTGTCGACACCGTGATCAGAAGCGGGGCTCTGGCCGCCTACGGCTTCAAGGAGGGCCACATCCCGGGCAGCGAGGTGGCGGGCACCGTGACCGCGGTCGGCGACGGCGTCGACGCGTCGTGGATCGGCGGGCGGGTGTGGGCCTTCACCGGCACCGGCGGAGGCTACGTCGAACAGGCCCTCGCGCCGGTCGAGGAGATCGTTCCCCTGCCCGTGAACCTGTCCGCAGTCGACGCGGTGACACTCGGCAGCTCCGGTGTGGTGGCCCACTTCGGGCTCCGCCACGCCCACTTCGCTCCCGGGGAGACGGTCCTGGTGCGTGGTGCGGCCGGCAGCATCGGGATCATGACAGTGCAACTCGCCGCTCGCGGCGCCGCCGCCGCAGTGGCGGTCACCACCTCCTCGGCCGAGCGCGGCGAGCAACTGCGACGCCTCGGCGCGACCCACGTGCTGGACCGCTCCGGCGACGGAGGGGAACCATCTCCCGCAGGCTATGACGTCATCATCGACGTGGTGGCCGGCAAGGACATGCCGTCGTTCTTCGACCGGCTCAACCCGAACGGCCGCATGGTGGCCGTGGGCGCTGTCGCAGGCCAGCCACCGGCGGACTTCGGCACGAAGGTCATGGCCGCGTTCCAGAAGTCGATGTCCTTCGCCGCTTTCAGCGCAGCCACCGTCACCGCAGCCGAACGGCGTGCCGTGCGGAGCGAGCAGTTCGCCGCAGCGAGCCGGGGCGAGATCGAAACAGTGGTGCACGAGGTGCTGCCACTGGACGCAGCCGTGCTGGCGCACCAGAAAATGGACGCGGGCGAGGTCTTCGGCAGGATCGTGCTGACACCGTAGTCGAAGGTATCCACGCCGGGATTGCCACGACCCCTGCTCAGTCGACGCGAGGGAGTCCAATGTCGGTGCGTGAAGACAGAGTTGGACTCCCTCGCGACCGCGCTCTACGCGAAGACCGATGATCTGCTGAAGGGTTCGCCGCAGTTCGGGCCATGGCGGCCGGCCGTGGGCATTGCGCCGCAGCTCAGCGACGCCGAGCTGGTGACCCTGGCGATGATGCAGGCCATGCTCGGCTTCACCTCCGAGGCCAGGTGGCTCCGGCACGCCCGCTCCCACCTGCGACATCTGTTCCCGTACCTGCCCAAGCAGCCCGGCTACAACAAGCGGCTGCGAATGGCCGCCGGTCTGCTGCGGCGCGTCACCCGACTGCTGGCCGCCGACACCTCCGTGTGGAGCGACGACGTGTGGATCGTGGACTCCACGCCAGTGGAATGCGGCCGCTCCCGCGAGACCGTCAAACGTACCGACCTGGCCGGATGGGCCGAGTACGGCTACTGCGCCAGCCACAGCCGATCGGAGACAAGAACTACTTCGGCCGGGGCTTCGAACACGAACTGGCCGAGCAGGACATCCGGCTGCTGCGGCCGGCCCGCAAAGGCGAGCCGGAACGGCCCGGAGCACCCCTGTTCAGGCCGTTGCGGCAGGTCATCGAGTCGGTCAACGAGACCTTCAAGGGCCACCTCGATCTCGAACAGCACCGAGGGCGCACACCCGGCGGTGTCATCGCCCGCGTCATGCAGCGCATCCTCGCGCTCACCGCCGCGATCTGGCACAACGACCACACCGGACAGCCCGTCCTACGCTCACTGACCGCCTACGACCACTAACCCCTTGGAATAGATCATCTAGGCTGGCCGGGCAGGGCAGGCCACCGTCGGCGAGAGGAAAGATCATGTCCGAGACCCCGGTGCACGACCTGAACGACGGCCGTACCGTTCCCGCGGTCGGGCTCGGCACCTGGCCACTGGACGACGACGCGGCGGAACAGGCCGTCGCCGGGGCCCTGGGGCTCGGCTACCGGCTCGTCGACACCGCCCTGAACTACGGCAACGAGACCGGCACCGGGCGCGGGATCGCCCGCAGCGGTGTGCCCAGGGCCGACGTCTTCGTCACCACCAAGGTGCCGGGCCGCCACCAGGGGTACGAGAAGACGCTGGCCTCGTTCGAGGAGTCCCGCCGCAACCTCGGCCTCTCCTATGTGGACCTCTACCTCATCCACTGGCCGCTGCCCCGCGTCGATCTGTACGTGGACACCTGGAAGGCGATGATCAGGCTCCGCGAGGAGGGCCTCGTACGGTCGATCGGGGTGTCCAACTTCACCGCGGACCACCTCGGCCGGCTGGAACGGGAGACCGGGGTGCTGCCCGCCGTCAACCAGATCGAGATGCATCCGCGGCTGCCGCAGGAGGAGCTGCGGGCCGTGCACGCCGCCAAGGGCATCGTCACGGAGAGCTGGAGCCCGCTGGGCCGGGGCCGCGATCTGCTGGCCGATCCCGGGCTCGTCGCCGTCGCCGGGGCTCACGGCGTGACGCCGGGGCAGGCGGTGCTGCGCTGGCACACCCAGCTCGGGGCCGTACCGATCCCGAAGTCCGCCGACCCGGGACGGCAGCGCGAGAACCTGGACCTCTTCGGCTTCGAGCTGACGGCGGACGAACTGGCCCGCATCTCGTCGGGACCGCGGGAGCGGTTCGGCGGGGACCCCGAGACGCACGAGGAGTTCTGAGCGACGCCGCGGCGGGCGGCACGCTCAGCGGGTGCGCGGCTGAAGCTCCGCCATCCGGGACCAGCCCTCGCCCGGCACCTCGACGTTGATGATCTCGGGCGTCTGCGCCACCAGGTCCGCCATCCGGTCCATGGCCGCTGCGAAGTGCTCGGACTTCACATGGGCCGCACCCGCCTCGGCGGACGCGAACGCCTCCAGCAGCACGAACTGGTCCGGGTTCTCGACGCTGTGCGACCAGTCGAAGAACACGTTGCCCGGCTCCTGCCGGGTGGCGACTGTGAAGTCCTCGACGGCCGGGAGCCACTTGTCGCGGTCCGCGCTGCGGACGGTGAACCTGACGGCGATGAAGATCATGACAACTCCTGCTCGGGATGTGCGGCAACCCGGGCAGGGTCCCACATCCATACCGTATCCCCCGAATACGGACAGGTGCCGGAGGGGTCCGGTTCAGTCGTCCAGTCCGCCGAGTTGCCCGTCAGCGGTTCCTTTCGAGGAGGCGGCCGGTGGGCTCGGCCAGGATGCCGTCCGACGCGATCCGTTCGCCGCGCAGCCAGGTGGACCTGACGACACCGTGCAGGGTCCGGCCGGCGTAGGCGGTGACCTGGTTGCGGTGGAACAGCCCGGCCGGGTCGACGGTGAAGGTGGCGTCGGGTGCGAGGACGGCGAAGTCGGCGTCGCGGCCGGCCTCGATCGCACCCTTGGCGCGCAGCCCGGCCAGTTCGGCGGGTGCCGCCGACATCCAGCGGGCGACGTCGTCGAGCGAGTGGCCGCGCCTGCGGGCCTCGGTCCAGATGGCGGGCAGTCCGAGCTGGAGGGAGGAGATGCCGCCCCACGCGGAGGCGAAGTCGGGCGTCTTGAGGTCGGTGGTGCAGGGCGAGTGGTCGGAGACGATGCAGTCGATGGTGCCGTCCGCGAGCCCCGCCCACAGCGCGTCCTGGTTGGCCGCCTCACGGATGGGCGGGCAGCACTTGAACTCGGTCGCGCCGTCCGGGACCTCCTCGGCGGTGAGGGTGAGGAAGTGCGGGCAGGACTCGACCGTGACGCGTACGCCCTCACGCTTGGCGGCGGCGATCAGCGGCAGTGCGTCGCTGGAGGACAGGTGCAGCACGTGGACGCGGGCGTTCAGCCGCCTGGCGTGGGCGATCAGCCCCTCGATCGCGGTGTTCTCGGCGTCGCGCGGCCGGGAGGCGAGGAAGTCGGCGTAGGCGGGGCCGCCGCGCTGCGGCGCGGACGCCAGATGGTGCGGGTCCTCGGCGTGCACGATCAGGAGCCCGCCGAAACCGGCGATCTCCGCCATCGACCGGGCCAGCTGCTCCTGGTCCAGCTCGGGGAACTCCTCCACACCGGAGGGCGACAGGAAGCACTTGAAGCCGAAGACCCCGGCCTCGTACAGCGGGCGCAGGTCCTTGACGTTGGACGGGATCGCGCCGCCCCAGAAGCCGGTGTCGATGTGCGCCTTGGGGGCCGCCACCCGCTGCTTGACGCGCAGGTGCTCGACGGTGGTGGTCGGCGGGAGGGAGTTGAGCGGCATGTCGAGCAGCGTGGTGATCCCGCCGGCCGCGGCGGCCCGGGTGGCGGTGTGGAAACCCTCCCACTCGGTGCGGCCGGGGTCGTTCACATGGACGTGGGTGTCCACCAGGCCGGGCAGCAGGACGTCGTCGCCGAAGTCCTCCAGCCGGGCACCCGCGGGCACCTCCGCGTCGTACGCCAGGACGGCGTCGATCTTCCCGCCGGCGACGGCGACCACCGCGGGCCGCGTCCCGTCAGGGGTGACGACGCGCGTCGAGCGCAGTACCAGCTTCACGTCCGTACCGGACACCCGTGCTCCCCACCTCGGAAATTCAACGAACTGTTGAGGGAGTCTTCACTCGTGAAAGCGGCCCGTCAAGACCCCGTTTCCCGCGTCGCCCACCCGGCGGACCACCCGGGACATCGGCTGGAGATTTCCACAAAGCAAAAGACTGATTTCGGAGAGTGGAATGTAGAATATGCCGGACGCGGTGTCGCGGAACCTCCGGGCCACCGGCGGACACCCGGACAAACGGGCCCTGACCGGCCAGGACCCCGCCCTGGAACAGTGGGCCGACCGGGAAGCGCCCGGTAGGCTGCTGCCTTGCTCTTCCGCTTCGAAAGGACCGTTGACGTGCCGCCGTCCCACGCCAGCACATCCGACTCCAAGCCCGCCGGATCCAGCGGGGGTGTGCAGTCACTTGAGCGCGCCTTCGATCTGCTGGAGCGGATGGCCGATGCCGGGGGCGAGGTCGGTCTGAGTGAGCTCTCCGCGAGCAGCGGACTCCCGCTGCCCACCATTCACCGGCTGATGCGCACGCTCGTGGTCTGCGGATACGTGCGCCAGCAGCCCAACCGGCGCTATGCGCTCGGCCCGCGGCTGATCCGGCTCGGCGAGTCCGCCTCACGGCTGCTCGGCACCTGGGCGCGCCCGTATCTCGCACGGCTGGTCGAGGAGACCGGCGAGACCGCGAACATGGCGCTGCTCGACGGCGACGAGATCGTGTACGTGGCGCAGGTGCCGTCCAAGCACTCGATGCGCATGTTCACCGAGGTGGGCCGGCGGGTGCTGCCGCACTCCACGGGCGTCGGCAAGGCGCTGCTCGCGCACACCCCGCCGGAGGAGGTACGGGCGCTGCTCGCGCGCACCGGGATGCCGGCCGCCACCGAGAAGACGATCACCACTCCCGACGGCTTCCTGGAGGCGCTGGACCAGGTCCGCAGGGCCGGTTACGCGGTGGACGACAACGAGCAGGAGATAGGGGTCCGCTGCCTCGCGGTCCCGGTACCCAACTCGCCCACCTCGGCCGCGATCTCGATCTCGGGGCCGGCGGGCCGGGTGACCGAGGCGGCCACCGAGCGGATCGTGCCGATCCTCCAGCAGGCCGCCAGGGAGCTCTCCGAGGCGCTGGCCAGCAGTGAGACGACGTCCGGCTGACACGGCTTGCCCGCACGACGGAGGGGTGGCCCGGAGCTCGAAAGCTCTGGGCCACCCCTCCGCGGTAGCGGCGCACCGCCGGCCTAGGTGAGCGCCGGGGCGGTCAGTCGGCCGTCCTGCATCGTGACCGTCATGTCCATCCGGTCCAGGTGGTTCCTGTCGTGGGTGACCATGACGGTCGCCGTGGACCGCTCCCGGGTCAGCGTGACGAGCAGGTCCAGCACGGCCGCCCCCCGTTCGTGGTCCAGTGCGCTGGTCGGTTCGTCGACGAGGAGCACCGCCGGGTCGTTCATCAGGGCCCGCGCGATGTTGATCCGCTGGCGCTGGCCGCCCGAGAGCTGGTGCGGCCTGCGGTCGGCCTTGTCGGCGAGACCGACCGCGTCGAGCAGTTCCAGCGCCCGGGTCCGGGCGGTCCGGGCCGCGCGGCCCGACAGGTGCGCCATGACCTGGAGCTGCTCGGCCGCGGTCAGGGACGGCAGCAGGTTGGGCTGCTGGAAGACGATGCCGATCCGCTCGCGGCGCAGCTCCGCCTTGTCGGCGCGGCTGAGTCCCACGGTGTCCGTCCCGGCGACGACGACGGTGCCCTCGTCCGGGGTGACCAGGGTGGCGGCCACGGCCAGCAGGCTCGACTTGCCCGAGCCCGAGGGGCCGACGACCGCGGTGAGGGTGCCCGCGGGCACGTCGAGTCCGACCCGGTCCAGGGCGGTGAGCCGCCCGTCGCCGTCGGGGTAGGTGAGCGTGACGTCGGTGAGCGTGAGGGTCATCGGGCACTCCCGAGTGCGGTGAGCGGGTCTACGGCGGTGATCCGCCGGATGGACAGGGCCGCCCCGACTGCGCCGAGGGCGATCATGACGGCGGCCGGGACGAGGACGGTCGACGCCTCCAGGACGAAGGGCACCGCCCCGCCGCTGACCAGGGCGCCGATGCCGGAGGCGAGGGCGGTGCCGATCCCCGTACCGATGGCGAGCATCACCACGGCCTGGCCGAGTGCGTCCCGGAGCAGATAGGGGGTGGAGGCGCCGAGCGCCTTGAGGACGGCGACGTCGCCGCTGCGCTGGATCGTCCAGACGGTGAAGAAGGCGCCGATGACCAGGGCGGAGATGGCGAAGAGGAAGCCCCGCATCAACTGGAGCGAACCGTTCTCGGCCTGGTAGGAGCCGATGGCGGTGAGGGAGCCGTCCAGGGTGAGCGTGCTGGTGCCGGCCGCGCGGTCGCCCGCCGCCAGATCGGCGCCGTCGGTGGTGGTCAGGGCGACCACGGTGGCGTTGGCCGCGCCGCCCGAGCCGTCGGCCCCGAACCGCTGCCAGTCGGCCAGCGCGGTCCACACGACCGGCGTGTGGCTGTACGAGGCGTCGCCGGCGACCGCGGCGACGGTGACCTCGTCGCCGCCGAGGCGCAGCCGGTCACCGGTCCTGACGGAGAGGTCATCGGCGGCCTGCGCGGAGAGCACGACCTTTCCGGGTCCCACCGGAGTGCCGGAGGGGGCGAGGCCGCCGTCCGGCTCGACGCCGAACGCCGAGACGGCCGCCGTTCGCTCCCCCGCCACCGCGGCGGCGTTGAGCGTGCGGATGCCGAGCGGCTGGGCCTTCTCGACGCCGGGCTGCCCCGCCCAGCTCTGCCAGGCGGACTCCTTGACGGTGGAATTGGTGAAGGACACCGACTGGCCGTCGGGCGGGGCGGCGAACGCCAGGTGGTCGGCGCTCAGCCCCGTGACGGCCGAGGTGTTCTCCCGGGCCAGTCCGGCCGTGAGACCGGACAGCAGACCCACGAGCAGCGTGATCAGCACCACGACCGTGCCCATGAGCGCGAACCGGCCCTTGGCGAACCGAAGATCTCTCCATGCAACGAACATGACTCAAGCGTCGGTCCGCGCGGCCGGAGAAACATCGCACGCAGGCTGGGCCCGACATCAACCTTTCGGTTGACCGGCCCCGGGCAGCCCGCGCCTACGCTGGACGAATCATGGAAACACGTGTGCACCCCCCGGTCGCCGCCGCGCTGCGGCTGTGTCTGCACGCCCTGCTGCTGGGACTGCTGGCGCTGGCGGCCGTCAAGGCCGTGAGCGACGGGGATCCGCACGCCACCGCCGTCGTCGTGGCGTCCTGCGTGCTGGCCGCGGTGTACGCGGCGGGTGCGCTCGCCCCTGTCGTACAGCCGGGGACCCGGGCGGGGGCGTGCTGGCTCGCCGTCCTCGGGGCACTCTGGCTGGTGCTGCTGGCCCTCTCGCCGGACGGGCTGTGGCTGGCCTTCCCGCTGTACTTCCTCCAGCTGCATCTGCTGCCGATGCGCTGGGGCCTGCCCGCGGTCGTGGTCACCGCCGCCGCCGCCATCACCAGTTTCCTGGTGCACGGGCAGGCGGTCACGCCCGGCACCTTCATCGGCCCGCTGCTCGGCGCGGCGGTGGCCGTGGCCACGGTGCTCGGGTACGACACGCTGTTCCGGGAGAGCGAGCGGCGCCGCGAACTCATCGAGGAGCTCGTCTCGACCCGGGCGGATCTGGCGGCGGCCGAACGCACCGCCGGCACGCTCGCCGAACGCGAACGGCTGGCACGGGAGATCCACGACACGCTCGCGCAGGGTCTCTCCAGCATTCAGCTGCTGCTGCGCGCCGCCGAACGCACCCTGGAGCCGGACGCGCCCGCCGCCCCCCATGTCCGTCAGGCCCGCGAGGCCGCCCAGGACAATCTCGCCGAGGCCCGCCGCTTCGTCCGCGCCCTGACCCCGCCCGACCTGGAGAACGGCTCCCTCGCCGCCGCCCTGGAACGGCTCTCGGCCCGCACCACGGACTCCGCCCTCACGGTGCAGTTCGCCGTCAGCGGCACCCCGGTCGAGCTGCCCACCCCGTACGAGGTGGCGCTGCTGCGTACCGCGCAGTCGGCGCTGGCCAACACCGTGCGGCACGCCGAGGCGCGGCGGGCCGAGATCACACTGAGCTTCATGGACACCTCGGTGTCGCTCGACGTCGTCGACGACGGCCACGGATTCGCACCGGACTCCGTCCCGGCCGGCGGCAGCGGCACCGGTGGCTTCGGGCTGCCCGCCATGCGGTCCCGGGCCCGCTCCCTGGGCGGCACGCTGAGCGTCGAGTCGGCGCCCGGCCAGGGCACGGCCGTCGCCCTCACCCTGCCGCTCCCCGCCGGCCCGAACGGACAGGACTCCGCATGACCACACCGATCAGACTGCTGCTCGCCGACGACCACCCGGTGGTCCGGGCCGGGCTGCGGGCCGTCCTGGACACCGAGCCGGACTTCCATGTCGCCGCCGAGGCCGCCACCGCCGAGCAGGCCGTCACCCTGGCCGCGACCGGCGAGTTCGACGTCGTCCTGATGGACCTGCAGTTCGGTGCGGGTCTGCACGGCTCCGAGGCCACCGCCGCGATCACCGCGGTGCCGGACGCGCCCCGGGTGCTGATCCTCACCACGTACGACACGGACGCCGACATCCTCGCCGCGGTCGAGGCGGGCGCCGCCGGCTATCTGCTGAAGGACGCCCCGCCCGAGGAACTGGCCGCCGCGGTCCGTACGGCGGCGGCCGGCCGGTCCGCTCTCGCCCCGGCCGTCGCGCACCGGCTGATGGACCGGATGAGGACCCCCGCGGAGGCCCTCACCAAGCGCGAGCTGGAGGTTCTCCAACTGGTGGGCGAGGGCCTGTCCAACCTGCAGATCAGCAAGAAGCTGTTCCTGAGCCAGGCGACGGTGAAGTCCCATCTGGTGCACATCTACGCCAAGCTGGGCGTCGACTCGCGTACGGCCGCGGTCGCGGCGGCGACGGCCCGAAGGCTCATCCGCCGCTGAACCGCGGCCCTCCCCCGGGCGCGCGAGCCGGCAGCCGGCCGCTCGGGTTCAGCGGCGCGGCGGTTCTCCGAAGAGGTCCACGGCGACCCGTACGTCCCTGAGCGCCGACGCCAGTGCGCTGACCGAGCCGATCGCCCCCGCGATCAGCAGCAGCGACCGGCGGAGCCGCGGAATCTCGGGCGTGCCGCTGACCGCCATCGCGTCCAGCGCCGCCAGCTCGTCCTCGGCGATCGCCCGGTCCGGGAACTCCGCGGGATGTCCGGCCAGCTCCCTCCGGAGCCGGGAGACGGCCGTACGCAATTCCGTCACCCTCGGGTCCTCATCGCTGCTGGTCACCCGAGCCTGCCCCACGCTTTTCAACAAAGCACTCCCCCTCGCACATCCTTGTGCCGGTGTTTCGACCGAGTCCCGAACCGTGGTCAAGTGTCCGGGGGTGCGGGCAAGTTAACGCCATGAAAGGTGCCGGGCGCCACTCCGCGGACGGAACTCGGTGTGTCCCGGGTGATCACAGCCGGTTGCAGAAACGGTCCGCCTGTGCGGGAACCGCCCGTCTGAGGTATCCAGGCCGCATGACAAGCACTCCGCTTCCCTCCCCCCCGTCCGTCGCCCCGGTCGTCGCCGGGCTGCTCCTGGCCGCGGGCGGCGGGCGCCGGCTGGGCGGCCGCCCCAAGGCACTCCTCGAACACCGCGGCCGCCTCCTCGCCGACCACGCGGTGCGCACCCTGCGGGACGGCGGCTGCGGCCCGGTCCATGTGGTGCTCGGCGCGGCGGCCGACGAGGTGCGGGCCGGGGCGGAGCTGCCCGGCTGCACCGTGACCGTCAACCCGGAGTGGACCGGGGGCATGGGCTCCTCGCTGCGCGCGGGCCTCGGCGCCCTCGCCGGCACGGGCGCGGACGCGGTGGTCGTCCTGCTGGTCGACCAGCCCGGCATCGGCGCGGAGGCGGTGGCGCGGGTCCGGTCGGCGTACCGCTCCCGGACGAGCCTCGCGGCGGCCTCGTACGCGGGGGAACGCGGCCATCCGGTGCTGTTCGGGGCAGATCTGTGGGAGGACATCGCGGCGGGTGCGGTGGGCGACCAGGGGGCGCGCGCCTATCTGCGGGCGCACCGCGATGCGATCACGCTCGTCGAGTGTTCCGATGTGGCTCAGGCGTACGACATCGACACGGCGGAGGATCTGTCCCACCTTGAGTGAACACACTGGCACGCTGCGCCAGCAGGGGCCCACTTCTGTCGACCCGGAGAATCTCGACATCAACAAACCATTGAACTTCCACCATGAGGAAACTACTATCCACTGGTCAGAAGCCCTCTGCACCTCAGACGGCGGCCACGGCCGTATCCCGGAGCCATGGCACGCCGTGCCGTTTCAGGCGGCCCGGCGGCCGTGAGACGCCGTCCGCACCGCCCGCTGAAGGAGTGACAGCTCATGTCCGCACCAGCGCCGTCCTCGCTGGCCATCGTCGATGCCGAGCCCCTGCCCCGGCAGGACGAGGTCCTCACCCCCGCGGCTCTCGCGTTCGTGGCCGAGCTGCACCGCCGGTTCACCCCACGCCGTGACGAGCTGCTCGCCCGCCGCGGCGAGCGCCGTGCCGAGATCGCCCGCACCTCCACCCTGGACTTCCTGCCGGAGACCGCGGCGGTCCGCGCGGACGACTCCTGGAAGGTCGCCCCGGCCCCCGCCGCGCTGAACGACCGCCGGGTGGAGATCACCGGTCCGACCGACCGCAAGATGACCATCAACGCCCTGAACTCGGGCGCCAGGGTCTGGCTCGCCGACTTCGAGGACGCGTCCGCCCCCACGTGGGAGAACGTCATCCTCGGCCAGCTCAACCTGATCGACGCCTACCACCGCGCGATCGACTTCACGGACCCGAAGTCCGGCAAGTCGTACGCCCTGAAGCCCGCCGACGAGCTCGCGACCGTCGTCACCCGCCCCCGCGGCTGGCACCTGGACGAGCGCCACCTCCAGCTCGACGGCACCCCGGTGCCCGGCGCGCTGGTCGACTTCGGCCTCTACTTCTTCCACAACGCGCAGCGCCTCATCGACCTCGGCAAGGGCCCGTACTTCTACCTGCCGAAGACGGAGTCGCACCTGGAGGCCCGCCTCTGGAACGACATCTTCGTCTTCGCCCAGGACTACACCGGCATCCCGCAGGGCACCGTCCGCGCGACGGTCCTGATCGAGACGATCACCGCCGCGTACGAGATGGAGGAGATCCTCTACGAGCTGCGCGACCACGCCTCCGGGCTGAACGCGGGCCGCTGGGACTACCTCTTCTCCATCATCAAGAACTTCCGTGACGGCGGCTCCAAGTTCGTCCTGCCGGACCGCAACGCGGTGACGATGACCGCCCCGTTCATGCGGGCGTACACCGAACTCCTCGTCCGCACCTGCCACAAGCGTGGCGCCCACGCGATCGGCGGCATGGCGGCCTTCATCCCGTCCCGCCGTGACGCCGAGGTCAACAAGGTCGCCTTCGAGAAGGTCAAGGCCGACAAGGACCGCGAGGCCGGCGACGGCTTCGACGGCTCCTGGGTCGCCCACCCCGACCTGGTCCCGATCGCCATGGCCTCCTTCGACGCGGTCCTCGGCGAGAAGCCGAACCAGAAGGAGCGCCTGCGCGAGGACGTCTCGGTGGCCGCCGGCGATCTGATCGCCATCGACACCCTGCACGCCAAGCCCACCTACGACGGCCTGCGCAACGCCGTAGCGGTCGGCATCCGCTACATCGAGGCCTGGCTGCGCGGCATGGGCGCGGTCGCCATCTTCAACCTGATGGAGGACGCGGCCACCGCCGAGATCTCGCGCTCGCAGATCTGGCAGTGGATCAACGCCGACGTGGTCTTCGAGAACGGCGAGCACGCCACGGCGGAGCTGGCCCGCAAGATCGCGGCCGAGGAACTGGCCGCGATCCGCGCCGAGACCGGCGACGAGGCCTTCGCGGCCGGCAAGTGGCAGCAGGCCCACGACCTGCTGCTCCAGGTCTCCCTGGACCAGGACTACGCGGACTTCCTGACACTGCCCGCGTACGAGCAGCTGCGCTGAGTCCGGCTCCCGCGCACGCCTTCGCCCCGGTGCCGTGCGGCACCGGGGCGAAGCCCTGTCCTGGCGGGCCCTACTTCAGCCCGGAATCGAGCGCGCCCAGCAGCGTCCCCTGCGGGGTGTCACCCGACATCTCCCAGACCATGACGCCCAGCAGCCCCTCGTCCTTCACATAGGCCGTCTTCTTGCCGATGGACCAGGTGTCGTCGAAGGACCACCACTGGTTCCCGGTGTAGCCGTACGTGGACACGGACTGCTCGTCGTGATGGACCGTCATCGTCGGGTAGGCGCCGATGAGGTTGGCGTATCCGCGGGTGCCGGCCTCCTCGGCGAACTGGCCCGGGGCGGCTCCGCCCGCGGACTGCCACTCGCCCGCCGCACCGCCGTCGGTGACGTTCTGCCAGCCCCGGCCGTAGAACGGGATGCCCAGGGTCAGCTTGCAGGGTTCGACGCCCGCGTCCGTGTACGCCTTGATCGCGGCGTCCGCGCTGAAGTGGAAGTCGTACGGGTCCTGGTCGTCGGTGTAGAGGTTGGCCTGGTGGCCGGTGCGGTTCGGTTCCCAGGAGTTGTCGCTGCCCGAGCCGTGGAAGTCGTAGCCCTGGACGTTGGCCACGTCGAGGGAGTCGAAGACCTTGCCCAGGTCCCAGCCGTCGCCGATCTTCTGCGGGTCGGCGGGGGTGAAGGCGGTGAGGAGGCGGTGGCCGCCGCCGAGCGCGTCCAGCTGCTTGCGGAACTCGGCGAGCAGCAGGGTGAGGTTGTCCTTGTCGTCGGGCGAGTAGTGGTTGCCGGGGTGCCCGGTGCCGGTGCCGGGCCACTCCCAGTCGATGTCGAAGCCGTCGAAGATGCCGGCCGCGGTGCCGGGTCCGCCCGCGCCGCCGTACTCGGGCAGGTTGCCCTTGATGTACATGTCGATGCAGGAGGAGACGAACTTCTTGCGGGCCGCGTCGGTGGCCGCCACGTCGGAGAAGTACTTCGAGTACGTCCAGCCGCCGAGCGAGACCACGATCTTCAGGTCCGGGTGGAGCTTCTTCAGCTTCTTCAACTGGTTGAAGTTTCCGCGCAGTTTGCCCCAGCCGTCGTCCGCGACACCGTCCACCGACTGGGCGGCGCTGAACGGGCGGGTGTAGTCGGCGTCGGCGTCACCGGCGCCGGTGCCCTGCTCCGGGTCCTCGGGGTCGGCTGTGGTGCCCTTGGTGACGCCGTTCAGGCAGGTGAGGTTGTTGGGATCGATGTTGGCGAAGGCGTAGTTGACGATGTCGAGCTTGTCGGCGGCCCTGGAGTCCTGGAGGTTCTTCACGAAGTACTGGCGGCCGTAGATGCCCCACTGGACGAAGTAGCCGACCTTCGCGTAGTTGCCTGCGCCGACGATGTCGTCGGTCTTCACCGTGAGGGTGTTACTGGCCGGCGAGGAGTTGTCCGCCGGGTCGCGGGCCTTGACCGTGAAGGTGTACGAGGTCGAGGGGGACAGCCCGCCGATGGTCGCCGTGGTCGTGGTGCCGGAGACCGTGGTGGCCAGGGTGGTGCCCCGGTAGATGTCGTACGCGGCGACGCGTCGGTTGTCCGTGGAGGCGGTCCAGGCCAGGGTGACGGACGAGGAGTCGGTCGCGGTGGAGTGGAGTGCGCCGGGGGCCGTCGGCGGGGAGGCGTCGGTGGCCGGGTCGACGGTGGTGACGGCCAGCGGGGCGCTCTCGGCGGAGGTGTTGCCCCGGGTGTCCTTGGCCCGGACGGTGAAGGAGTAGGCGGTGGCGGGCGTCAGACCGGTGACCGTGGCGGAGGTCGTCGCGGTGGCCGAACCCACCACCTTGCCGCCCGCCAGGACGTCGTACGAGGCCACGGGGAAGTCCCCCGCGGTGGCGGCCGTCCAGGACAGCGAGGCGGTGCGGGCGGTGACATCGGTCTGCTTCGGCGTGCCGGGGGCGCCCGGCGGGGCGTCCGCGGAGCCGTCGCACTTGTCGCCGTTGATCCGGCAGCCGGTGGGTGCGGTGATCGGCCCGGTGGCGACGAACCAGAAGCTGTACGGCTCTGTGGTGCCGTGTGCGGCGACCGTGCCGTTGTAGTGGGCGTTGACCGCGGTGATGTGGCTGCCCAGGGTGGTGACGGTGCCGTTGTAGGAGGTGTCGATCGCGACCCCGGCCGGCAGGTCGAATTCGAGGCTCCAGCCGGTGACGGCCGTGTCGGTGTCGTTGTGCAGGACGTATGTCCCCATCCACCAGGAGCCGTTGTCTGCCGAGGTGAAGGTGGCGGTCAGCTTGCCCGCCGCGTGTGCGGGGGTGGCCTGGAGGGACAGCAGGGCGAGTAGGAGTCCGAGGGCGGCGACCAGCGCGGTCACCGATCTCCGTCTGAGGGGTATGTGCTCGAACATGGTTCTCCCTTGTGGCAGGGACCTGTGAGGGGGTCCTCAGGGGGGAGCGGGTGTCCTTCGTTCCATGGAGCACAGGGGAAACTAATTGGTCTAAACCAACTCGTCAATAGGTACAGACCACTTACGGTTCGCCGGCCGTCCGCACGCCGGCCCCGCGGTCACGTCCACACCGCACCCAGCGCGACGAACCCGCAGATCAGCACGGCCAGGACGGCGAGCAGCGGCCAGACGAAGCGCAGGTACCTGTCGTATCCAGCCTTGGCCGGCGCCACCCCGCCGATCGTGACCGCCGTCGTGGGCACCCACAGGTTCATCCAGCCGCTCGCCGCCTGCCAGGCCGTGACGACGACCGCCCGCGAGACGCCCGCGAAGTCGGCCGGCGGGGCCAGGATCGGCATGGCCAGGGTCGCGTGGCCGGAGGTGGACGGGATGAGGAAGGCCAGCGGGAGGTTGACGACGAACACGACGACGGCGAACACCGCGGAGGAGGTGCCGGACACCAGGCCCTCGATGGAGTGCAGGACGGTGTCGGTGATCCGGGAGTTGTTCATGATGACGGTGACCCCGCGGGCCAGCACGATGACCAGCGCGGGCGAGATGAAGCCGGCGGCGGAGGCGACCCCGGTGGCGAACGGGTTGACCGTGGAGCAGAGCACGCCGACTCCCGCGCCGAGGATGATCGTGCCGGTGGCGACCATGCGGTCGTAGCCGAGGGCGAGCATCAGCGGGACGATCAGCCCGTAGAAGCCGAGGGTCTCCTCGGCGAAGCCCTCGACCGTGCCCAGCAGCGAGAAGACCAGCATCACGCCCGCGATGAGCAGTGCGCCGCGGTCGCGCAGGCGGTGGGCGAGGCGCCCGATCCCCAGGTCGCGCCTTGTCGTCCGCGATGCCCCGGGCGCGCAGCCCGCCCTCCACGGGGGTGGGTCCGAAGGGCGGTGAGAGCCACAGGCTCGCGTCGCCGGGGGGCTGTACGTCCACGGGCTCGGCGGGAAAGCCGGGGAACGCGACGGACGGGATGGCGGTGAGCCGCTCCAGGTCCGCGGTGAGGCCGTCCATCAGCGTGTCGACGCGGGAGCCGAGATCCATCGCCCATCCCCTGTTCCTCGTGGAGTCGGTCAATGAGGTTCCGGGATCAAATGGATCACAGGGGGCGGCCCCCGCACGCCTGAGGGCCGGTCAGCCGCCGAGCACCACCGTCCGCGAGGCGGAGAAGTCCCCCCACTTGCCGTCCGGGAGCTTGGCGCGGATCTTCATCGCGTAGCGGGTGCCGCGCGGGTCGCTGACGGTGAGCCGGTAGCTCGCCCGGCCCGTGGGCGGTTTGCCTCCCCAGACGATCGTGGTGGTCAGCCGGCCGTCCAGGTAGAGCTGGTAGGCCGGGATCTCGCCGCCGGTCACGGGCTGCTTCCAGTCCAGGTCGACGGCGTACTCCTCGCCCTGGGCGGTGCTGGTGATCCGTAGGTCGGTGGGGGCGGTGGCGGCGGGTGCGCCGGGGGCGGAAGCGGTGGTGAGGTCGAAGGCGTCACTGTCCTTCGACGAGGTGTCGGCGGCGTCGCGGGCGCGGACGGTGAAGGTGTAAATCGTGCCGGGCCGCAGCCCGGTCAGCCGCGCGGTGGTCTGTGTGCCGGGCACGCTGTGGATGCGCGAGCCCTCCTGGTAGATGTCGTACGAGGTGACGCCGACGTCGTCCGTGGAGCCGCCCCAGGACAGGGTGGCGGCCCGGCTGCCGTCGGCCTTGCCGCGCAGCTTCACCGGCCGGGTCGGTGCCTCGTGGTCGGCGGGGGTCGGGGCGGGCGTGGTGACGGACGCGGGGGCGCTCGGCGCGGAGAGGTTCCCGGCGGCGTCGCGGGCGCGGACGGTGAAGGTGTAGGCGGTGGAGGCGGTCAGCCCGTCGACGTCGATCATCACCCTGACTGCCGGGACGGTCTTGACCTTCTTGCCCTTGCGGTAGATCTCGTACGCGGTGACGGCCTTGTCGTCGGTGGCCGCCTCCCACATCACATGCGCTGAGGTGGCGCTACCGGCCTGCACGGTCACCCCGCGCGGCGCCGTCGGGCTGCTGGTGTCGGGATCGTCGCCGGACCCGCCGCAGGCGGTGAGCGCGGCGAGGAGCAGGGCGGCTGAGCAGGCCAACGCGGCGGGTGCGTGGGGGCGTTGCACGGTCTTGCCTTCCGTCCGGCAGCAATGGTCCAGACCTGTATCGCACGGTGTGGGGGGCGTCGACAAGGGGACGGAGCGGAACGTTCCGCAATGTACCGGTGTGCACCGCGCCCGGACCTGGGCCGTGTCGGCGGGCGATGAGTTCGGGGCACGCGGGGAGTCTGCACTGTATGGACGACAAGACGAAGACGGACAACGAGACGAAGAACGCTCCCCCGCAGGATCTGGAACCCGCGGCCCGGCAGATCACCGCGCTGCTCGACGCGGTCGATGACACCTGGCTGTCCGCGCCGACCCCGTGTCCCGGTGTCACGGTGAGCGCCCTGCTCGCCCACATCGGCGGGCTCGCCGTGGCCTTCCGCGATGCCGCGCGCAAGGAGCTGGGGCCGACGACCGACACGGCGCCCTCGCTGGCGGAGATGGTGCCGGCGGACGACTGGCGCGGCACGCTGCCCGAGGCGCTGGACGCCATGGTCACCGCCTGGCGCTCCCCCGACGCCTGGCAGGGCATGAGCCGGGCGGGCAGCGTGGACCTGCCGGGCGAGGTGGCGGGCATGGTCGGGCTGAACGAGCTGGTGCTGCACGGCTGGGACCTGGCGAGGTCGACCGGGCAGCCGTTCCGGGCCGAGGAGGCGCATCTGCACTCCACGCTGGCACTGCTGGCCGCCCTGGGCGACAGCCCGCCGGCCGGCTCGCCGTTCGGGCCGCCGGTCCCGGTGCCGGACGACGCGCCGTTGCTGGACCGCGCGGTCGCCCGGAGCGGCCGGCGCCCCGACTGGCAGCCCGGCGGCTGACAGCCGCGCCGCGGGGGCGATCAGCCGCCCGACCAGCGGAGGGAGAACTCCGTGCAGGGGCGAGGATCACTCCCGCGGCCTGGCAGGCTGGAGCGGTGAAGCTCAGCACACGTTCCCTGATCTCATCGGCCGCCGCCCTCGTCATGGCCGCGGCCGTGCTCTGCGGATGTTCGGCGGCCGGACCGGACACCGCGTACGGCAAGGGGCCCGCGGCAGCAGGCCTGGAGGATCCGGCGAAGAAGGACATCGCCATGCAACTGGTCTCCAGCGCGGAGAACTCCTCGCTGGACTGGAAGTCCCAGTACAAGTACATCGAGGACATCGACGACGGCCGCGGCTACACCGCGGGCATCATCGGCTTCTGCTCCGGCACCGGCGACATGCGACGCGTCGTCGAGCGGTACGCGAAGGCCCGGCCCGGAAACCCGTTGGAGCGGTTCGGGCCGGCGCTGCGGACGGTGGAGGGCACCGACGCGCACACCGGGCTCGGCCGCCCGTTCACCCGGGCATGGGCGAACGCGGCCGGCGACGCGGCCTTCCGGTCGGCGCAGGACGCCGAGCGGGACGCGTCGTACTTCGGCCCCGCGGTCAGGCAGGCCAAGGCGGACGGGCTCGGCGCGCTGGGCCAGTTCATCTACTACGACGCCTACGTGATGCACGGGTCCGGCGACGCGGACGGCACGGTCGGCTTCCGTACGATGCGCCGGCACGCGCTCGCGAAGGCCCGCACCCCCTCGCGGGGCGGCGCCGAGGTGACCTATCTCGACGCGTTCCTGGACGCCCGGGTCGCGGCGATGCGCGAGGAGCCCTCACACACCGACACCAGCAGGGTCGAGACGGCCCAGCGGGTGTTCGTGCGCGAGGGCAGGCTCGGCCTGGAGACGCCGCTGAGGTGGAAGGTGTACGGCGACAGCTACCGGATCGAGAGTCCTTAGCCGGCCGGCCTCCGCGTTCCGTGGCCCCGGACCAGGCACCCGCGCGCCCGGTCCGGGGCCTTCCGTATTTCCCGGGCCGCTCCCAACTCATCTGTGTCGCAGGGGTGTACGGCAGTCGTGGGATTCTGATAGGAAAGCTTCCTAACAGACGAATCGGAACGACGAACTCCTTTGGAGGACTGGTGAACGCTCCCCACAAGCGCACCGCACGTCGCAACACCCGTACCCTGCGTGTCGCGCTCTTCGCACTCGGGCTGACGCTCACGGCTGTTCCCGCCACCGCTTTCGCCGGCACCGCTCCCGCGCCGCCGGCCGTTCACCACCAGGAGGCTGCCGCGACCGGGCTCGACGATCCGGCGAAGAAGGACATCGCCATGCAACTGGTCTCCAGCGCGGAGAACTCCTCGCTGGACTGGAAGTCCCAGTACCGGTACATCGAGGACATCGACGACGGCCGCGGCTACACCGCGGGCATCATCGGCTTCTGCTCCGGCACGGGCGACATGCTCGACCTCGTGGAGCTGTACACACAGCGGGATCCGGGCAACCCGCTCGCGGAGTATCTGCCGGCCCTGCGCGAGGTGGACGGCACCGACTCGCACGAGGGGCTCGACCCGGGCTTCACCCGGGCCTGGGAGACGGCGGCGGACGATCCGGCGTTCCAGCAGGCGCAGAACGACGAGCGCGACCGGGTGTACTTCGACCCGGCGGTCAGCCGGGGCAAGAGCGACGGACTGGGCACACTCGGCCAGTTCGCGTACTACGACGCCATCGTCATGCACGGCGACGGCGGCGACAGCACGAGCTTCAGCAGCATCCGCAAGCGGGCCCTCGCGAAGGCGAAGCCGCCGGCCCAGGGCGGCAACGAGGTCACCTACCTCAACGCCTTCCTGGACGCGCGGGTCTGGGCCATGCAGCAGGAGGAGGCCCACTCGGACACCAGCCGGGTGGACACCGCCCAGCGGGTCTTCCTGAAGAACGGCAACCTGAACCTGGACCCGCCGCTGGACTGGAAGGTGTACGGCGACAGCTTCCACATCGGCTGACGGACCCGGGCACGGCTGTGGCGCGTACGGTCCCCCTCACGGGCGGGGCCGTACGCGCCACGGTACTGTGACGGATCGTCAGTGCACGCCCACCGGGGACGCGTTGACCGGATCCAGGTTCTCCTCCCCCGCGTCCGCCTCGATGTCCGGCCGTCGGCCCAGGTGGTTGAAGGCCAGGTTGAGGACGATCGCCACGACGCAGCCGGTGGATATCCCGGAGTCGAGCACGACGAGCATGTCCTCGGGGAACGCGTGGTAGAAGTCCGGCGCGGCGATCGGTATCAGGCCAATGCCCACGGCGGCGGCCACGATCAGGGCGTTCTCGCCCTTCTCCAGAGCGGCGCTCGCCAGGGTCTGGATGCCGCTCGCGGCGACCGACCCGAAGAGCACGATGCCGGCGCCGCCGAGCACCGGCAGCGGTACCAGCGCGATGACGGAGGCGGCCACCGGGAACAGGCCGAGCAGGATGAGGATGCCGCCGCCCGCGGCGACGACGAAGCGGCTGCGGACCTTGGTCATCGCGACCAGCCCTATGTTCTGGGCGAAGGCGCTGCACATGAAGCCGTTGAACAGCGGGCTGATGGCGCTGCCCAGGGTGTCGGCGCGCAGGCCCCCCTCGATGGTCCGCTCGTCGGCCGGCCGGTCGACGATCTTGCCGAGGGCGAGCATGTCCGCGGTCGACTCGGTCATGCAGACCAGCATGACGATGCACATCGAGACGATCGCCGCGATCTCGAACTGCGGTGCGCCGAAGTGGAACGGGGTGGGGAAGCCGACCTCGTCGGCGTCCTTGATGGCCCCGAAGTCGGTGATGCCGACCGGGATCGCGATGAGTGTGCCGGCGATGAGTCCGAGCAGGATCGCGATCTGCTGGAGGAAGCCGCGGAGCAGTTTCCTCAGCGCGAGGACGATCACCAGGGTGCCCGCCGCCATGATGATGTTGGTGGTGGAGCCGTAGTCGTCGGCCGTGGCGTTGCCGCCCTGGGACCAGTTGAAGGCGACCGGCAGCAGGGAGACACCGATCAGCGTGATGACCGTGCCGGTGACGACCGGCGGGAAGAAGCGGACCAGCTTGCAGAAGTAGGGGGCGAGGACGAAGCCGAGAAGGCTCGCGACGATGATCGCGCCGAAGATGACGGCGATGCCGTCGTGTCCCCGGTCCTTGCCGATCGCCACCATGGGCGTCACCCCGGCGAACGAGACGCCGTTGACGAACGGCAGCCGGGCGCCGACGCGCCAGAAGCCGATGGTCTGGAGCAGGGTGGCTATGCCCGCGGTGAACAGGCTCGCCCCCATCAGGAAGGCGGTCTCCTTCGGGCTGAGGCCCACGGCGGGGCCCACGATCATGGGTGGGGCCACCACACCCGCGTACATCGCGGCCACGTGCTGGAGGCCGCTGGTGAACATCTTCAGTGGGGGAAGTGTCTCGTCGACCGGATGAGTGCCGTCGGACCGGGCGGCCGGCTCCGACGTGCCGTCGGGGTCGGGTGCTGCGTCTGCGTCGTTGCGAAACCTGGGCGTGGCTGCCATGGCGGTTCCTCCGGTCGGGTACACGTCTGCGGCGACGCGGGTATCAGGGAGGTGGTGCGTTGGTGCAGGTCGTGCAGCTGGTGCGGGCAGCTCGGTTCAGCGGTACGGGAGGCGCGTACGTCTGGGTGCGCGCCTCCCGTACCGGTTGCCGTGGGCCCCGCTCGGGTCCACGGCGGCCGGTCGAGGGCCGTCCCCCTCGGCCGGCCGGTTCGGGGGCGCCGGGCCGTCAGGCCCCGGCGGCGATCTGCGCGAGGCGGCGGGCCTCGTCGCGGGTGGCACGGGCGATGGCGTCCTCGTCCACGGTGATCAGGTGGTTGCCCTCGACGACCGGCTTGCCGTTGACGAGGGAGAGGGTGACCGGGGCCGCGGCGCCGAGGACCAGGGCGATGACCGGGTCGGCGATGGAGGCATGGGCGATGGTGTCCAGCTTCCACAGGACCAGGTCGGCGAGCTTGCCGGGCTCCAGGGAGCCGATCTGCTCGGCCCGGCCGAGGACCTGGGCGCCGCCGTACGTGCCCAGGCGCAGCGCCTGGCGGGCACTCAGGGCGCGTTCGCGGTGCGGGCCGAGGCGGTTGACGAGGAGGGCGTTGCGCAGTTCGGTGTGGAGCTCGCCGGACTCGTTGGACGCGGTGCCGTCGACGCCGAGGCCGACCGGGACGCCCGCGGCGAGCATGTCCGGGACCCGGGCGATGCCGGCGGCGAGGCGGGCGTTGGAGGACGGGCAGTGCGCGACGCCGGTGCCGGTGCGGGCGAAGGCGGCGATGTCGGAGTCGTTCATGTGGACGCAGTGCGCCATCCACACGTCGTCACCGAGCCAGCCGGCCGACTCGAAGTAGTCGGTCGGGCCCATGCCGAACAGCTCGTGGCAGAACTTCTCCTCCTCCACGGTCTCCGAGCCGTGGGTGTGCAGCCGCACACCGCGGCGGCGGGCCAACTCGGCTCCCTGTCGCATCAGTTCGGTGGACACCGAGAACGGGGAGCAGGGTGCGACGGCGATCTGGGTCATCGCATCGAAGGAGGCGTCGTGGTGCGCGTCGATGACCGCCTCGGTGCCGGCCAGGGCGCCTTCGAGGCTCTCCACGGCGAAGTCCGGCGGCAGCCCGCCGTCCTTCTCGCTGCGGTCCATGGAGCCGCGGGCGAGGGTGAACCGAACACCGGTCTCACGGGCGGCGCCGATGATCGCACCGGACAGGTCGCCGGAGCCCCGCGGGTACACGTAGTGGTGGTCCATGGCGGTGGTGACACCGCCGCGGGCCATCATGGCGAGCGAGCCCTGCGCGGCGGCGCGGACCATCGGCTCGTCGATGCGCGCCCAGGTCGGGTACAGCGCGACCAGCCACTCGAAGAGGTTGTGGTCGGTGGCCAGGCCGCGGGTGATCCACTGGTAGAAGTGGTGGTGCGTGTTGATCAGACCGGGCGTGACGAGATGCCCCGTGCCGTCGACCCGGCGTACGACGTTCTCCAGGCCCTCCGGCGCCCGGCCGGCGCCGACAAACTCGATGCGATTGCCCGCGACGACGACATGGCCCGAGGCGTACTCGGTGTCGTCGGCGTCGACGGTGGCGATCGAACAGTTCTCGATGACGATGCGTTCCACGCGCTCGGGCGCTGCCTGTGCTGCCATGGTGCTTCCTTCTCTCATCAGCGATGTGGGCACGGCAGGACCCTAGGAGGATTTGAGTGCCACGGCCGTGCGGCTGTGGGTGCCGAGATGGTGGAAGAGGAGATTGAGCAGGCCCGCGACGACCGCTCCGGCGCCGGTGCCGGTGCCGGAGGACCGGCATCAGGGTGACGCCGATGAGGGTGATGACGACGCCGGTGACGAGCGGCGGGAAGAGCCTCAGCCGCCTGGGCCTGGCCGGAGAATGGACCTTCTGCTACCGCTGGCCCAAGTGCGGTCTGTGCCATGGGAGTTCCCTCCGGCCCGGCCGGTCCCCGTCCACTGTGGACGGACGGGGACCAGCACCGCGCCGCGTCAGAGGTTGGTCATGTCGACCGGGATCCGCGGCTCGACGCCGTCCCGCAGCACGGTGGCCTCGATGAGCCCGTACGGACGGTCGGCCGCGAAGTAGACCTCATTGTCGTTCTTGAGGCCGAACGGCTCCAGGTCCACCAGGAAGTGGTGGTTGTTCGGCAGCGAGAAGCGGATCTCGTCGATCTCGCTGCGGCTGTTGATGATGCGCGAACCCATCTGGTACAGGGTCTGCTGGAGAGAGAGGGAGTACGTCTCCGCGAAGGCTTCGAGCATGTGCTTGCGCGCCTGCTCGTAGGACTTCTCCCAGTTCGGCATGCGAGCCTCGTCGCTGGTCCAGTTGTACCGCCACCGGGCGGACACATCGGTGGCCAGGACGCGGTCGTACGCCTCCTTGAGCGTCGTGTACCTGTCCTTGACGTAGCCCCAGAACTCGGAGTTGGTCGAGTTCAACACCGTGAGTTCCTTGAGGCCGGAGATGATCTCCCACTTCTCACCGTCGTAGGTGATCTGGGCGGTGCGGGTCTCCTGGCCCTTGCGCACGAAGGAGTGCTTCACCTCGTCGGCGCCGATGAACCGCGAGTTGCCGCCGGAGGTCTCGATGCGCTCCCAGGAGTACTCCTCGATCCGGATCCGGGCGGTCTGGATCGGCTCCTGCGACGACACGAAGTGCCGGGCGAGGTGGATGCCGAACTGCTCGGCGGACTCGATGCCGTACTCCTTGGCGAACGCGAACACCGTGTTCTTGGTGGTGTCGGTCGGCAGGACGTTCGCGTTGGAGCCGGAGTAGTGGACGTCGCCCATGTCGCCGGAGAGGGCGACGGAGACGTTCAGGTCCTTGATGTGGTGGGTGTCGCCGTCCCGCGTGATCCTGACGACGCGGTTCTCTGCTTTGCCGTACTGGTTCTGGCCGAGAATCGTGGGCATGTGTCTGCTAGCTCCCTCGGTATACGGAGTAGCCGAACGGGTTGAGCAGCAGCGGTACGTGATAGTGCTCGCCCGGGGTGACGGCGAAAGTGATCGCCACCTCCGGGAAGAACGCACCGCTGTCCCTTACGCGGGGGGCGTCCTGCTGCGCCTCGGCTTGCTTCTTGGCTGTGAAGTACGACTCGGTCTCGAAGTCGAGCCGTACGTGGGTGGTGCCTTCCGGCAGGGCCGGCAGGTCCTTGCAGCGCCCGTCCGCATCGGTCGCGGAGCCGCCGAGCGCCACCCACCGCGCGTCGCTGCCCGCGCGGGCCGCGAGCGAGATGGCGACGTCCGCGGCGGGGCGGCCGATGCTGGTGTCCAGGATGTGGGTGGACACCGATGCGGTGGCGAAGGTGCTCAAGACCTTCACTCTCCTTCTGTGACGAGACGGGTCAGCCTGATGCGGTTGATCTTGCCCAGTTCGGTGCGCACGTGTCCGCGCTCCTGCTCGGGCGAGTTCCCGGACCGGGCCTTCACCGCGTCGCGCATCTGCTCACCGGTGGCCCCGGTGGCGCAGATCAGGAAGACATGTCCGAACCGCTCCTGGTAGGCCAGGTTGAGTTCGAGCATCTCGGCCCTGAGCTCCTTGGTGGCGCCGGCCATCCCCCGCTGTTCGCGGGAGGAGGCCGGGTCCCCGGGCTTCGGGCGGCCGATGGGCGGGTGACCGGCCATCGCCTCGGCCAGGTCCTGCGCGTCGAGGGCCGCTGTGGCGGCGTCGCTCGCGGAGAACAGGGCTTCCGTCGTGGCGTAGGGGCGCCCGGAGAGAATCGCTCTTCCCCAGGCCGCACTGGCACAGATCTCGTGCAGTGCGGCGGCCGCCTCGCGATCCGCCAGGGTGTTGAACCGGGCCGGGCCCGGTGTGGAGCTCGAAGTCACGGGAGCCTCCGTGGCTGTTTCTCACTGTGCGTCGGTCGGGCTGCGGATAGCTAACGCCCTCCACAACACCACGTCAACACTTTGTTGAAATTACGTTCAGGTAAAAGGCCGTCGCCCGATGATCCGGACGACGGCCTTCCATGACGCTGCGCGGACCGCACCCGTCCACGGGCCCGACTACTCGCTCTTCGGCCCGATATCCCTGTTCAGGTAGTTGTAGACGGTGAACCGGCTGACCCCCAGGGCGCCCGCCACCGTCTCCACTCCATGACGTACGGAGAAGGCACCGCGTGCCTCCAGGGACCGTACGACCGCCTGCTTGGTCCTGCGGTCGAGCTCGGCGAGCGGCATGCCGTGCCGGCGCTCCATGGCGGCCAGGATGTGATCCAGCGAGTCCGAGAGCTGCGGCAGCCGGACCGCTATGACATCCAGCCCCTCCCAGGTCAGCACGACGTCGTCGGGCTGCGCCTGCTCGGGGCCGAGCAGCTGGGCGCCCATGGCGTCGACGAGCGGCTTGACGGCGGCGACGAGGGGGTGGTCCGCGGACTCGCTCACTTGGAGTCCTCCCCGATCACGTTGACCTGGAGGGAGACCCGGGTGGCACCTGATGCCAGGGCCTTGCGCAGGAGGGAGTCCACCGCCGTGAGCACCTCGTCGGCGCCGCCTTCGGCCGTATTGCCGAAGGGACCGACGTCCACGGCGTCCAGGTCGGCCGACTGGACGACCTCACGGGCGACGACCGCGTGGGCGGGCGCCTCGTCGAGATCGAAGGGCTCGGTGGTGAACTCCACTCGCAAGCGCACGGTGCCTCCATGGTGCGTGTCACCGCGGCGGGGAACCCCGCGGCTCGGGCACGACACTAACGGACGGGCGTCACCGCGCCGGGGTGACCGCTACAGCGGCAGCACGCAGACCGCGGCCGGGGCCGCGAAGGGCGTCCCCACGGACTCCAGGGCACCGCTCTCCCCGTCGACCCGGAACACCGTGACCGTGCCGGACTTCTGGTTGGCGGCCAGGAGCAGCGCCTCGTCCGGGGAGAAGGCGATGTGCCGGGGGAAGTCGCCACCCACCGGCACGGTGTCCAGCAGCCGCAGCGTGGCCCCGCCGTCCTCGACGGCGTACCTGGTGAGGCTGTTGTGCCCGCGGTTGGCCAGATAGGCGAAGCGGCCGTCTCCGGTGACCAGGACCTGGGCGGGGTAGCTGGTGCCGCCGCCCGTTCCGGTGGACTGCGGGGCGCCCGGGGCCAGGACGCCGGTCGCGGGGTCGTATCCGCAGACCACGACCGTGTTGTCGACCTCGCAGGCCAGGTAGGCGAAGCGGCCGCCGGGATGGAAGGTGAGGTGGCGCGGTCCGGCGCCGGGGCGCAGCGCCGCCCGTGAGAGCTGTTCCAGGGTGCCGCGGTCCTCGTCGAGCCGGTAGGTGTAGACCGTGTCGTTGCCCAGGTCGACGGCGAGGATGTGGCCCCCGTCCGGCGCGGTGACGATCTGGTGGGCATGCGGCCCGTCCTGGCCCGGTCCGGGTGCGGGGGCGGCGTGGGCGACCAGGTCGGTGCGCTCCCCCGGTGAGCCGTCGGCGGCTAGGGGGTGCACGGCGACGCTGCCGGAGGTGTAGTTGGCGCTGAACAGCCACTTTCCGCCGGGATGGACGGAGAGGTGGCAGGGTCCCGCGCCACCGGTGTCCCGGGTCCCCAGCACCCGGAACGTCCCGTCGCCGGCGAGGGCCACCGCGGTGACGCCGCCCTGTTCCTGCTCGTCGACGGCGTAGAGCGTGCCGCCCGAGGGGTGCAGCGCGAGGTAGGAGGGGTTCTCGACGCCGGTGACGACGGTGCGGCCGGTGATCGTCCCGGCCACCGGGTCGTAGGAGGCGACGCCGATACCGGTGCCTCCCGGGGTCGTCGAGGTGTAGGTGCCGAGGAAGAGCGTCGCGGTCCTGCGCGCCCGCTCTCCGGTGGTGCGCGGGGCCCGCCCCTGATGTCCGGAGCGGGGAAGCGAGGGGGCGGCGGCGAGGGCACCGCCCGCCAGGAGTGCTCCGAGAAGGGTGCGGCGGCTTGTGGGGGTGGTCATGCGAGGCACCTCGTGGGGTCGGCTGCGTCGGATGTGTCAGCCACAGTGACCTCCCCCCGACAGCTGCCGCAAGAGGCGCACCGGCCATTGCGCAGGACGCAACAACGGTCGGCACCGACCGGCCTGACCGGCCCGAATTCCGGGCACCCCCTTGACAGCCCGCCCACCCCCCGGGCAATCTTCCGTTAAGCAGAAACTAACTTCCGCAATACGGAAGGAGCGCCGAAACCCTCATGGGCTACCCGGACCAGCGCTTCGATGTAAACCTTTCGATCCTCTTCACGGAACTCCCGCTCCTGGAGCGCCCCGCGGCAGCGGCCGCGGCGGGCTTCACCGCGGTCGAGCTGTGGTGGCCCTGGATCGAGACCCCCACCCCTGCGCAGACCGAACTCGACGCCCTCAAAAAGGCGCTCGACGACGCGGGCACCGAACTGGTGGGGCTGAACTTCTACGCCGGACAGCTGCCCGGCCCCGACCGCGGCGCGCTCTCCGTGCCCGGCACGGAGTCGGACCGCTTCCGCGCCAATATCGAGGTGGCGGCCGACTTCGCCGCCTCGACCGGCTGCAAGGCGCTCAACGCGCTCTACGGCAACCGCGTCGACGGCGTGGACCCGGCCGTGCAGGACGAACTCGCCCTGGAGAACCTGGCACTGGCCGCCCGCGCGGCGGACCGGATCGGGGCGATCCTGCTGATCGAGACCCTGAACGCGCCGGAGTCGCCGCGCTATCCGCTCGTCAGCGCACCGGCCGGGATCGAGGTCGTCGACCGGATCAACGCGGCGACCGGCCTCGGCAACGCGAAGTTCCTGATGGACCTGTACCACCTGTCGATGAACGGCGAGGACCTCAGCCAGGTCATCACCGCGTACGCCGGCAGGACCGGTCACGTCCAGATCGCCGACAACCCGGGGCGCGGCGCACCCGGCACCGGCTCGCTCCCCCTGGAGCAGCTCCTGGACGAGCTGACGAAGGCCGGTTACGACGGCTGGGTCGGCCTGGAGTACAAGCCCGGCGACCGGCCGAGCGCCGACTCCGTCGAGTGGCTCCCGGCCACCGCGCGGGCCGCCCGCCGATAGCGGCGGACTCCCCCTCGTACACACGCTTATCGGAAGGCACCCTCATGAGCAACAACCTCCCCAAGGTCGCGTGGATCGGCCTCGGGATCATGGGCTCGCCCATGTCCGAGAACCTGATCAAGGCCGGTTACGACGTCACCGGTCACACCCTGGAGCAGGACAAGATCGACCGGCTGGCCGCGGCCGGCGGCACCGGCGCCTCCTCGATCGCCGAGGCGGTCAGGGACGCCGACGTGATCGTCACGATGGTGCCCGCCTCCCCGCAGGTCGAGGCCATCGCGTACGGCCCCGACGGCATCCTGGAGAACGCGAGGCGCGGCGCGCTGCTGGTCGACATGTCCTCGATCACCCCGCAGACCTCCGTGGACCTCGCCAGGAACGCCCGCGACAAGGGCATCCGCGTACTGGACGCCCCGGTCTCCGGCGGCGAGGCCGGCGCGATCGAGGCCGTGCTCTCCATCATGGCCGGCGGCGAGCAGGCCGACTTCGACGCCGCCAGGCCGCTGCTCGACACGCTGGGCAGGACCATCGTGCTCTGCGGTCCGCACGGTTCCGGCCAGACGGTGAAGGCCGCCAACCAGCTCATCGTCGCGGTCAACATCCAGGCCTGCGCCGAGGCCGTCGTCTTCCTGGAGAAGTCCGGGGTCGACCTCGCCGCCGCGCTCGACGTCCTCAACGGCGGACTGGCCGGCTCGACCGTGCTGACCCGCAAGAAGGCCAACTTCCTGAACCGGGACTTCGCGCCCGGCTTCCGGATCGACCTGCACCACAAGGACATGGGCATCGTCACGGACGCAGCCCGCAACGTCGGTGCCGCGCTGCCCGTCGGCGGAGTCGTCGCCCAGCTCGTCGCCTCGCTGCGCGCCCAGGGCGACGGCGGCCTGGACCACTCGGCACTGCTCCGCTCGGTCGAGCGCCTCTCCGGTCAGCTCGTCTAGACCCCGGGACCGATCCACCGCGGCCGGGCCCCGTCGCGGGCCCGGCCGGCACCACCCCGCCGGGTGCTCACACCCCGGCCCACAGACTTCCGGACGGCATCGGCGCTGACACCTGTCCTGTCGCGCCCAGGCGCCGGCGCCGTCCGGAACACCTCTCCACCACGAATTTCAACAAACTGTTGACGTCGGGTTCGGGGCGTACCTACGCTCCTGGAGCCCCGCAGGATGTCGCAGTTCAGCAGCTCCCCGTACGGAAGGTCGCCCCGACACCATGACGCAGCGTGTGCTTACGACCGAGTCAGGCGCCCCGGTCGCCGACAACCAGAACTCCGCCACCGCCGGCGTCGGTGGCCCGATCCTCCTCCAGGACGGTCACCTCCTGGAGAAGCTCGCCCGCTTCAACCGGGAGCGCATCCCGGAGCGCGTGGTGCACGCCCGGGGCTCCGGCGCGTACGGCTACTTCGAGGTGACCGACGACGTCACCGGCTTCACCCGCGCCGACTTCCTCTCCGAGGTGGGCCGCCGCACCGAGACCTTCATACGGTTCTCCACGGTGGCCGACTCGCTCGGCGGCGCGGACGCGGTACGCGACCCGCGCGGTTTCGCCCTCAAGTTCTACACGGACGAGGGCAATTACGACCTGGTCGGCAACAACACCCCGGTGTTCTTCATCAAGGACCCGCTCAAGTTCCCCGACTTCATCCACTCGCAGAAGCGCGACCCGTTCACGGGCCGTCAGGAGCCGGACAACGTCTGGGACTTCTGGGCCCACGCCCCCGAGGCGACGCACCAGGTGACCTGGCTCATGGGTGACCGCGGCATCCCCGCCTCGTACCGCCACATGAACGGCTACGGCTCGCACACCTACCAGTGGACGAACGCCGCGGGCGAGGCCTTCTTCGTCAAGTACCACTTCAAGACCAACCAGGGCGTGCGCTCGCTCTCCGCCGACCAGGCCGCGGAGCTCGTCGGCAAGGACGCCTCCTCGCACCAGACGGACCTGCTCCAGGCGATCGAGCGCGGCATGAACCCGTCCTGGACCCTGCACGTACAGGTGATGCCGGCCGCCGACGCCGCGGACTACCGGTTCAACCCGTTCGACCTGACCAAGGTGTGGCCGCACAGCGACTACCCGCTCCGGCGGGTGGGCCGGCTCGTGCTGGACCGCAACCCGGACAACGTCTTCGCCGAGGTCGAGCAGGCCGCGTTCTCCCCGAACAACTTCGTGCCCGGCATCGGTCCCTCCCCGGACAAGATGCTCCAGGGCCGGCTGTTCGCCTACGCGGACGCGCACCGCTACCGCCTGGGCGTCAACCACACCCAGCTCCCGGTGAACGCGCCGCGCACGGCCGTCGTCGACAACTACGGCCGCGACGGTCTGCACGCCACCCGGTACGGCGCACGGCACGACAAGAACTACGAGCCCAACTCGTACGCGGGCCCGGCCCAGACGGACTCGGCGCACTCCGCACCGCTGGCCGTCCAGGGCTGGACCGGCACCCACGAGGCGCCCGCCCACACCAAGGACGACGACTTCTTCCAGGCGGGCGAGCTGTACCGGCTGATGTCGGACGACGAGAAGGGACGGCTGATCGCCAACATCGCGGGCGGCCTGTCCCAGGTCACCCGGGACGACGTGATCGAGAAGAACCTCGCCCACTTCCACGCCGCCGACACCGAGTACGGCAAGCGCGTGGAGGAGGCCGTACGCGCCCTGCGCGAGGACTGAGCCCTCTCGTTGGGCCCCCAAGCCCTGCTCGCGTCATCGCGCCCGCCCGGATGAGGGGTTGCGCGGGGCGCGGGCAGGACGAGGCCGCGGCGGGTGTGCGATGCCAGTGCGGTGGTACGCGGGTGGTGGTCCGGGTTCCAGACCTGAAGGCCCCGGACCTGCTTCCCTTCGCCCCCGCCGCGGCCCCTGTTGTCTTCCCCGAACCGGGCGTGGAGTACGGATTACGGTCCCGTACTCCACGCCTTTCTGGGTCGGAGAACGGCCACGGTCCCGTCCATGGGGACAGGCCTCGTCGCCTCCAGCAGCACGGCGGTGCTTGCCTCGGGATCGTGGTTCATGGTGAGCGACTGATGAGGGAGCTGGGTCAGGCGAGCGGCGAGATCCTTGGTGGAGGTTTCGGAGGGCAGGAGCCCGAAGACGTCCGGGTACCGGTCCTCTGTGGCGGAGCTGAAGAAGTCGGCGTCGGTCACGCCTCGCGCTGCCATGGTCAATGCGGGGGCGCTGTCCGGAGCGATCTCCGGGAAGAGGATTCCGACGGCGTGCCCCTCGGTGGCCAGCGTCAGGCCGAGCCAGGTTTCCAGTTGGCCTGGGAAGAACTGCGGCTTCATCTCGGCTCCCGGCTTCTTCCACAGTCGCCGTGACGAGGCCGGTCTCGTCACGGCTGACCATCATCCGGGCGGTGGCGTAGGTGACCTCCTCCGGTCGCCCGGCCAGCACGCGGGCTCCAAGCTCGGCGTGCTGTTCCTCGTCAACGTCGGCACGGATCGCCGGGCCGGTCACAGTGACCGGGTCAACGTCCGCAGCTGTCCACCACAGGCCCAGGTACCGGCCGGCCCAGTCGGTGATGGCCGAGGTCTGGCTGATGACGGTGACCGATTGGTTGTCGGCCGTCGTGATGCGGGTCGCGGAAGTCATGAAAGGGACATCTCCTTGAGTGTCGAGCAGAGGTGGTGGTAGGCGGCCTGCAAGTTGGCCTCTGCCGCCGCGAGGTCGCGTTTCTCTTCGGCGCCCAAGCGCGGGAGACACACGGTGGGGTTCCCGGAGGAGAAGTGCAACGGCATTCCGAGATACGTGCCGTTCCTCGGGGCGGACACTTCGATGACGCCGTCCGTGACGCCCAGAACACGGGCAAGGGCGGCCACGGTGGCAGCGGCAGGGCCGGAGCGGACCCGGCCGATACCGGCGGCGATACGGCCGGGCCGGGCGGCCATCTCCGCCCGGATCGCCTGGACGGGGATTCGGGCGGCCCGACCATTGACCGTGGTGGAGGAGGCGCAGATCACCACCAGGTCTCCGTGCTCGCCGATCACCTGCCCGTGTACAGCCCGGGTCGGCACCCCCAGTGCTCGGCCAGGTGGCCGGCCACCATTTCTGGCGTGGGGAGTCGTACGACGTCGAGAGGTAAGGCGCCCGTGGCGGGGTGGGCGCCATGGGGTCCTCATTTCTTCCGGGTCAACCGGTACGAGGGCGTCACCTGTGTGGCCCTCGATGAGAGACAGGACAGGCCGCGCATTCGGCTTGCACGATGGGCACATCAGTTACTGGGCCGAGCCGAGCCTGCTGATGCGGCGGTCCGGTGCAACGTGTCAGCGAGGAGCAGAGCGTCGTCGACATCCAGGTAGTCGAAGCGGATGCGGTTTCCGCCGTGCCGACCCCGGCAATGTCCGCAGGTCGGAACCGACTCGACGAGCAGCACCCGGCCCGGCGCGGTAATCACCCGCTGCAACTCCCGGGCGATCCGCTCGTGGTCGTGCCAGTCCCCGAGGTCGAGGTCGTACAAGACCGACTCGTCGCCGCCGAGACTGCCGTAGAGGAGCGTGGCCTCGTCTGTATCGAGCGTGCCGATGTCGATGAGGGCCCGGTCCCCAATCGTCTGGACGTCCGGACGCCGCTCGACGCCGACGTGGGCAAGCGCGCGATGCAGCTGCAGTACTGCATTCTGCGTCTCGGTGAGACGAGCCCTCGAACAGTCGCCCGAGGGCTCGGACTTCACCTGACTGTTAATGCTCTTGCAGAATGCTTCTGCCTCTGACATCCCGTAAGGCTTTCGACTCTATCGAGGAGATGCACGAATGGAACCAGAGACGACTGTGTGGCACCTAAGGGCTGTCCCGCAATTGCTGGTGGAACAGCGCGCGGCGTCAGATGCGGTGCATCGCAAGGCGGAGGGACGCCCGAATACTGGATGTATTCGGGCGTTCCGACAACGCAGCGAGGTGCCGTAGCTGTCGTCGTGCGCCCGCCAGGAATTGCGGGACAGCCCTTAGGGCACGTCGTTATCGGCGAGAACAACAAGATCCAGGAGGTGCGCTTTGGCAAGGAATGCACGCGAGAGGACCTTGATCGGAATCAGTCAGCGGCCGCTTTCCTCATGAGGCTGCTTCTGTCGACGATTGTCCAGGTTCAGAACCGTCGGGAGTAGGCGTGATGGCGTTGTTGCAGCCGTCGATGGACATCGTCCGGTCTCACCGTTATCTGCCCACACTAAACAGGCCGGTGGACCCATTGGTGACGGCAACGTCACCGCCCGACGGCAGACCACGGATAGTCGTGGCGTCGCCCCGTGTCGGCATAGGGGACGCAGGGCCGTGGGCTCACGACTGGTCGTTTGAACTCCTAAAACGGGTGTCGCAGGTTCGGTTCCCGCCGAGGCCCAACGGAAAGAGCACCTACGGATCTCCGTAGGTGCTCTTTGGGAACGGGCCCGCAGGCCAGACGAACTCAGACCTCCACGTACGGCCGGATCGCCGTGGGCGCGTGCCCCGGCTCCGTCGCCAGGTCCTCGAACTCGTTCACCGACGCGATGTCCGTACCGCTCATCGAGATGTTCGTGATCCGCTCCAGGATCGCCTCGACGACCACCGGCACCCGGAACTCCGCCGCCAGCTTCTTGGCCTCCTCGAAGGCCGGCAGCAGCTGGTCCGGCTCGGTGACCCGGATCGCCTTGCAGCCCAGGCCCTCGATGACCTTGACGTGGTCCACGCCGTAGGCGCCCAGCTCCGGCGAGTTGATGTTCTCGAACTCCAGGTTGACCTGGAAGTCGATGTCGAAGTTGCGCTGCGCCTGGCGGATCAGCCCCAGATAGGAGTTGTTCACCAGGACGTGCACGTACGGGATGTGGTGCTGCGCGCCGACCGCGAGCTCCTCCAGCATGAACTGGAAGTCGTAGTCGCCGGAGAGCGCGACGACGGAGCCCTCGGGGTCGGCCGTCGCGACGCCCAGCGCGGCCGGGATGGTCCAGCCGAGCGGGCCCGCCTGGCCGCAGTTGATCCAGTGGCGCGGCCGGTAGACGTGCAGCATCTGCGCGCCCGCGATCTGGGAGAGGCCGATCGTGGTGACGTACCGGGTCTCGGGGCCGAAGGCCCGGTTCATCTCCTCGTACACCCGCTGCGGCTTCAGCGGCACGTCGTCGAAGTGCGTGCGCCGCTGGAGGGTGGCCCTGCGCTCCTGCGTGGACGCGGCCCACCGCGAGCGGTCCTTCAGATTGCCGGCCGACTTCAGCTCGCGCGCCACCTCGACGAACAGCTCCAGCGCCGCCTTGGCGTCGGAGGCGATACCGAGGTCCGGGGCGAAGATCCTGCCCAGCTGGGTGGGCTCGATGTCGACGTGGACGAACTTCCGGCCCCGCGTGTAGACGTCCAGCTTGCCGGTGTGGCGGTTGGCCCAGCGGTTGCCGATGCCGAGGACGAAGTCGGACTCCAGGAAGTTCGCGTTGCCGTAGCGGTGCGAGGTCTGGAGGCCGACCATGCCGGCGTTCAGCTCGTGGTCGTCGGCGAGGATGCCCCAGCCCATCAGGGTCGGGACGACCGGGACGCCGGTCAGTTCGGCGAACTCCACCAGGAGTTCGGACGCGTCGGCGTTGATGATGCCGCCGCCCGCGACGAGCAGCGGCCGCTCGGACGCGTTCAGCATCTCCAGCGCGCGTTCGATCTGCTTGCGGCTCGCGGCGGGCTTGTGCACCGGCAGCGGCTCGTACAGATCGGGGTCGAACTCGATCTCGGTCATCTGCACGTCGATCGGGAGGTCGATGAGGACCGGACCGGGACGGCCGGTGCGCATCAGGTGGAAGGCCTGCTGGAAGACGCCGGGGACCTGCGCGGCCTCCAGGACGGTGGTGGCCGCCTTGGTGACCGGCTTGGCGATCGACGCGATGTCGACGGCCTGGAAGTCCTCCTTGTGCAGGACGGCGGTCGGGGCCTGGCCGGTGATGCACAGGATCGGGATCGAGTCGGCGATGGCGGAGTAGAGACCGGTGATCATGTCGGTGCCGGCGGGTCCCGACGTGCCGATGCAGACACCGATGTTCCCCGGGCGGGCCCGGGTGTAGCCCTCCGCCATGTGGGAGGCGCCCTCGACGTGGCGGGCGAGCGTGTGATGAACCCCGCCGGAGGCCTTGAGGGCCGCGTAGAAGGGGTTGATCGCCGCGCCCGGCACACCGAACGCGTTGCTGACGCCTTCGCGCTTGAGGATCTCAACTGCCGCTCGGGCAGCGGTCATTCGAGGCATTGAGTGCTCCTGCTCGGACCTGGGTGGAGTCGGGCTCTGTCGCGCCACCTGAGAGCACCTATTCCGCATTACGGAAACTTGGTTCTGCTATACGGAAGCAAATCTAAAGTGCGCCCGGACAGCCGTCAAGGGAGGCGGCGGAGTGCGGCCCGTGGACACGGCCTGGCGGAGGCGGTCCCGCGAAGTGGCTCAAGTCCCTCCCCGGGACCTCGCTCCTGGTGGAGCATGGGGGTACGGAGCGGAGTCGGCCCGGAATCCGGGCCGCCCGCGGTCCGTGCGGCGGAAGGAGGCCATGGTGGAGTCAGTGCCGGTACGGTGCCCGGCCTGCCGCCGCGACCACATGTTCGCCACACCCGCCTACCCCTGCCCGTGCGGCTCCCCGACCGCCCCGCCGCTGCTGCGCGGCGCCCCCGTCACGACGATCACCCACCGCACCTGGAACGACGACTGGGTGACGGTGCGCTGTCGCGCCTGCGGGCGGCACGACCAGTGGCCGCAGCCCGAGCTGTGCTGCCCGTGCGGCGCGGTGCTGCGGATCCCGGTCCGCCCGGTGGCGTCCACCGGGTCGCGCCCGGTGCGCCCGTCGCACATCCCGCTGCCGCGTACGGCCGCGGCCCCGAGGCCCGCGTTCCGGCCGCTGACGATCCGTACCGCGGGCGACGCGGTCGGCGCCGCCGCGCTGTATCTGAGGTGGCTCGGCTACCGGGACGTCGTCCAGCCCGCCGGACGCCCCTCGTCCCGGATCGACCTGCGGGCGGCGGGGCTGATCGCCCAGGTCGACTCCACGACCAGGGCGACCGCGCTGCGCGATGTCGAATGCCTGTGGCTCAACGCGCTGAGCACCTCGGTCACCGCGGTGTTCTTCTCGCTCGCCGGATACACGCCGGACGCCCGGGAGCGCGCGGACGGGCTCGGCATCCCGCTGTTCGCCATGGATCTCACCGGGACCCCGCAGCCGGTGAACGGCCCGGCGGACGAACTGGTCGGCACGGGCGCCTGAGCGCCGGTCCCGTACCGCTCGGCGGGCGGCACGCTCCATACTGAGGTATGCGTATCCGCCCCGCCCGACGCTCGGATCTCCCGCTGCTTCAGGACATCGAGCGTGCCGCGGGCGAGCCCTTCCGCACCGTCGGCATGTCCCGCGTGGCCGACGACGAGCCGCCGTCCCTGGACGTTCTGGACGAGTACCGCCGGGCCGGCCGCGCCTGGGTGACCGTCCGCCCCGACGACGACCGCCCGCTGGGCTACCTCGTCGCCGATCCGGTCGACGGCGCCGCCCACATCGAGCAGGTCTCGGTCCATCCGTCGGCCGCCCGGCGGGGACTGGGCGGCGGCCTCATCGGCCATACGGAGGGCTGGGCGGCGGCCGAGGGGCTGGCCGCGCTCACCCTCACCACGTTCTCCCACGTTCCGTGGAACGCGCCGTACTACGCCCGGCTCGGCTTCCGCGTACTGACGGAGGGCGAACTCACCGACGGACTGCGCAAGATCCGCGCCGAGGAGGCGGAACACGGCCTGGACCGGTGGCCGAGGGTCTGCATGCGCCGGGACGTGCCGCACCTCACAGAAATCAACCGGCCACGGTGAGTGCTATCGGTCACGTTCGAGCCAGGGGCCACAGATGTTCGGTCGGTTGTCGGTGGCGGGCCTTACAGTGGGGCGCATGGTCTTAACTCCACGGCTTTCTCCACCCAATGCTCCGGCGCACGCCCCTCAGCCCGCACACCTCGCCCAGCCGGCCCACCCGGCCGCCGTCGAGGCGAACGAGGCGATCCGCGCGCTCGTGGACGCACGCGCCGGACAGGACTGGTCCTCCGTAGAGTCCGCCGCGTACGAGGTGCTCCTGATCGAATGGGCGGCCGCCACGCGGGACGCCGCCGCGGGCGACATCATCGAAGCCGCCTGACAGCGCGCCCCTGCGCCTGCCGGTGCCCCGGCTCACGCGGACCCGGTCCGGGCCCTACCGGCCGTAGTTCTCACGCAGTTCGATCTTCCGGACCTTCCCGCTGACCGTCATCGGAAAGGTTTCGAGGATCTCCAGCAGGCGCGGCACCTTGTAGTGCGCCAACTGTCCTCGGCAGAACGCCGCCACCTCCTCCAGGGTCGGCGGGTCCGCCGGGTCCCCGGGAATGACGCAGGCCAGGATCTCCTCGCCGTACCGCTCGTCCGGCACCCCCACGACCTGCACATCCGCGATCTTGGGGTGGCCGTAGAGGAACTCCTCGATCTCGCGGGGATACACGTTCTCACCACCGCGGATGATCATGTCCTTGATCCGGCCGACGATCTGTACGTAACCGTCCTCGCGCATCACCGCGAGGTCCCCGGTGTGCATCCAGCGCCCCGGGTCGATCGCCTCGGCGGTCCGCTCGGGCTGGTCCCAGTAGCCGAGCATCACGCTGTAGCCACGGGTGCAGAGTTCGCCCGACGCGCCGCGCTCCAGCGTCACGCCCGTAGCCGGGTCGATGACCTTGACCTCGACGTGCGGCATCACGCGGCCGACGGTGCCGGTGCGGCGCTCCAGGTCGTCGTCACGGCGGGTCTGGGTGGAGACCGGGGAGGTCTCCGTCATCCCGTAGCAGATGGACACCTCGTCCATGTGCATCTCGGCGACGACCCGCTTCATCACCTCGACCGGGCAGGGTGATCCGGCCATGATGCCGGTCCGCAGCGAGGAGAGGTCGTACGAGGCGAAGCCGGGGAGGTTCAGCTCGGCGATGAACATGGTGGGGACGCCGTACAGCGAGGTGCAGCGCTCCTGCTGGACGGCGGCCAGCACGGCGGCGGCTTCGAAGGCGGGGGCCGGGATCACGATGCAGGCGCCGTGCGAGGTGATGCCGAGATTGCCCATGACCATGCCGAAGCAGTGGTAGAAGGGGACCGGCAGACAGACCCGGTCCTGTTCGGTGTAGGCGACCAGCTCCCCCACGAAGTAGCCGTTGTTGAGGATGTTGTGGTGGGAGAGCGTTGCTCCCTTCGGGAAGCCGGTGGTGCCCGAGGTGTACTGGATGTTGATCGGATCGTCGCAGGACAACTCCGCCTCACGAGAGGCGAGTTGCTCTGACGTCACCGCGTCCCGGGCGGCCAGCAGCTCGTCCCAGGTGGGGTCGCCGATGTAGTGCACGGCGCGCAGCGCGGGGCAGTTGGCACGGACTTCGTCCACCAGGGCCCGGTAGTCGCTGGTGCGGTGCGCGAGCGTGGCGACCAGGAGCGAGATCCCGGCCTGCTTCAGCACGTACTCCAGCTCGTGCGCCCGGTACGCGGGGTTGATGTTGACCATGACGGCACCGATCCGGGCGGTGGCGTACTGGACGATCACCCACTCGGGGCAGTTGAGTGCCCAGATGCCGACCCGGTCCCCCTTGGCCACCCCGGACGCCATCAGCGCACGGGCCAGGCCGTCGACGGCCGAGCCGAATTCCGCGTACGTCCAGCGTCGCCCGGAGGCCACGTCGACCAGCGCCTCGCGCCCGCCGAACGCGTCGATCGCCCGGTCGAGATTGCGTCCGATGGTGTCGCCCAGCAGGGCGGTGGTGCCGGTGCCGTGGGCGTAGGACAGCTCGGTCACGTCAGGTCCCCCTCGGCGTACTCGGCTCCGGTGCCCCGGGCCGTGGCCTCACGCAGCTCGATCCGGCGGATCTTGCCGGAGACGGTCTTGGGCAGCTCGGCGAACTCCAGCCGGCGGATCCGCTTGTACGGGGCGAGCACCGCGCGGGAGTGGGCGAAGAGCACCTTGGCCGTGTCCGGTCCGGGCTCCCAGCCCTCGGCGAGCACGACGTACGCCTTCGGGACGGCGAGCCGTACCGGGTCGGGGGCCGGTACGACCGCGGCCTCGGCGACGGCCTCGTGCTCCAGCAGGGCGCTCTCCAGCTCGAACGGCGAGATCTTGTAGTCGGAGGCCTTGAAGACGTCGTCCGCGCGGCCGACGTAGGTGATGTAGCCGTCCTCGTCGCGGGAGCCGATGTCCCCGGTGCGGTAGTAGCCGCCGGCCATGGCCTCGGCGGTGCGGTCCGGGTCGCCGTGGTAGCCGGTCATCAGGCCGACCGGCTGGGCCGACAGATCGAGGGAGATCTCGCCCTCGACGGCACCGGGCTCCCCGCTGACCGGGTCCAGGAGCACCACCTTGAAGCCGGGGCTCGGGCGCCCCATCGAGCCGGCCTTCAGCGTCTGGCCGGGCGTGTTGGCGACCTGGACGGCCGTCTCCGTCTGGCCGAAGCCGTCCCGGATGGTGACGCCCCACGCGCGCCGTACCGTTTCGATGACCTCCGGGTTGAGCGGTTCGCCCGCCGCGACGACCTCGCGCGGCGGGGTCCTCAGCTGGGAGAGGTCGGCCTGGATGAGCATCCGCCAGACGGTGGGCGGGGCACAGAAGCTGGTGATCTCCGAGCGGTCCATCTCGGCCATCAGCCGGGCCGCGTCGAAGCGCGTGTAGTTGAAGATGAAGACGGTCGCCTCGGCGCTCCACGGGGCGAAGAGGTTGGACCAGGCGTGCTTGGCCCAGCCGGGCGAGGAGATGTTGAGGTGCACGTCGCCGGGCTTCAGCCCGATCCAGTACATCGTCGACAAGTGGCCCACGGGGTAGGAGACATGGGTGTGCTCGACCAGCTTGGGGCTGGCGGTGGTGCCCGAGGTGAAGTAGAGCATCAGCGGTTCGTCGGCGTCGGTCTCCCGGTCCGCCGTGAAGGTCTCCGGCTGCTCGTCGGCCCCGCGGTAGGACAGCCAGCCCGCGGTGTCCGCGCCGACGGCGATCCGGGTGTAGCGGCCGGGCACCTCGTCGAACTTGCCGGTGTCGGCGTCCCGGACCAGCACATGGCGGACCCTGCCGCGCTCCACCCGGTCGCGCAGGTCGGCCGGGCCCAGCAACGGGGTCGCCGGGATGACGACGGCGCGCAGCTTCATCGCGGCGAGGGCGGTCTCCCACAGCTCCACCTGGTTGCCGAGCATGACGAGGATGCGGTCGCCCTCCCGTACGCCCTGGGCGCGCAGCCAGTTCGCGGCCTGGTTGGAGCGGGCGGACATCCTGGCGAAGGACATCTCCGTGCGCCCGCCGTCCTCCTCCACGATGTGCAGGGCGGTGCGGTCGTTGTTCCGGGCGATGACGTCGAACCAGTCCAGGGCCCAGTTGAAGTGGTCGCTCCGGGGCCAGCGGAAGCCCTCGTAGGCCGCGCTGTAGTCCTCGCGGTGCTCCAGCAGGAAGTCCCGGGCGGCCCGGAACGTCTCCGTCGCACTGGTTGCCGACATGTGCCCTCCTCATTGCGGACCGGACCGGTCTCTTAACATGATGTAAACAGTGACCCAGGTCTCACCACCCCCGAACGGGGGTGCCGCGCAGTCAACTGAACGCCCTGGGGCCGGGCAGAGAGGCGTCATCGTGCCGGAATCCGTCGATGCGGTGGAGATGCAGGCCGCGCTGTTGCGGCTGCGCCGGACGAGCGGGCTGCCCGTGGCGTTCGGGGGGCTGCTCTCCGACACCCGCCATGCCAGGATCGCCGAGCTGAACGGGGCGCACACCGCGGCCCTGCGCGGGCTGGTGATCTCGGCCGGCAGCGGGCTGGGCGGCAAGGCGATCGCCCTGTCCCGGCCGTGCGCGGTGACCGACTACCACTCCTCGCGCCACATCAGCCACGAGTACGACACGGCCGTGGCCGCGGAGGGCCTGCGCTCGGTGGTCGCGGTGCCCGTCGTCGTACGGCGCAAGGTGCGGGGCGTGCTGTACGGGGCGCTGCGCGAGCCCCTCGTGCTCGGGGACCGGACGTTCGACGCGGCGGTGGCGGCGGCCCGCGACGTGGAGCAGGCGCTCGCCGTCCGGGACGAGGTGCAGCTGCTGCTGGCCGTGACCCGCGAGGAGGTGACCGATCCGCGGGCCGCCCCGGAGGCGTGGGAGGGCGTCCGGGAGGCGCACCGGGAACTGCGCGCCCTGGTGCCGAAGGTCCTCGACCCGGCGCTGCGCGACGAGCTGCTCGCGGTGTGCGGGCGGCTCGCCTCGGCGGCCGGAACCCGGGTGCCGGGGTCCCGCGAGGTGCAGCTGGCACCGCGCGAGCTCGACGTCCTGTCCTGTGTCGCGGCGGGCACGACGAACGCGGTGGCGGCGGACCGGCTCGGGCTGCGCCCGGAGACGGTGAAGGGCTATCTGCGCTCCGCGATGCGCAAGCTCGGCGCGCACACCCGGCTGGAGGCGGTCGTCGCGGCCCGGCGGGCGGGGCTGCTGCCGTAGCCGCGGGGCCGGAGCTGGTTTTCCGTCCCCGGCGCCCCGTTCACACGGTCCCGCCGTCACCCGTCGAAGTCGACGAACGAGGCGAACCTGATGTCGTACCCGCTGCCCTCCCTGGTCGCTTCCGTCATCACGGAGAGCAGGGCGACGGCTTCCTCAGTGACGGCGTCGCGCCCGGCCGCGTCGAGCCGCCGCAGCTCCTGCACGGTGACGGTGGCCGGCGCGCCGGCCCGTCCGGCGTCCAGCCGCCAGAGGGCCGCGAGGAAGCCGTCGGCCAGCACACTTCCGTAACTCTGGTTTCCCACCCCGTTGCGCCCCTTGAACCTCGGCGGGATCACACGGGTGCGGTCCGCGTGGCCGAGCAGCACATTGTCGAACTCGGGCAGGAAGCGCGGCGGGGCGGGGGTGTCCTCGTCGGGGCGCGGGGCGTCGGGCAGGTCGAAGAGCTCGACGCCGTTCTCGTCCCGGAAGGTGACGAGCCCCGGGCGAAGCCGGTCGAAGACCTCCCCCAGCCGGGTCAGACCGGCCCATGCCTGCATGTCCCGCACCGACGCCGGCCCGAAGGCGCCGAGGTAGCGCAGCACGGTGGCGTCGGGCGCGGGCACCGGCACGGAGGGCCTGCCGAGCCAGTGCTCGACGGTGGTCAGCGCCACCCGGCCGCTCTTTCCCCACACCCCGCGCGGGGTCACCTGGACCAGCGGCAGCACGCAGCGGGCCGCCGTGCTCAGGGCCTGCGGGTCCGCGTCGGGCCACTCGGTGAGCAGCCTCTCGCGGATCTCCTTCGGGGTGCGGGACGCCTCCTGGACGTACTCGCGGCTGATGTCGCGGAGCCGGCCCAGGTCCACGCCCACGAGCCGCTTCCGGAAGATCCTCAGCTCCCGGTCGCGGGCCTCCTGGACGAGGGGGCGCAGGGTGAGGGCGTCATCGGCGGTGTGGGTGTGGATGGTGGAGCGCAGAGTGACGATGCGGACGGCCTCGCGCGACTCCATCAGTGCGGCGAGCTCGGCCGGGTCGAAGCCCTCAAGGCGGGCCAGGAGCTGGAAGTAGGGCGGCCTGGTGTTCTGCGCCTGGAGGCCGACGAGGTGCCGGATCGCTTCCTGGGCCGTCATCCGGGCGCGGCGGAGCAGCAGTTGGCGCTCCAGGGTCGCGCGCCCCAGTGCCCGAGGAGGGAGCACCGCGGGGGCGGGGGCGGAGATCTTCTTCTTCGGCACGGCCATGGGCGGCACGGTACGCGGCCATCAGGCCGGATTCCGTCCTGATCGCGTGGTTCTTCGTGCTTCGCCGTGCCGCCGGGCGTGGGACCCGGCTCCCGGGGCCGTCCGCCCGCATCATGGACCGGTGATCAGCGTCCTCTTCGCCGTCCTGACCGCGCTCAGCAACGGATCCGCCTCCGTTCTCCAGCGCCGGGCCGCCGCCAACGTCCCGGACCGGGAGGCGATGCATGTGTCGCTGATCGGTCATCTGCTGCGCCAGAAGGTGTGGCTCGCGGGCATCGCCCTGGTGATCGTCGCGGCCGTCTGCCAGGCCGTGGCGCTGGCCACCGGGCCGATCGCGGTGGTGCAGCCGATCTTCGTGATCGAACTGCCGGCGACCCTGCTGCTGGCGGGGTTCGTGATGCGGGTGCGGGTGCCCCGGCCCGTCTGGTACGGGGCGGCCGCCGTCACGGTCGGTCTGGCCCTCGGTATGGCATCGGCCGCTCCGGGCGGCGGGAGCACCACGGTGCACGGGGCGGCGTGGGTTCCGGCGCTGATCCTGACCGGCCTCTTCGAGGCGGCCCTGATCGCCGGGGCTCGGGCCACCCGCGGCAATCCCCGGGGCGCCCTGCTCGGCCTGGCCGCCGCCTGCGGATACGCGCTCACCGCCGCCCTCATGAAGGACGCCATGGCGCGGCTCAGCGACGGCGACGGGGTGGTGACGCTCTTCGAGTCCTGGCAGCTCTACGCCACCGCAGCGGCGGGCGTCGGCTCGCTGTTCCTCCTCCAGAACGCCCTCCAGGCGGGCACCCTGGTCGCGGTCCAGCCGTGCCTGACCCTGGGCGACGCCCTGATCAGCGTCCTGTACGGGGTGACCCTGTTCGGCGAGCAACTGCGCACCGGCTGGTGGCTGCTCCCCGAACTGCTGGCCCTGGTCCTGATCACCGCGGGCTGCGTCGAACTGGCACGGTCACCGCTGGCCTCCGGAAACGCGGCGTCCCCGTCCCGCACGCGCCGGGTGGACTGAACACCGGCGCGGTCGCGGAACGGGGACGCCGTGTTCCAGGAACACGCCCCGGCTGTCTGCCGGCTACTTGCTCACGGCGAAGCGCATCAGGGCCTGCTCGTCGCCCTGCTTGATCTTCCCGGTCTCGTTGATCACCTCAAGCTTCCAGCTCCCGCCGACGCGGAACGCCTTGGCCACGGCGCAGCCGTTGTCGTTGCTGAGCAGGCTCGGCCAGATGTCGGCGACCTGCTGGGTGGAGCCGCCCGTCGCGTCGTACACCTTGAAGCTGATGTTGCGCGCGTTCTGGAAGGAGCTGTGCTTCTTGTACGCCGCGGCGACGAAGACGATGGACGTGATATTGGACGGCACCCTGGCGAAGTCGACGGTCACGGTCTCGTCGTCGCCGTCACCGCGCCCGGTCTGGTTGTCGCCGCTGTGCGCCAGCGAGCCATTGCCCAGCGGGTCCAGCGAGTCCAGCCCCGCCAGCCGCACCGGCTCCGCGCCCTGCATCGCGATGGCGATGAGGTCGAGGTCGGTGCCCTTCTTCGCGCGGATCTTCCCGATCAGCCCGCCACTGCTGCCGACAGTGGGATCCCAGGACGCCCCGATGGACAGATGGGTCACCCCGTCCAGATCCGCGGGGCCGTCTTCCTTCTTCAACGTGATCATGCGTGATCCTCTTCGTGGCGAGATTCCTACAGCTTGAGTGTGCCTGGTGTCTCCCGCGCACAGCCCACCAGGGGCAAAATTTCGACCAAGTGTTTGACGCCTCGGGGCGGATTGTCCTGCGTCGGCACGATGTCACCGGACAGGGGCACGTGATACGGCTCCGCGATGTCCAGGACTCCCGGGCGCTCCACGCCCGCGGAGGACCCGCTCGTCGCGCCGGTCCCGCCGCGGTGGTGGCAGGGCCGGCCCCGGTTCATTCGGCCGGTGTATGCACCGCCAGCGGCGTCCCGAGGAGCTGGTGCCCGCCGCTGGCGAGCATGCGCACCTCCGCGCGCTCGCTGATCTCCGCCCGGATGATCCCTGTCTCGTCCTCGTAGACCGGGTATCCACCGGCCCCGGACTGTGCGGTCCGCCGGACGGTCACCGTGTCGTCCTCGACCGCGGACGTCTGAAATACCAGCTGATAGCTCTCCGGGTAATCCATGACGGCCTTTCCGTCGCTGCGTCTGCGGACGGCCTCTCGACGCGGTGCTTCACGCGTCTCTCCGTGCCGGTCCCGCGCTGGGGGGCCGCTCGGGCCCACACACCCACCATCCTCCCCCACTCCGGCCGTCGCCGCCCACCCGCCGCCGCACGACTGCGGGCCCGGTGCCGGGCGCCCTATCCTGAGGAGGTACGGGAAGTTCGAAGGGAATTGGGCTGCCGTGCCCCCCTTCTCCCGCGTCGTACGGGCATGACCGGGATCCCCTACATCGGGAAGGGACTCATCATGAAGGATGCCGACCGGGGCGACGAGGTCTACCAGCCCCAGCAGCCGGAGGCCTCCGACCCCGCCGATCTGCTCGACGCGGAAGAGACCCTGGACCACCACGACGTCCCCGACATCCTCGACCAGGGGTACTCCCCGCCCGAGCGGCCGTGGGCGGTGGAGGACCGGGGCACCACCGCGTCCGAGCAGCACAGCGGCGAGGCCCTGGAGGGCCGGCTGGCCCGGGAGCTGCCCGAGGTCGCCGACGAGCCCGGTGACGGCGTGGGCGACAAGCCGGACGGGAACGGCGAGCCCTGGGACGACGAGGTCGGGACCGTACGTGCGGGGCGCCTCACCAGGGAGCTGGACCGGAACGACCCGGACACCACGGCGGGCGAGGACGTCGGGATCGACGGCGCGGCGGCATCGGCCGAGGAGGCCGCCATGCATGTCGTCCCGGACGGCCAGGTGTAAACCATCGTGGCCCGGGAACCCGCCGCGCTCCCCCGCCACTTCGCCCGTCCGTCGCGGCACCGCCGTACCGAAGGAGAGTCAACATGCCGTACATCACCGTCGGCCGGGAGAACTCCGCCGACATCGAGCTCTACTACGAGGACCACGGCACGGGCAGGCCGGTCGTCCTGATCCACGGCTTCCCGCTGAGCGGCGCGTCGTGGGAGAAGCAGCTCCCGGTCCTGCTCGGCGCCGGGTACCGGGTCATCACCTACGACCGGCGCGGTTTCGGCCGGTCGAGCAGGCCCGTCACCGGGTACGACTACGACACGTTCACCGAGGACCTGAACACCGTGATGGAGATGCTCGACCTCCAGGACGCGGTGCTGACGGGGTTCTCCATGGGTACCGGCGAGGTCACCCGCTACCTCGGCAACCACGGCTCGCGCCGGGTCGGCCTGGCGGTCCTGGTGGCGCCCGTGCCGCCCTTCCTGCTGAAGACGGACGACAACCCCGCCGGCGTCGACCAGAGCGTCTTCGACGGCATCATGAGCGCCGTCGTCGCGGACCGGCCCGCCTATCTGACGGAGTTCCTTGATGCCTTCAACAACACCGACAAGCTCGGGGGCACTCTGATCAGCGAACAGGCCCTGCGGATGCAGTGGAACGTGGCGGCGGACGCCTCGGCCCACGCCACGCTGGCGTGCGTGCCGACCTGGCTGACCGACTTCCGCGACGACCTGCCGAAGAACGACGTGCCGACGCTGATCGTGCAGGGCGACGAGGACCGCATCCTGCCCATCGACTCCACCGGGCGGCGGCTGCCCGGCCTCATCCCCGACAGCCGCCTCGTGGAAATCGCGGGCGGTCCGCACAACATCGGCTGGACCCATGCCGAGGAGCTCAACACCGCGCTGATGGGCTTCCTGGACGAACACCGGCGCTGACCGGTCCGGCGTTCTCACGCTCGCGCGGCCCTCGCTTACCCCGGAGGTAATCGACCGGTTCCACGGTGTCGGACATCGTGTTCCTCACGAGCACGACGCGCCCGGCGCACCCGCCGGGGCCGACGAGAGGACCCCACGATGACCGCGTACGACGACGCCGTCCAGCGCTACTTCACCGCCTGGAACGCCACCACCCCCGAGGAGCTGGAGAAGGCCGTCGCCGCGGCGTTCACCGAGGACGCCACCTACACCGACCCGCTGGCCGCCGTGCGGGGGCACGACGAGCTGGCGGCCGCGATCAGCGGCGCCCAGCAGCAGTTCCCCGGCTTCGCCTTCCGTCCGGCCGGGGCCGTCGACGGGCACCACCGCCTCGTCCGCTTCAGCTGGGAGCTGGTCGCCGCGGCGGACGGCTCGGCGCCCGTCGCCGGTTCGGACGTGATCACTCTCGCCGACGACGGGCGGATCAGCTCGGTGAGCGGATTCCTGGACCGGGTACCGGCCGCCTGACGCGCGGTACCCGGCACGCCGCCCCGGCCGCCGGAGTCACGGACTCCGTCATCCCGGCCCCTGCCTGCCGGGTCGCGCGGGCGTGGTGCTCTCAGACCCGCTGACACACGGCGGAGCACACGCGCTTCAGGCCGATGTGACCTCGCGTCGTCAGGTGAGCGGATCGCTGCATGCCGCGCAACGCAACCGGACCGGTGCAAGCCGGTCAAACCATTGCCGCGTCATGGACACCGTTGCCCCTGACGGGTGTTGCCCCGCGTTGCCCCCGCATGACGGGTGTACGGCGGGGGCGTGAACAGCGGCGCCGGGGCCCTTGGCGAGGCGGGTCCGGATCCCGGTCGGCGGCCTGCTTGGGCCGGATGGCGCAGCGTTTTCCGAAATTCACCTCTGGTGCCTTGTCATCACCCGTTCTACGCGCATAGCTTGTGCCCCCTCATCACACTCTGAGGGGCAGTTTCCGTGCGCATATCCAGACCACGTTCCGTCCTGCTGGCCGGCGCGGTCGCCGTGACCCTCTCGGCGACCGCGCTGCCCGCCGCCTTCGCGGCCCCGTCCTCGACCGCCGTGATCTCCGAGGTGTACGGGGGCGGCGGGAACTCGGGGGCGACGCTCACCCGCGACTTCGTCGAGCTGGCCAACGCCGGCTCCGCCGCGTACGACCTGTCCGGGTTCAGCGTCCAGTACCTTCCCGGGGCGCCGTCCGCCGGTTCGCAGTGGCAGGTGTCCCCGCTCTCCGGCGCCGTCGCGCCGGGCGGCCGCTATCTGGTGGCCCAGGCCGCGGGCACCGGCGGTACCGTCGACCTGCCCGCCCCGGACGCCACCGGCACCGTCGCGATGGCCGCCGCGAGCGGCACGGTCGCACTGGTCTCCGGCACCGCGCCGCTGACCTGCAAGACGGCGGCCGACTGCGCCTCGGACACCCGGGTCGTCGACCTGGTGGGCTACGGCTCGGCGGTCGTCCGGGAGGGCAGCGGACCGGCCACGGGCGCCTCCGCCACCGCCTCCGTGGCGCGGGCGGCCTCGCTCGCGGACACCGACGACAACGCCGCCGACCTGTCCGCGGCCGCCCCCACACCGGTGAACGCGGCCGGTGAGACGTCGGGCGGCGGCGAGGACCCCGGCGATCCGGACAACCCCACCGAGCCCGGCACCGTGCGCGTGCACGACATCCAGGGCACCACCCGGGTCTCCCCGCTGGACGGCCAGGCGGTGACCGGGGTCCCCGGCATCGTCACGGCGGTACGCACCACGGGTTCGCGCGGCTTCTGGATCCAGGACCCCTCGCCGGACGCGGACCCCCGCACCTCCGAGGGCGTCCTCGTCTACACCGGTTCCGCCGCCCCGGCCGTTTCGGTGGGCGACTCGGTCCTGGTCAGCGGCACGGTGGACGAGTACTACCCGTCGTCCACCACGCAGTCCGTCACCGAGATCACCGCTCCCAGGACCACGGTCCTGTCCTCGGGCAACCCACTGCCGGCGCCGGTGGTGCTCAACGCGGCCTCGGTGCCCGGCGGCTACCTCCCCTCGGCGGGCGGCGGCTCGATCGACCCGCTGCCCCTCGAACCCGCGAAGTACGCGCTCGATCTCTACGAGTCCCTTGAGGGCACCCGGGTCGAGACCGCCGACACCCGGGTCACCGGCGCCACCAGCTCGTACGGCGAGGTCTGGGTGACCGTCGAGCCCAAGCAGAACCCGACCCGGCGCGGCGGCACGCTGTACTCCTCGTACACCGACCAGAACACCGGCCGGATCAAGGTGATGTCGCTCGACAGCACCCGGCCCGTCCCGGTCGCGAACGTGGGCGACGTGCTGTCCGGCACCACCACCGGGGTGCTGGACTACGACTCCTTCGGCGGCTACAGCCTCCAGGCCACCCGGCTCGGCACCCTCACCGACCGGCACCTGAAGCGCGAGGTCACCAGGAAGCAGAAGCGCGACGAACTCGCCGTCTCCACGTACAACGTGGAGAACCTCGACGCGCTCGACGAACAGGGCAAGTTCGACACCCTCGCCGAGGGCGTCGCGGTCAACCTGGCCTCCCCCGACATCGTGTCGCTGGAGGAGATCCAGGACGACAACGGTGCGGTCAACGACGGCACGGTCGGCTCCGAGGCGACCCTGAAGCGGTTCACCGACGCGATCGTCGCGGCGGGCGGCCCGCGGTACTCCTGGCGCTATGTCGCTCCGCAGGACGGCAAGGACGGCGGAGAGCCCGGCGGCAACATCCGTAACGTCTTCCTCTTCAACCCCGCCCGGGTCTCCTTCGTGGACCGCGCCGGCGGCGACGCGACCACCGCGGTGAAGGCCGTACGGACGAAGAAGGGCGTCACCCTGTCGGCCTCGCCCGCCCGGATCAGCCCGCTGAACGAGTCCTGGTCCGACAGCCGCAAGCCGCTGGTCGGTGAGTTCCGCTTCCGCGGGGAGCCGGTGTTCGTCATCGGCAACCACTTCACCTCCAAGGGCGGCGACCAGCCGCTGCACGGCCGCTACCAGGCACCGGTCCGCAGCTCGGAGACGAAGCGGGTCAAGCAGGCGGCGGAGGTCAACACCTTCGTCAAGTCGCTGCTGGCGGCGGACAAGTCGGCGCAGGTCATCACGCTGGGCGACCTGAACGACTTCGCGTTCTCGCCGACGATGTCCGCGCTGACCGCCGGGAAGGCGCTCAAGCCGCTGATCAACACGCTGCCGGCGAACGAGCGGTACAGCTATGTGTACGAGGGCAACTCGCAGACGCTGGACCACATCCTGACGAGCCCCGGCATCCGGCACTTCGACTACGACGTGGTGCACATCAACGCGGAGTTCGCGGACCAGGCGAGCGACCACGACCCGCAGATCGTCCGGGTACGGGCCGACGGATCCGGCCACCGCAACCACTGATCCCGCGCGGACGGGCGGCTCAGCCGCCCGTCCGCGGCAGGGCCGCTCCTGCCGCACCCGCACGCGGGTGCGGCAGCGCGAGGGGTCCCAGGGCGGGCGCCGTCTCCAGCGGGCGGTCGGTGAAGAAGCGGGCGACCAGGTCCGCGACATCGTCGGGGCGTTCCAGGACGACCCAGTGGTCGGAGTCCGTGATGGTCAGGAACCGGCTGCCCTCGATCGTCGCCGCGAAGGCCCGCTGCCGTTCGGGCGAGGTCACCGTGTCGTGCTCGCCCGCGAAGACCAGCGCGGGCACGCCGCTCAGCCCGCCGGAGAAGTCCGGCCGGTGGCCCAGCGCCCGGCGCAGCGACTGCGCGGCGTGCGGGGAGTGGGTGAGCGCGTGCAGGAACGAGCGCCGGACGTAGCGCCGGGCGAGCTCCCTGCGATGGACGTTGCGGGCCGGGTCCAGGCACATGAGCGCCTCGGCGGTCAGCGTGGCGAGCCCCTCCATGTCACCGGTGGCGAGCCGGGCGACGGCCCGGCCCCACTGGGTCCGCTGGGCTTCGCTGATGTGGGCCGGTACGCCGCCGAGCATCAGCCGGGCGATGCGGCCGGGGTTCTGCCGGGCGCAGCCGAACGCGATCGACGTGCCGTAGGAGAAGCCGAAGAGGTTGACCCGGGGAACGCCCAGGTCGTCGATGATGCCGGTGACGGCCGCGTACAGGATGTCGTCGCCGGTGCCGGGCGGCAGTGGGTCGGCGCCGCCCATGCCGGGCAGGTCGGCGGTGACGACGTGGGCCCGCGGTCCCAGGTGCTCGTCCATCTGCGGCCAGCCGTACATCCCCTGGAGCGCGCCGCCGAGGACGATGACCGGCTCGGTGCGGGGCGAGGGCTGCGTCAGGGTCCGGTAGCTGTAGCGCAGCCCGTGCACCGACAGGTTCCGGATGATCTCGTCGGGCATGGTGACCGTCCTTAGAAGGTCCGGCGATTGGGGGGTGCGCTGGGTGGTCAGGCCCTGGTGAGGACGAGTGCGGCGTTGTGCCCGCCGAAGCCGAGCGAGGTCTTGACGGCCGCGTCGAACGCTCCGGTCCTGGCCTCCTTGCTCACCACTTCGAGCGGGATCTCCGGGTCGGGGGCGTCCAGGTTGACGGTGGGCGGGACCAGTTGGTGCTGGAGGGCCAGCACGGTCAGCGCGGTCTCGATGCCGCCCGCGGCGCCGAGGGTGTGTCCGGTCATCGCCTTCGTGGACGTGACGAGGGGGTGCTCGCCGAGCACCCGGCGCAGCATCGTCGCCTCGATCAGGTCGTTCGCCACGGTCGAGGTGCCGTGGGCGTTGACGTGTCCGATGTCCGCAGCGCCGACTCCGGCGTCCGCGAGGGCGGCGCGCAGGGCCCGTTCGATGCCGAGGCCCTCGGGATCCGGTGCGACGGCGGAGTACGCGTCGCTGGACGCGCCGTATCCGGCGAGGTGCGCGCGGACGGTGGCGCCGCGGGCGCGGGCGTGTTCGGGGCGTTCCAGTACGAGGAGTCCGGCGCCCTCGCCGACGACGAAGCCGTCGCGGTGGGTGTCGAACGGGCGGCAGGCCGACTCGGGGTCGTCCCGGCGGGTGGAGACGGCCTTCAGCTGACAGGCGCTGGCGATCAGGAGCCGGGAGCAGACCGATTCGGCGCCACCGGCGACGACGATGTCGCAGGCCCCGGTGCGCAGCATCTGGTGCGCGGTGCCGATGGCGACGGTGCCGGACGAGCAGGCGGTGGAGACGGCCAGGCTGGGGCCGTGCGCGCCGAGGTCGGTGGCGACGCTGCTGGCGGCGCCGTTGACGACGGTGAGCGGGGCGAGTTTGGGCGAGACCCGGCGGGCGCCGCGCTCGGTGAGGGCGGTGTGCTGCGCGTCGTAGAAGGGCAGGCCGCCGTGGGCGGAGCCGATGACGACGGCGACGCGGGAGCCGTCCCAGACCGAGGGGTCGAGCCCGGCGTCCGCGACGGCCTCACGGGCGGCGATGACGGCGAGCTGCGAGAAGCGGTCCATGAGGCGCTGGGCCGCCACCCCGAGGACCGCCCTCGTGTCGAGGCCCGTGATGGTGTACATGAAGTCGCAGGGCAGGCCGTGGAGTTCGGGCCGGTGCGGGACGGAGGGTGCGGTGGCGGCCTCGGAAACCCCGCGCCAGGTGGCCTCGGTGCCCACGCCCGCCGCGGTGACGAGGCCGATCCCCGTGACGGCGGCGGCGAACGGCTCGGGGCGGAACCGGGCGGTCATGCCGCGGCCTTGCGGTGCACGGCGTCGACCAACTGGGCGACGGTGTCGCGCGAGGTCAGCTGCACGTCCTCCAGGTCGACGCCCATCCGCTCCTCGATGAGGAGCCGCAGTTCTTCCAGGGCCAGGGAATCCAGCCTGAGCTGACGGAGCGACGCTTCGGGGCGGATCGCCACGGGATCGGTTCCGAAGTTCGCCACCAGCAAGGTGCTGATCTCGTCTGCCGTGCTCATGGGCACTCCTCCGCTGTCGTACGCGGTGACGCCTTGCCGCGTGAGAGGTCACTGCCATCGGGGGACGCCGGCCGGTCCGGAGGCACCCTTTATACGCCCTGCCGGCAGTGGCTCAGGTCCGCGTTCCCCCGTGCGGTGGGGGGGTTGGGCAGGTGTACGAATCTCCGGGACGCGCGCCGGGCCGGACCGGCGGGGGCGGAACGGGGCCGCCGCCTCCAGGAGCCGGCCGGCAGGGCTCCTCCCGGAGGGGTTTCGCCCGTAAACTCCGCGATCATGAACACCGAACCCACACAGGCCGTCCCGGCACAGGCCGAATCGGCACCGGCCGCCGAGCTCTCCGCCGACGCCCGCGCCCTGTTCTCCACCATGTCCACGATGCGCGCCATGCGCCGCCTGAGACCGGAACCCGTGCCGGACGAGACGCTGGAACAGCTCATACAGGCCGCCGTCTGGGGTCCCAGCGGCGGCAACATGCAGTGTTACGAGTACGTCGTGGTGACCGACCGTGAGGTGATGGCGCGTCTGGCGCCGCTGTGGAAGCGGTGTGTGGACGCGTATCTGGCGACGACCGGGAAGTACGCGCCGAAGGGCATGGACGACGCGGCGTACGGCCGGATGGTCGCCGCGATCGAGTACCAGCGCGACCACTTCGCCGATACGCCCGTGCTGGTCGTGCCCTGCTACCGGTTCCCGGAGCCCCGGATCGAGGAGGAGGGCCTGGTCGCGTACGCGCAGGCGCTCGGCCCGGCGGGCGTGGAGCACATGACGAGCACTCAGGCGAGGTTCCAGGCGCTCGCCGAGGGCTCCTGCGTCTATCCCGGGGTGCAGAACCTGCTCCTCGCGGCCCGCGCGCTGGGGCTCGCGGCGAACGTCACCCTCTGGCACCTGATGCTGGAGCAGGAGTGGAAGGAGGCCCTCGGCATCCCCGAGGACATGCAGACCTTCGCCGCCGTTCCGGTCGGGTGGCCGCAGGGCAACTTCGGTCCGATCCGGCGCCGTCCGGTGGCGGACGTCATCCACCGCGACCGCTGGTAGGCCGGCCGGCCCGGGTCCGGGCATTGCCCGGGTCCGGGCCACCGCCGAGCGGTACCGGACTCGCACACCGATAACAGCAGGTCAACTCCATTGGAGTGAAAAGGAGTTCGACACGCAGCACGATAATTGTCATGCACTGAACAGATCGATACGCTGAGCGGGCTTGGCGGCCCCTCGGCCCGCCCCCTCGGGCCCGGGGGCCGTCTCTTCTCCCCCCACAGAGCAGGAGCAGGTATGCCCAGCCGCCCCGCAGCCCACACGAGGACCCGCGCATCCGTGCTGGCGGCCCTCACCGCCACCGTCCTGGCCCTCACCGGCACCCCGGCCCTCGCCGCCCCGGACCCCGGCCACCCGATGAACCAGGCCTTCGAGCGGGCGGCGAGCCGGTTCGGCGTGCCGCGCGATCTGCTCGCCGCCGTCGGATACGGCGAAACCCACCTCGACGGCCACTCCGGGCAACCCAGCCAGGCGAACGGCTTCGGCGTGATGCACCTCGCCAGCAACCCCGAGAACCGGACCCTGGAGCGGGCCGCCGACCTCACCGGCGAGTCCCTGGCGGACCTGCGCACCGACACCGAGGCCAACATCCTGGGCGGCGCGGCGGTGCTGCGCGGTTACGCGGACAAGCTGGGCCTGGACGCCCGGGACCGGGCGGACATCGATGCCTGGTACCCGGCCGTCGCCCGGTACAGCGGCTCCGGCGGTCCGGCCGCCGCCCTGTACGCCGACACGGTCTACACCTTCCTGGCGGACGGGCTCGACGCCGTCGCCCCGGACGGCGAGCGGATCTCGGTGACGGGCCGCCCGGTCTCCCCGCACAAGGGCTCGCCGGCCGACTCGGAGCCGGGCACCCGCAGCGCCGACTACCCGGCCGCGCTCTGGGTCCCGGCCGACGCGAACAACTTCGCGGCGGGCCGCTCGGCAGCGATCGACAAGGTGATCATCCACGTCACGCAGGGCTCGTACGCGGGCTCGATCAGCTGGTTCCAGAACCCGGCGTCCGAGGTGAGCTCGCACTACGTGGTGCGCTCGTCCGACGGCCAGATCACCCAGATGGTCCGCGACAGCGACACCGCGTACCACGCGCGCAGCGCCAACTCCTCGGCGCTCGGCATCGAGCACGAGGGATTCGTCGACGACCCGTCCTGGTTCACGGACGCGATGTACCGGTCGTCGGCGGCCCTGACGGCGTACCTGTGCGACCGGTACGGGATCCCGAAGGACCGGGCGCACATCATCGGCCACAGCGAGGCGCCGGGCAACGACCACACCGACCCCGGCCCGAACTGGGACTGGACGCGCTACATGCAGCTGGTGGGCGGGAACACCGGGGGCGGCACCACCCCCGACGGGCTGAGCTTCACCGCGTACGCCACCCAGCGCAGCGGCTCGACGGGCGCCCAGGTCAAGGCCGTCCAGCAGCTTCTGAACGAGCAGGGCCAGGCGGCCGGCGCGGCCGACGGCGACTTCGGCCCGGCGACAACGGGCGCGGTGGCGGCCTACCAGGCGGCGCACGGGCTGGTCCAGGACGGCGTGGTGGGAGCCAGGACCTGGACCGCCCTGTTGTCGGCGGGCAGCACGGCGACGCTCCGGGAGGGCGCGACGGGCGACGGCGTGAAGCGGCTCCAGCGCGCGCTGACCGCGACGCTCGGCTCGGCCGTCGGCATCGACGGGAGCTTCGGCCCGGCGACGACGACGGCGGTGCGCGGCTACCAGACGAGCCGGGGCCTGACGGCCGACGGCGTCGTGGGGCCGGACACCTGGGCGGCGCTGCAGGCGGGCCGCTGACGGACCCGGTCACGGGCGGGGCGCGCCGCCCCGCCCGTGACGTGCGGGAACGCCAGAACGTCACGTTTGGGTAACCCGCCGGAAACCCTTGACGTTTCTCCTGACGTCTTCCTAATCTCCTCGTGTAGTCGCACTTCACGTGCTGCGGCGCTTTCCGCAGTGTTTTGACAGGCACAGACATAGACCACCTGTCGGTGGTTTCGTCATGCCTGTTTTCTTGTGCTCCCCGTGCCGCCGATGGGTCTTCCTCGAAGGCGGATTCATGGCACAACGTCCGAGCGTCAAAGGCGTCGCCGACGTCGTTGCGCTCATCGATGGGCTGGGAAAGATCACCGGCCGGGCGCAAGTCATCTGGTTCCTCGTGTTCGGCGGGCTGTTCCTCGACGCCTACTCGAACGCGGCGCTGAGCGCCGGTCTGGGACCGATGACGTCCCAGATGGAGTTGACCAGCACGCAGGTCTCGATCCTCACGGCCACCGCTCCGGCCCTGGCGATCATCTTCAACCCCATCGGCGGCTGGCTCGCCACCCGGATCGGCCGGGTCCCCCCGCTGCTCATCGCGAAGGTCTTCGCCATCGCGGGCGCCCTGCTCGCCGCGTTCGCCGGTGACTTCACCGTCGTCTGGCTCGGCCGGGTCCTGGTGGGTGTCGCGTACGGCATCGACTTCGCCGTCGCCATGGCGCTGCTCGCCGAGTACACCCCCGCCAAGCTCGCCGGCCGGCTGAACCTGTGGCAGGCCGTCTGGTACGTCGCCACCACCAGCAACCTCGCGCTCGCCCTGTTCTTCTTCAACATGGACGTCGGCGCGGACATCTGGCGCTGGTCGGTGGGGTCCGCCGCGGTCGTGGCCCTCGCGCTGCTGGTGGGCCAGTGGCTGATGCTCAGGGAGAGTCCGACCTGGCTCGCCAGCAAGGGCCGGCTGGACGAGGCCGTCCTCAACCTGGACCGGATCTACCGGATCAAGGCCGTCGCCGGGAAGCCCGACGCGGCGACCCGCGCCGCGGCCGAGGCACCCGCCATCGGCTTCCGCCAGGCGGGGCTGCTCTTCAAGGGCGAGTACCTGCCGCGCACCATCCTCTCCTCGGTGATCTCGCTCGGGCAGTCGATGCAGTACTTCGCGGTCGGCTGGTACCTCCCGCTGATCAGCCTGACGATCTTCGGCGAGAGCTTCGAGAAGGCCACGATCGGCTCGATGGTGTTCAACGCCTTCGGCATCGCGGGCGGGCTGCTGTCCGCGTACTTCGGCCGCCGGCTCGGGCTGCGGCTCAGCTCCGCCGCCGGTTTCGGCGGGGTCTTCGTCGCCCTGATCGCGATGGGACTCACCTTCGAGAAGGTCCCGACAGCGGTGGCGTTCCTGCTGCCGGTGCTGTTCATCCTGTGCCACTCCGCGGGGCCCGGCGCCAACGGCAAGTCCATCGCGGCGCTCTCGTACAGCAGTGACGTGCGCGCGCTCGGCACCGGTGTCACCGGGATGGTCGGCAGCTTCGGAAGTGTCGCCGGGCTGTACCTCTTCCCGCAGATCAAGGAGTCGCTCGGCCTGGCCGACACCTTCCTGGTCCTCGCCGTCGTGCCGCTGCTCGGCATGATCACCTGCCTGGCCATCAAGTGGGACCCGATGAAGGCCGCGTCGCCCGACGAGACGGCGCCGCCGCGCACCGCCGCGGCGGACGAGCAGGAATCCGCGGAGTCCGCGACCGCGCGCTGACCGTCCGCCGCGCCTGCCGCACCACACGATGGTCCCTCTCCCCCTCCGTACAGCTCGCGATGCTCGCAATGAAAGGGCTGCAATGACGCAGACGCTCCCCGGCGCCGCCCCACGGCGCGGTGTGCTGGCCATCGACGAGGGCACCACCGGCACCAGGGCCGGAGTCGTCCTCGACTCCGGCGCCGCGCACGAGGTGTTCTACCGGTCGATCAAGGTCAGCCATCCGGACGACCTCTCGGTCGAGCAGGACCCGATGGAGATCTGGACCGCCACCCTTGAGGTGGCGCGCCGGGCCGTCGGCGCCGCACGGGCGGAGGGCATCGCGATCACCGCGGTCGCGCTGTCCACCCAGCGGGCCACCGCGATGCTCTGGGACCGGGTCAGCGGGCGGCCGCTGCTGCCCGCCGTGGTGTGGCAGGACCGGCGGTACGCCGCCGAACTCACCGCTCACGAGGCGGAGTGGGACGCCGCCCTCACCGCCCGCCAGGGCCGCCCGGTCGGCGCCCGCGCACCGTTCCTCTGGGCCGCCCGGCAGATCGCCGCGCACCCGGAGGTGGCCGCCGCCCACCGCGAGGGCCGGCTGCTCTTCGGCACCGTCGACACCTGGCTGATCTGGCGGCTGACCGGTGGCGCGGTGCACGCCACCACCCCGACCAACGCCGCCTCCAGCGGCGGCTACCTGCTGGAGCGGCACGCCTGGGACGAGGAGTGGATCAGCCACCTGGGCTTCCCCCTCGACCTGCTTCCGGAACTCCGCTCCGACGACGCCGGGTTCGGCACCACCGACCCGGCCGCCCTCGGCATCGCCGTCCCGCTGGCCGCCTCGATGGGCGACCAGCACGCCGCACTGATCGCGCTCGGCGGCCTGGCCGCCGGACAGGGCATGTGCGTGTACGGGACCGGCGCGTTCGTCGACGCGGCGACCGGCACCACGCCCGCCCTGCCCCGGCCGGACATCTCCGGGGTGCTCGCCCAGCCCGGCCGGCGGCAGGGCGACATCAGCCACTACAGCCTGGAGGCCTACACCTCCACGGCGGGTTCGGCGCTGCGCTGGCTCTGTGACGACCTGGGCCTGTTCGCCTCGCCGAAGGAGCTCGGTGAGGAGGCCGGCCGGGTCCCCACCCGGCCGGGCCGCACCCCGCGTTTCGTCCCGGCACTCGCCGGGGTCCGTACGCCGGTCTGGCATCCGGAGGCCACCGCCGCCCTCACCGGGCTCACCCTCGCCACCACCCGGGCCGATCTGGCCCGCGCCGTCCTGGACGGCATCGCGCACTCGGTGTGCGACCTCGTCGACGGGGTCGCCGCCACGATGGGCGCCCCGTTCACCCGGCTCCGGGTCGGCGGCGGGGTCGCGGGCAGCGACCCGCTGCTGCGGATCCAGGCCGACCTGACCGGCCTGCCGCTGGAGCGGGTCGCCGACTCGGCCACCGCCAGCCTGCGCGGCACCGCCTATCTGGCCGGGGTCGCCCAGGGCCTGTGGGGCTCGCTCGAAGAGGTCGTCGAGGCGCAGCCGCACGGCCGGATCTTCGAGCCGTCACTCGGCGCGGACGAACGGACCGCCCAGCGGACCGCCTGGCGCGACGTGCTGATCGCCCACCTCAAGGACCCCGCACTCACCCCCCTCACCCCCCACTGACGGCCCCTCACCGTCAGCCGGCGGCCGGTACCCGACCATGCGGCCGCCGCACCGAAACACCAGGAGTTGATGTTGTGATCACCATGCCCGCCCGGAAGCCGCGGCGCAGTGCCGCGGCCACCCGCCGGACGCCCCTGCTGCTTGACCGCGCCGCGGCCAAGCGCCGGCTGGCCGACGACACGTACGACGTGCTCGTCATCGGCGGCGGCATCACCGGCGCGTACGCCGTGCTCGACGCGGCCTCGCGCGGGCTGCGCGCGGCGCTGGTCGAGAAGGACGACTTCGCCTCCGGCACGTCGTCGAAGTCCTCGAAGATGGTCCACGGCGGCCTGCGCTACATCGAGCAGGGCAACGTCAACCTCGTACGCCACTCGCTGCTGGAGCGGCACCGCTTCCGCAAGAACGCCCCGCACCTGGTGCACCGGCTGCCGTTCCTCTTCCCGATCCTGGAGAAGGAGGGCATCTTCGACGCCCGCCTCGCCAAGGGCTTCGAGGGACTGCTGTGGACGTACGACCTGGTCGGCGGCTGGCGGATCGGCAAGCTCCACCAGCGGCTCACCGTGCCGGAGGTCCTCGCGCAGGCGCCGACGCTGCGCTCGGAGAACCTCCAGGGCGGGCTCATGTACTTCGACGCCCGCACGGACGACGCCCGCCTCGTCCTCACCATCGTGCGGACCGCGGCGGCGCTGGGGGCCACGGTCCTCAACGGCGCCAAGGCCGAGGGTCTGCTGATGCGGAGCGGCAAGGTCGCCGGGGCCCGGGTCTCGGTGGACGGGGACGGCGTCGACATCCGGGCGAACGCCGTCGTCAACGCCACCGGGGTGTGGACCGACGAGCTGGACGCGAAGGCCGTCGACGGCCACAAGCCGCAGGTACGGCCCGCCAAGGGCGTCCACATCGTGGTGCCCTGGGACAAGGTGCGGATCAACTGCACGGTCACCGTGCCGATCCCCGGCCGCGCCCGCCGCGCGACCTGCACCCGCTGGGGCAACAGCGTCGTGCTGGGCACCACGGACGAGGACTACCAGGGCTCCCCCGACGACGTGCACTGCACCCGTCAGGAGATGGACTTCCTGCTGGAGGGCGCCAACACCGCCTTCGAGGGGAAGCTCACCCCGGACGACGTGACCGGCTCCATCGGCGGGCTGCGCCCGCTGGTCGGCGGCAAGGAGGGCGCGACGCTCGACATGCGCCGCGACCACCACATCAGCATCGGCCGCACCGGCATGGTGACCGTGACCGGCGGCAAGCTCACCACCAGCCGGCACATGGGCGAACTCGTCATCGACAAGGTGATGACGGTCCTGGGCCGCAAGGGCAGGAGCCGTACCAGCGACCTCCCGCTGCTCGGCGGCTCCGGGTACGACGCCGAGGCCGTGGCCGCCTCCGGCGGTATCGCCGCCCACCTGGGCGAGCGCTTCGGCACCGAGGCCCGCTTCGTCGGTGACCTGATCCAGGAGGACCCGACGCTGGCCCGGCCGATCGTCGCGGGACTCCCGTACACCAGGGCGGAGGTCGTGTACGCGGCCCGTGCCGAGCTGGCCCGCTCGGTCGACGACGTCCTCTCCCGCCGGCTGCGCGCCCGGCTCTTCGCCCGGGACGCCTCCGCCGAGGCGGCGGGCGAGGTGGGCGCGATCCTCGGCCGGGAACTGAACCTCACGGAGGCCGAGGTGGACCGCTCGGTCTCCGAGTACCTCGCAGCCGTCCGTCACGAAAAGTCCGTACTCCTCGAAGGGGCAGCAGCATGATCAGCCGTCAGACCATCACCCACCCGTTCAACCGGGGCAACTACACGATCGGCGCCCCCAGCTTCGCCAAGTGGGCGCAGAACACCCCCGTCGGGGACGGCGAGGCCGCGCTCCAGGTCGACCCGGTGAAGGTTCCCGAGACCGTGATCGAGGCGCTGCGCGAGGCCGCGCACACCGTGCACGTGGAGCGCGACGAGGTCGTCACCCGGACCCGTGACTGGTGGGCCGGCTCGATGATCGGCGAGACCGAGGGACGTCCCGCGACGCCGGACGCCGTGGTCGTCGAGGCCGCCGACGCGGACCAGATCGCGGCCGTGCTGCGGATCTGCAACGAGGCGGGCATCCCGGTCACCCCGTCCGCCGGCCGCTCGAACGTCACGGGTGCGGCGCTGCCGGTCTTCGGCGGTGTCGTCCTGGACGTGTGCGCGCTCAACCGGATCACCGGCTTCGACGCCGGGTCGAACGTGGTGGACGTCGAGGCCGGCATGTTCGGCGACCTCTTCGAGAAGCAGCTCCAGGAGGAGTACGGCGTCACGACCGGCCACTGGCCGTCCGCCTTCGCCGTCTCCACGGTCGGCGGCTGGATCGCCTGCCGCGGCGCCGGTCAGCTCTCCACGCGCTACGGCAAGATCGAGGACATGGTCGTCGGTGTGGACGTGATCCACGCGGACGGCACCCGCGCCACGTACGGCGACTACGCCCGCGCGGCGGTCGGCCCGGACCTGCGCCAGTTGTTCATCGGTTCCGAGGGCACCCTCGGGGTCATCGTCTCGGCCCGGCTGCGCGTCCACCCGCTGCCGGAGTACGCGAACGCCGTCGCGTTCGGTTTCGAGACCTTCGCGGAGGGCCTGGACGCCTGCCGCGAGATCATGCAGCGCGGTGCGACCCCGGCCGTGCTGCGGCTGTACGACGCCCTGGAGTCGGGTACGCACTTCGGCCACCCGGAGACCAACCTCCTGCTGATCGCCGACGAGGGCGACCCGGCGATCGTGGACGCCTCGATCAAGGTGGCGGCCGAGGTCTGCTCCGCGTACGGGCCCGAGCTGGACTCCAAGGCGGTCTTCGAGCGCTGGCTGGACGAGCGGATGATCGTCGGCAAGTCCGCGGACGGCTTCACGCCGGGTCCGGGCTTCGTCGCCGACACCCTGGAGATGGCCGCGTCCTGGGCCGACCTCCCGGTGATCTACGACGAGGTGGTCGCCGCGATCCAGTCGGTGCCCGGCACCCTGGCCGCCTCCGCGCACCAGTCGCACGCCTACACCGACGGCGCCTGTGTCTACTTCTCGCTGCGCGGTGACGTGGCTCCCGAGTCGCGGCGCGACTGGTACCGCTCGGTGTGGGACGCCGCCAACGCCGTCCTCATCCGCCATGCGGCGGCCCTCAGCCACCACCACGGCTGCGGACTGCTGCGCGGCCCCTACCTGGAGGAATCCCTGGGTGCGGGCTTCGCGACGTTCGTCGCGGTGAAGGCGGCCCTGGACCCGGCCGGCATTCTCAACCCTGGCAAACTGGGCCTTCCCAGCCGATTCGGTATGTCTCCGCTGAACTGACGCGGTCACCACACACCCATCCCAGGCAGGCAAGGTCTTTCGTTTGGACCGTGCCGGATCAGGGAGCGGGGCCCGGTGCGTGCAGCTGCAAGGCGGAGGAGGGAGTCAGTGCGGAGCATTGGCGACCGACGACAACACCGCAGATGTGCGTGCCAGGCCCCGCGAGCCCGGCACGATCCAAACGAAGGGCCTGACCATGTCCCCCTCCCCTTCCCGGTCCGGCGCACCGCTCGACCCCCGGCTCACCGCTGCGTTCGCCGAGGTGCCCGTCGTCGCGTCGGTCGTCGGCACCCAGCCGCTGCGGCAGTTCCTCACCGCGCCGGCCAGGGTGTGCATCCTCGCCTCGTTCGCGGTGGGGCAGCTGCCCCAGGTCGTACCGGCGCTGGGCCGGGCGGGGAAGACCGTGTTCGTGAACGTCGACAGCAGCCCCGGTCTGGCACAGGACCGGGGCGCGCTGGAGTTCATCAAGAACATGGGCGCGCACGGGGTGGTCAGCACCCGGCTCTCGCTCATAGAGAAGGGCCGCCCTCTCGGGCTGCTGACGATGATGAAGGTGTTCGTCACCGACCGGTCCAACCTGCGCCGCTCCACGGACGCGATCTCGCGCGGGGCGCCGGACCTGGTCGAGATCATGCCCGCCCCGATCGTCGCCCGGATGACCCCGCAGGCCCAGCGCGCGATGTCCCCGTCGGTGGCCGCGGGCTTCGTGGAATCCGCCGCCGACGTGGCACTCGCGCTGGCCCTCGGGTCGGCCGCGGCCGCCACGTCCGACCCCCGCCTCTGGCATCTGCGCCGCGACCAGCTGCCGCCGGTCCCGCCCGCCGCCCTCAAGAGGCCCGCACCACTTCAGGAGTAACCCGTGACGTACGTAGTAGTGGCCAGGTACCGCACCAGGCCCGGCGAGCAGGACACCGTCCTCCCGCTCCTCGACACCATGGCCGCCGCCTCCCGCCGGGAGCCCGGCAACCTCGGCTACCGGGTCCACCAGGGCACCGAGGACCCGCGGGCGATCGTGCTCTACGAGGAGTACGCGACCGAGGCCGACTTCACCGCGCACTGCGCGACCCCGCACTTCCGGGAGATCGTGCTCGGCAAGGTCGTCCCGCTGCTGGAGAGCCGCGACGTGCTGCGCTGCGCGCCCCGTGACGAGGTGGGCGCGTGAAGACCCGGGCGGTGGTGCTGCGCGGGATATCGACGGCCCGGCCCTACTCGGAGACCCGGCCGGCCGAGGTGGAGGAGCTGAACCTCGGCGCCCCGCGCGAGGGCGAGGTGCTGGTCCGGGTCGCGGCCGCGTCCCTGTGCCACTCGGACCTCTCGGTCGTCAACGGCGACCGGGTCCGGCCGCTCCCGATGGCCCTCGGGCACGAGGCGGTCGGAGTGGTCGAGGAGACCGGCCCCGGCGTCCACCGGATCGCACCCGGCGACCATGTCGCCCTGGTCTTCGTGCCGAGCTGCGGATTCTGCGCCGACTGCGCGGCGGGCCGCCCGGCCCTGTGCGCGCAGGCCGCCGCGGCGAACGGCTCGGGCGCCCTGCTGCACGGCCCGTCCCTGCTGACGGACGCCTCCGGCGCCACGGTCCACCACCAGCTGGGTGTCTCCGCGTTCTCCAGTCATGCGGTGGTGGCTCAGGAGTCCGTGGTGCCGATCGCCCGGGACATCCCGTTCACCGTGGCCTCGATGTTCGGCTGCGCGGTCCTGACGGGCGCCGGCGCGGTCATCAACACGGCGGCCCTGCGCCCCGGCCAGTCGGCGGTGGTCTACGGGCTGGGCGGAGTGGGCCTGTCGGCGGTGCTGGGTGCGCGGGCGGCCGGCGCGTACCCGATCGTCGCCGTGGACCCGGTGGCGGAGAAGCGCGAACTGGCGCTGCGCCTGGGAGCGACCCACACGTACGCCCCCGACGAGGCGATCGGCGCGATCCGCGAGCTGACGTCCGGTGGCGCCGAGGTCGCGGTGGAGGCCGTGGGCAGCCCGAAGGTGATGGCCGAGTGCCTCGCCGCCGTGGCCCGGGGCGGCAAGGTCGTCTCGGTGGGCCTGCCCGCCCCCGACCGGGTGCTGAAGGTCCCGGCCCTGGCCTTCGCGGGCGAGGGCAAGTCCCTGCTGGGCTCGTACATGGGCGACGCGGTCCCCCGCCGCGACATCCCGCGCTTCCTGGACCTGTGGCGGGCCGGGCTGATGCCGGTGGAGGAGATGCACACCGGGACCCTCGCGCTGGACGAGGTCAACCACGCGATGGAGGAGCTGGCGTCGGGCCGGGCGATCCGTCAGGTGCTCGACACGTCGGGGCTGCCGGCGGTCGCCGCCGGCCGGCCGAACGACTGACAGGGGTGCTTTGACAAGGGTGCTCACCGTACGAGGACCAGACCGCAGCTGCAGGCCCGTGCATGGCCGACGCCCTGGGTGAGAGCGGTGACGAAGGCCTTGGAGTCGGTCACGGTGAGCGTGCCCTTGATCCGCACGCGCGATGCGCAGACCCTTGTGCGGTGCGGGACTTGAGACGCTCGGCAGCACGCGCAGCGCGAGGCGCTCGGCGTCCGTGTGCGCGCCGAGACGGACCACACCCGTGGGAGAGACCGAGGGTTCGCTTCTTGACGTGCTCGGGCCGGGTGTGGGGGACACGGACACCGGGTGTCCTGTGTGGTGAGCCGGGCGCGGGCCGGAGATTGCGCATCGGGTTGACGACGGTCCGGAAGTCGCCCCGGTCACCGCTGCGGAACGTGCGGTCCACGGTGAGGACCTCGGGCCTGTCGGCCAGGGCCGCCCGGGGAACGCCGCTCCAGTCGGCGGGGACCGAGGACCGGACCACCAGGTTGAGGCACGCCTGCTTGAGGTCGACCGTCCAGGTGGACAGGATGCCCATCTGGGCGCGTGGGTCGGGGCTGCCGTCGTCCACCCAGCCCGGGAAGCCACTCATCACGGTGATTTGCCCGCATGACTCCTCCTCGTGCGTAGGACCCCGCACTGACCGCACCCGTCACCCCGGGTGCGGCACTCCGGTGTCCCCGCACACTCGCGGCGCCGTGTCCCCGCGCCGCCCTCACGAGGAATGTCATCGTGTTCACCTCTTCTTCCGCGCCCTCGCGCGCGCCTTCGTACGCCACTGTCCTGCGCACCCCCCATGCCGTACGCACCTTCGGCGCCGCACTGCTCGGGCGGCTCTCGTACGGGGTGGTCCCGCTCGCCCTGCTGCTCGCGATCAAGGACGCCACCGGTTCGTACTCCGTCGCCGGAGGCGCCATGGCCCTGTTCGGGGCCGCCAGTGTCTTCCTCTCCCCCGCCCGTGCCGCGCTGATCGACCGGTACGGGCCGCGCCGCGTCCTGCCGCCGATGGCGGGGCTGTACGCGGCGGTGCTCGGTGTACTCGCCCTGGCCACCTGGCGGCCGGGCGCACCGCCCCTCGCCCTGGGGGCGCTCGCCGTGGCGGCGGGTGTCTGCACTCCGCCGCTGGGTCCGGTCATGCGGACGCTGTGGAGCGCGCTCGTTCCGGACCGGGAGCTGTTGCAGCGCGCGTACAGCCTGGACGGCGTCGCCGAGGAACTGCTCTATGTCTCGGGCCCGTTGCTGGTGGGTCTGATCGTGCGGGCCGGCCGGCCCGCGGCCGGTGTGCCGGCCGGCGCCCTGCTGGTGTTCGTGGGGACGCTGGCGCTGGTGTCGTCACCGGCGGTGCCCCGTGAGCACGCGAGCCCCGAACCGCCCCCCGCCGGCTCCCCCGACGTTCCCGCCGCTCCCCGGCTCCGGCTGTACGGCATCCCCGCTCTGCGTCACACGGTGCTGGTGACGGCCGCCGTGGGGCTCTGCCTCGGGGCGCTCGAACTGCTGGTCGTGGCGTTCACCGAGCAGCGCGGCCAGGCGGCGGCGGTCTCCTGGGTGCTGGCCGCCCTCTCGGCCGGGAGCGCCGTCGGCGGTCTGGCGTACGGGGCGGTCCGGTGGAAGCTGTCGAGCCGGGCGCGGCTGGTGGCCGCGGCCGCGGGGATGGGTGCGGCACTGATGGCGGCCGGTCTCTCGCCGCGCCTGTACGTGCTGGTCGCCGTCGTCGCGGTCGCCGGACTGTTCGTCGCCCCGGTCCTCACGACCGCGTATCTGATCGCGGACGAGTCCGTGGACGCCGCCCGGCGCACCCAGGCGGGCGCCTGGGTCAACACCGCGTTCAACGCCGGGGCCTCGGGCGGCACCGCGGCGGTCGGGCTGCTCGTCGGGCGGCTGCCGCTCGCCCTGTGCTTCGCCCTGGCGGCGGCGCCCGCGCTGCTGTGCGCGGCGGCGCCGGTGCGCCCCCGCTCCCTGCGCGCGGGATCGGGGGCGGGGGGCCGGGTCAGCGGAGCTTGATCGCGCCGCCGTCGGCCATCAGGGTCTGACCGGTGATGTAACGGGCGTCGTCGCTCGCCAGGAACGCGACGACGGGGGCGACGTCCGTGCGCGGGTCACCGAAGCGGCCGAGCGGGACCTTGGCGGCGGAGAGGGCGTACTGCTCGGGGTTGGCCTCGGCCCAGGCGGCGACGCCCGCGGTCCTCGCCATCGGCGCGACGACGTTGACCCGGATCTGGTCGGCGGCCCACTCGTTGGCGACGACCCGGCTCAGTCCGCGGATGGCCTCCTTGCCCGCGGCGTACGACGCCTGGTTCGGCTGGCCGTCGATGCCCGCACCCGAGGCGAAGTTGATCACCGCGCCCTGGCTCCTGCGGAGCTCGGGGTACGCGGCGAGCATGAAGTTGCGGGTGGCGAAGAGGCCGGTGTCCAGGGCGAGTTTCCAGTCGTCCTCGGTCTGCTCGGTGAAGGGCCGCACCCGTGAGGCGCTGGCGTTGTTCACCAGGGTGTCCAGGGCGCCGAAGCGCTCGACGGCCGTGGCCACCGCCAGGTCTGCGACGGCGCGGTCGGAGACGTCGCCCCGGATGAACGCCACCGCGTCTGCGAGGTCAGCGACGAGGGCGTCCCCGGCCTCCTGCTGGAGGTCGACGACCACGACCCGCGCGCCCCGTTCGACGAAGACCCGGGTGACGGCCTCGCCGATGCCCGAAGCTCCTCCGGTGACGACGGCGACCTTGTTCTCCAGTGTCATTGCGCTGTTCCTCCGACTCGCTGTGCCCGGCGCGGCACCCCACCCCGCACCCTGTCTATGCACCATACATTTTCTATGTATGGTGCATATCAGGTGGTGAGCCACGACTCCCAGACCGCGGTCAGCTCCGCGTCGACGGCCGGTGCCACCGTGTCCAGCAACCGCACCTGCGCCCCCGGCCCGGCCAGGTCCATCCGGTAGGGGTGCGGCGGTCCCGGCGGCGCCGCGCCGAATGCGGCGACCGAGCCGATGACGCGGTTCGGGCCCAGGACGCCGGGGAGTTCGCGCAGGTCCGGGTCGGTGAGGTCGAGGTCCTCGACCAGGAGCTCCCGGCCCTCGTACATCACCCGGGTCATGGCCCGGACCCGCCCGCCGCGCTCCCCCGAGCGGCCGAGGACCAGGGTGTCGCGCCACAGCATCCGGGCCCCGGCCCCGAGCCGGGCGTCCATGACGCGTTCGACGTCGGCCCCGGTGGACACCACGAACGGCAGTCCGTGCCAGGTGAGTTCGCCGCCCTCGGCGATGTCGACGCGGGCCCGCCACCGGGCCGAGCCGCCCCGGTGGTCGTAGGCGACGAGTCCGGCCGGCTCGACGAGTTCGAGGTGTGCGCCCGGACCGACCGAGATCCTCAGGTTCAGCTCGTCACCGGCGAGCAGTCCGGCCCGGATGCCGACCAGGGCGACCCGGGTCCGGCCGGGGCACGGCAGCAGCGGGCGGGGGGCGAGAAAGGCACCGGGGCGCAGTTCGCGGACGAGATGGCGGCCCGAGCCGTCGCGCTCCGCGGCGACGACGGTCGGATCGGTCACGGGTGGGTGTGGCTGTGCGGCGCCATCGGGCCGGGGTCGGTGGGGATGTGGGTGCCGGAGCGGTGGCGCACCAGCAGGGACCGTACCCAGTCCGCGAGTTCGGCGATGGCGGCCGGGTTGTTCTTGGAGAGGGCGAGGACGGGGAGCCCGCCGCGGGCCTCCTCGGCGTCGGCGACCATGGCGGGCACGTCGACCTCCACATAGGGGGCCAGATCGGTCTTGTTGACGATCAGGAGGTCGGCGCCGGTGATGCCGGGGCCGCCCTTGCGCGCGACGTCGCCGCCGCCCGCCACGTCGATGCAGAAGAGCTGTGCGTCGGCGAGGGCCGGGCTGAAGGTGGCGGTGAGGTTGTCGCCGCCGCTCTCGATGAGCACCAGGTCCAGCGGGCCGTACGCCTCCTCCAGGTCCTCGACGGCGTCGAGGTTGGCGCTGACGTCGTCGCGGATCGCGGTATGCGGGCAGGCGCCGGTCTCGACCGCGCGGATGCGTTCGGTGGGCAGCACGCCCGCCGAGCGCAGGAAGCGGGCGTCCTCGTCGGTGTAGATGTCGTTGGTGACCACCGCCATGGAGAGCTCGCCGGCGAGCTCACGGCACAGGGTGGCCAGGATCGAGCTCTTTCCGGTGCCGACCGGTCCCGCGACGCCCAGGCGCAGGGCCCGGGGCTGGTTGAGCGGCTCGTGGAAGTGGGGGTTGGGCCGCTGCCCCGGGGTGGTGTCGTTGTCAGGCAAGGAAGAGTCTCCGTTCGCGTCGGGCGTGTTCGAGCGCCCACTGTTCGGTGAGCGCGGCGGTACGGGCGGGCAGTCCGTCCGGGGTCCGTACGGCGAGGGCGGCGGCCACCGCCGCTGCCGCGTCGGGTTCGGCGGCGAGGATCCAGGCGACCGAGTCGAGCGGGTCGCCGGGCAGCAGTTTCAGCGCGGCGGACGCGACGGTCTGCAGCTCGTCGTAGACGACGGCGTGCGCCAGCTCCTCCTCGGAGACGTTCAGTACGGCTCCGAGCGCGCCGAGCGCGACCGGCCGCAGGGCCCGGGGGCGCAGGGCTGCCAGTGCGGTGACCGCCGGGTGGTCCGGGGCGAGGCGCCGGGCCAGCCGGTGCACGCCCCGGCCGAGCGCCGCCGACGTCTCCCGCTGGGGTGCGGCCGGGGTCCGTGCCGAGAGGGCCTGCTGCAGGGGCCCGTAGTCGACCGGGTCGCGCCCCGCGGCCCGCAGCGCGAGGACGGCCGCGGCCGCCTCGGTGAGGGCGGTGGTGTGCAGCCGGGCCTTCAGCAGTGCGGGGATCCGGTCACGGGTGAGGCCCGCGACGACGGCCGGTTCCAGCCCGGCGCTGTAGGTGTACGCGCCGACCGGGAGCCGTCCGTCGCCGAGCAGCAGGGGTGCCAGTGCGCCCATCAGAACATGGAGTACCGCTGGGCCAGCGGCAGTCGGGTGGCGGGTGATGGTTCGACGAGCTCGCCGTTGATGTGGATGGCGAAGGTCTCCGGGTCCACCTCGATGTCCGGGAGCGCGGTGTTGTTCGGCAGGTCCGCCTTGGTGAGGTGGCGGGTGGGGCGCACGGCGACGAGTTCGCGTTCGAGTCCGAGGCGTTCGCCGAGGCCGTCGGCCAGGGCGGCCGGGGCGACGAAGCTGACCGAGAGGTGCGGGGCGGCCCCGGCGGCGGCGGTGGGGCGCAGCAGGACGGGCTGGGTGGTGGGGATCGCCGCGTTGGCGTCACCGAGGGGGGCGTACACCATCATGCCGCCCTTGATCACGGCGGCGGGGCGGATGCCGAAGAACGCGGGGTCCCAGAGCACCAGGTCGGCGAGCTTGCCGGGTTCGACGGAGCCGACGACGTGGTTGATGCCGTGGGCGACGGCCGGGCAGATCGTGTACTTGGCGACGTAGCGGCGGGCCCGCTCGTTGTCGGCGGGCAGCTCGGTGCCGCGGTCTCCGAAGCGCTGCTTCATCACGTGGGCGACCTGCCAGGTGCGGCAGATGACCTCACCGATGCGACCCATGGCCTGGGCGTCGGACGAGGTGATGGAGAGGGCCCCTATGTCGTGCAGGATGTCCTCGGCCGCGATGGTACTGGCCCGGATGCGGGACTCCGCGAAGGCGAGGTCCTCGGGGACGCGCGGGTTGAGGTGGTGGCAGACCATCAGCATGTCGAGGTGTTCGTCGACGGTGTTGACGGTGTGCGGGAGCGTCGGGTTGGTGGACGCCGGGAGGATGTTGGGCTGCGAGGCGACCGTGATGATGTCGGGCGCGTGGCCGCCGCCGGCGCCCTCGGCGTGGAAGACGTGGATGCCGCGGCCGGCGATGGCTTCGAGCGTCCCCTCGACGTAGCCGGCCTCGTTGAGGCTGTCGCCGTGCAGGGCGACCTGGAGGCCGTAGGCGTCGGCGGCCTTCAGTGCCGCGTCGAGGGCGGCGGGGGTGGCGCCCCAGTCCTCGTGGACCTTGTAGCCGCCCGCGCCGCCGAGCGCGGCCTCGCGCAGGGCCTCCTCGCCGACGGTGGAACCCTTGCCGAACAGCAAGATGTTGAGCGGGACGCGGTCCAGGGACCGGTGCATCATCGCGAGGTTCCAGGCGCCGGGGGTGACCGTGGTGGCCTTGGATCCCTCGGTGGCTCCGGTGCCGCCGCCGATGACGGTCGTGGTGCCGGTGGCGAGGGCCTCGTGGAGGGTCTCCGGCATCAGGAAGTGGACGTGGGTGTCGACGGCTCCGGCGGTCAGGATGCGTCCCTCGCCGGAGATGACGTCGGTGCCGGGGCCGATCACCAGCTCGGGGTGGATGCCGTCACCGATGTCGGGGTTGCCGGAGCGGCCGAGGGCGACGATCCGGCCGGCCCGGATGCCGACGTCGGTCTTGACGATGCCCCAGTGGTCCAGGACCACGACGTTGGTGATGACGAGGTCGAGGGCGCCGTCGGCGCGTGACGTGGTGGCCTGGCCCATCGACTCGCGGATGGACTTGCCGCCGCCGAAGACCGCCTCGTCGCCGCCGAAGCAGCGGTCCTCCTCGACCTCGATCCAGAGGTCGGTGTCGGCGAGCCGGATGCGGTCGCCGGTGGTGGGGCCGTAGAACGCCGCATAGGCGGCGCGGGTCAGCTGTGCCATGTCACACGCCCTCCGTTGCGGTGTCTTGCGTGCCCCGGGACCAGGGCGCGGTGCGGACGACGATGCCGGGCACCGTTCCGCGTCCGCCGAGCTCGACGAGGGTGACCTCCGCGCCGACGCCGGGCTCGAAGCGCAGCGAGGTGCCGGACGGGATATCGAGCCGGAATCCCTCGGTCTTCGACCGGTCGAAGGAAAGCGCCGGATTGACGTCGAAGAAATGGAAATGCGATCCGATCTGAATGGGGCGGTCCCCGTCGTTCACCACGGTGAGCCGTACTTTTCGGCGGTCGGAATTTACGTGCACCACGCCGGCTCCGGTGCGGATCTCGCCGGGGATCACGGGATCGGCGAGGTGATCGTGACGAGCTTGCGCCCGTCGGGGAAGGTCGCTTCGACCTGGACGTCGTGCAGCATCTCCGGAACACCTTCGAGCACGTCAGAGCGGGTGAGAACGGACCGCCCCAGGGTCATGAGGTCGGCGACCCCGGCACCTTCCCGGGCTCGTTCCATCGCCCAGCAGGCGAGCAGGGCAACGGCCTCGGGGTAGTTGAGGAGTACGCCCCGCTCCCGCCGGTCGCGGGCGACCATTCCGGCAACACTCAGCAGCAATTTCTCCGTGTCGGACGGAGTGAGAAACATGGGAAACCTCCATGGCGGCAGTTCACGGAATTCCCGGAATCGCCTTGGCCACCTTCCTCTTATAAGCCTCCGGGCGGGGCCGTGGCAACTCGCGCCACACCGCAAAAAGTCCCTTTCTTGCATCATGACCCACTATATACGGGCAAAGCAGACACATATTGGTCATCGCGGGGCCATGCGAGAGGCGGCCGCCCACCCCGGTCCAGGGGTGGGCGGCCGCCTCAAGAGGGGCACTCAGCAGGTCACTTCAGGCCGAAGGCCCGGATGATCTCCTGGTCCACGGTGAAACCGCTGCCGGCCTCGGCGTGCGCCTTGAGCGAAACCGCGGTGGCACCCTTCTTCGGGGTCTTGAACCGGGCGGTCCAGGAACCGGCCGAGTCCTTCTTCAGCTGCACCGCGCTCCAGGTCTCCCCGTCGTCGTAGCTGACCGACAGCGAGGCCTTCGTCGCCTTCACGGCACCGTCCAGCCACTCCTGCGTGGTGGACGAGAGACCGATCTCGGTCGTCTTCCCGGCCTTCACGTCACCGGCCAGGTCGGTCGCGACGTCGTAGTCCAGCTGGAGCAGCGGGATGTCGGCCTGCTCCGGTCCGGCCGGGTCGAGCGCGCCCGAGAGGAAGTTCCACTCGGTGTGCGTGCGGACCGAGGTCTTCCAGATCCCCTCGTCGCGCGAGGCGTCGAGCGCCAGCCGGTACGGAAGCTTCTCCGGCGAGAGGTCCCAGGCGTAGCCCGCACGGCCGGCCGACTTGGTGAGCTGCTTGTCGCCCTGGAAGAAGGCGATGATGCCGCTGTCGTACTCCTTGTCGGGCATGGAGCCGGAGTGACCGGCGCCGGAGTCCGTCCACGGCGTGATGTTGAACTGGATGTCGTTGTACGAGGAGCGGAACGGACCCCAGTAGCCGGTGCCCAGCCTCGGGTGGCTGACCGGTGCGAACCACGTGTCCCGGTAGCTGCGGCCGCCCTGGTAGTCCATGGCGCCGCTGCGCTCCTCCAGCGCGGTGTCCGTGCCCTCGTCGTTGAAGACCGAGTGGTCCTCGTACCAGAACGAGTCGCCGGGCAGCGGGGTGACCCACTCCGTGCGGGTGCCGGGGAACTTCTCGTACTCCTGGAAGCCGATGCCGGGGCCGTAGTCCGGGATGTCGTAGCGGAAACCGCCGCCGACGATGTCGCGGTTGCCGTAGAAGGTGTTCTCCACCTTCGCCAGCTGACGGGTGGTCGGGGCGAAGGCCAGCAACCGGTCCGGGACGGTGCCGTCGTGGCGGTCGACCAGGTCGTAGACGTAGCGCGCGAACCTGCGCTGTTCGACGGTCACCTTCTTGCCGCGCTGGGCGGCCTTGACGAGTCGGTCACCGGCCAGGCGCTGAACGGAGGCGACCGGGATGGCCGCCGTGGTGCCGTAGTCGGTGTACGTCTCCATCAGCACGCCGTCGCCCTGGTTGACGACGAAGAGCGCCTTGGCCCCGGCGGCTTCCGCGGCCGCGAGCCGGTCGGCCGGGGTCACCGCGGCGCTGCTGCGGATCACGACCGCCTTGCCCTTGGCGTCGATCCCCCGGTAGCCGGCGGCGGCGCCGTCACCGGCGAAGACGCTGCCGAGCTTCTTGTCGCTGTCCTCCGCGACGGGCGATCCGCCCTGCACGGCCACCGGCACATCGCGGCCGTCGGCCGTCAGGTCGATCAGCTTCTCGCCCTGCCGCCAGCGGGTCAGGAAGGAGAAGCTGCCCTTGGTGACCTTCTTGGTCGGGCTCGCCCACAGCTGGTCGTACGTCATCGGGATCTGGTACGCGTCGCGCTGGACGGTGCCGTCCGGTGCGGTGCGCGCCATGTCGTAGCGCAGCTGGCGGGTCTCGGTCTCCTTCGGCGTCTTCACGGCGATCTTGTGGGCCTTCGAGGCGTCCAGGGAGACCGTCCTCGACTTGTCGAGAATGATCTCGGGGGCCGCCAGGAAGGCGAGGGCCTGCGAGTCGGCGGTGTCGCCCTTGATGTCGGCGGCGGTCCAGGCGGTGTAGTTGCCCGGCGGCAGCCTGAGCGTGGTCTCGCCCGCCACCCCGACGACGCCGATGTTCTCGTCACCGAGGGCGGCGAGGACGACCTGCCCGTCCATCGGCTTGCCCGCGCGGTCGCGCAGCTCGATCCTCAGGTCGTAGAGCTCCTGCTCCTTGTTGAGCGCGAAGCCGGTGTGCGCGACGGTGGCGCCCGTGGCGTCCTTCGCGATCACCTGCCCGGAGAAGGTGGTGTTGTTGGCGACCTCGGACGGGTCGAGCGAGAGGACAGCCTCGGCGGTCGAACCGGCGGGCACGGTCAGCTGCTTCACCGACAGCGTGTAGGCATCGATGTCCGTGTCGGTCGCCAGGTCCAGCGTCACGTCCTTGTCACCGGTGTTGCGGTAGGTGATGGTCCGCTCGGTGACCGGTTCGGAGGCGGAGTGCGGCCAGTTGTAGGACGCGACCGCGACGGAGCCGGTGGCCTCGACCGTGGCGTCGATCGCCGCCTTCACATCGAGCCGGCCGGTGCCCTGCTCGTACGGCGTGTAGTCCGTCAGCTCCTTCGACGAGGTCATCAGCGCGTCCTTGATGCGCTGACCGGACCAGTCGGGGTGACGCTGCTTCACGATGGCGGCCGCGCCCGCGACGTGCGGCGTCGCCATCGACGTACCGGACATCGACTGGTACATGCCCTCGATGCCGGGGACCGACTGCGAGGCGGCGGCGTTGATGTCGACGCCCGGGGCGGAGAGGTCCGGCTTCAGACCGTAACTGCGGGTCAGCGGGCCCATGGAGGAGAAGTCCGCGCGGTTGTCCTGCTTGTCGACGGCGGCGACGGTGAGCGCCTTGTCCGCCGAGCCGGGCGAGCCGATGGTGCCCGCGCCGTAGGCGTTGCCCGCCGCGATCACGAAGAGCGGACCGCCGTCGGCCGAGAGGGAGTCGACGGCCTGCGACATCGGGTCGGAACCGTCGTCCGGGATGCTGGAGCCCAGGCTCATGGAGACGACGTCGGCGCCCTCCGCCCTGGCCCACTCCATCGCCTCGATGATGCCGGAGTCCGCGCCGTTGCCCTCGTTGTCCAGCACCTTGCCGATGATCAGGTCCGCGGCGGGCGCGACGCCCTTGTTGACGCCCTCCGACGCGGCGCCGGAGCCCGCGATCGTGGAGGCGACGTGCGTACCGTGGCCGTGCTTGTCGTCGACCCCCTCGCCGGGCACGAAGCTCTTCGACTCCAGGACGCGGTCCTTGACGTCCGGGTGGGTGGCGTCGATACCGGTGTCCAGGACGGCGACCTTGGAGCCCTTGCCGTCGTAGCCGGCGGCCCAGGCCTGCGGGGCGTTGACCTGCGGGACGGAGTCCTTCAGCGCGGCCTCGACCCGGCCGTCGAGCCAGAGCCTGTCGATGCCGTTGTCGAGCGAACGGGCCTTGGGCGTGGCGGCGATGTCGTCCCAGAAGGCGCGGGTGGTGGACTTCGCCGCCTTCAGCGCCGCGCCGTGGATGCTCTCCAGCCGGCGGACCGTCTTACTGCCCCGGGGTGCGGCGGGCAGCGAACGGGCCTTGCTCGCCGGGTAGGTGGCGATCAGCGGGATGCCGCCGGACTTCTTGTCGTCGTAGCCCATCTTCGCGAGCGCGGTGACGTTGAAGAGCCGGCGGTCCAGCTTGCCGGCGGCGATCAGGCCCGCCGCCTCGTCGGGCAGGACGTAGATGTCGTCACCCGCCTGCTGGACGTGCACTCCGCCGGCCGCGCCGTCGGGGCGGTCCACGGTGACGGTGTCCCGCTTTCCGGCCCCGTCGGCGTAGTGGACGACGTCACCGGTGAGCAGGGTGATGTCGTACCGCTCGACGGGGGCGGCCGGGTGGCCGGCGGACGGGAGGTGACCGGTGGCCGCGGAGGCGGAGCCCGTGGCGGGAAGCAGTGCGCCGCTCACCAGCGCGACGGAGGTCGCTATGAGGAGGGCTCTGCGCCCCGCACGAGCGGGTCTCGCCCGGCCGGAGACAGTGGAGGGGGTGAATGTCATGCAGCTGATCTACCGGTAAATCGGCGGCTGCGGTGAGGTTCATCCCTGGCGTGAATGCGCCGTGGCGGCAACCCGCCGGTCGGCGCGGGTGCCGGCGGGGGGCCTGTTCAGGCCACGGAGACCATGCGCCCGGCGGGCGGCACGGCGCCGCTGTGATGGATCGGGGTGTGCGCGCCGGTCAGCGGAACACCGCTGCCGCCGCGCCGGTCAGCGACGATCTCGGCGGCTATCGACAGGGCCGTCTCCTCGGGCGTACGGGCGCCCAGGTCGAGGCCGATCGGCGAGCGCAGCCGGGCCAGTTCGAGTTCGGAGACCCCGGCCTCGCGCAGTCTGTCGTTGCGCTGGAGATGGGTGCGGCGCGAGCCCATCGCGCCGACGTACGCGACCGGCAGCCTCAACGCGGTCTCCAGCAGCGGGACGTCGAACTTGGCGTCATGGGTGAGCACGCACAGGACGGTGCGGGCGTCCACACAGGTCCCGGCGAGGTAGCGGTGCGGCCAGTCGACGACGAGTTCGTCCGCGTCCGGGAACCTGGCCCTAGTGGCGAAGACCGGGCGGGCGTCGCACACCGTGACGTGGTAGCCGAGGAACTTCCCGGCCCGCACCAGCGCGGCGGCGAAGTCGATGGCCCCGAACACGATCATCCGGGGCGGCGGGACGCTGGACTCGACGAGCAGGGTGAGGGGCTGCCCGCAGCGCGAGCCCTCGGCGCCGATGGTGACGGGGCCGGTGCGGCCCGTGTCCAGCATCGCGCGGGCCTCGGCGGCGGCGGTGCGGTCGAGCTCCGGGTGTCCCCCGAGCCCGCCCTCGTGACCGCCGTCCGGCCGGACCAGCAGGAGCCGGCCGAGGAGTCCGGCGGGCCCGTCGGTGATCCGGGCGACCGCCACCGCCTCCCCCCGGGCGGCGGTGGCGAGCGCGGCGGCGTACACCGGGCGGGCGGGGTCGTCCGCCCGGACCGGTGTCACCAGGATGTCGATGACGCCGCCGCAGGTCAGACCGACCGCGAAGGCGTCCTCGTCGCTGTAGCCGAACCGCTCCCGTACGGTGATTCCGTCATCGAGGGCCTGTTGGCACAGTTCGTACACCGCGCCCTCCACACACCCGCCGGAGACCGATCCGATGACCGTGCCGTCGCGGTCGACGGCCAGTGCGGCGCCCGGCTGCCGGGGAGCGCTGCCCCCGACGGCCACCACCGTGGCCACCGCGAATTCGCGTCCCTGCCCGGCCCACCGGTCGAGCTCCTCGGCGATGTCCAGCATCTCGGTCTCCTTGACGGATGGGTGAAGGGGAGGGCGTCAGCTGACGCCCAGCCAGCTTTCGAGCGGGTGCAGCGCGAAGTAGACGACGAAGATCACCGTCAGCCCCCACATGAAGGCCCCGATCTCACGGGCCCGGCCCTGGGCTACCTTGATCGCGACCCAGGAGATGACACCGGCCGCCACACCGGTGGTGATGGTGTACGTGAACGGCATCAGGACCACGGTGAGGAAGACCGGGATGGCGACGGCACGGTCGCTCCAGTCCACGTGGCGGGCGTTCTGCATCATCATGGCGCCGATGACGACCAGGGCGGCGGACGCCACCTCGGCCGGCACGATCGCCGTGAGCGGGGTGAAGAAGAGACAGGCCGCGAAGAAGAGGCCGGTGACGACGGAGGCGAGTCCGGTCCGGGCGCCCTCCCCGACTCCGGTCGCCGACTCCACGAAGACCGTCTGCCCGGAGCCACCGGCGACACCGCCGATCGCACCGCCGGCGCCGTCGATGAACAGCGCCTTGGACAGGCCCGGCATCCGCCCCTTGTCGTCGGCGAGCTTGGCCTCCGTACCGACACCGATGATGGTGGCCATCGCATCGAAGAAGCCGGCCAGCACGAGGGTGAAGACGATGAAGCCGACGGTCATCGCGCCGACGTCGCCCCAACCGCCGAACTGGACGTCCCCGAAGAGCGAGAAGTCCGGCGAGGAGACCGCGGAACCGTTGAGCTCGGGCGGGCCGCTGCTCCAGGTCTTCGGGTCGACGTCGGCGAGCTTGTTGATCACGATGGCGACCACGGTGCCGACGACGATGCCGATCAGGATCGCGCCGGGGATGTTGCGGGCCTGGAGCATGAAGATGAGCAGCAGCGTCACCGCGAAGACGAGGACGGGCCAGCCGGCGAGTTCACCGGCCGGGCCGAGGGTCACCGGGGTTCCGGCGCCCTTGCCGACGAATCCGGCCTTGTAGAGGCCGATGAGCGCGATGAACAGTCCGATGCCCATGGTGATGCCGTGCTTCAGGGCGAGCGGGATCGCGTTCATGATCAGCTCACGCAGACCGGTGACCACCAGGAGGCAGATCACCAGGCCGTACATCACGCACATGCCCATGGCCTGCGGCCAGGTCATTTCGGGGGCGACCTGTGAGGACAGGACGCCTGAGACACTGAGCCCCGCGGCGAGCGCGAGGGGAACCTTGCCGACGAACCCCATCAGCAGGGTGGCCGCCGCCGCCGCGAGCGCGGTGGCGGTGATCAGGCCCGGCTGGCTGAGGAGGTTGCCGTCCACGTCCTTGCCGCCGAGGACGAGTGGATTGAGCAGCAGGATGTACGCCATGGCCATGAAGGTCGTGACACCGCCGCGCACTTCGCGTGCGACGGTCGATCCGCGCTCGGATATGTGAAAGTACCGGTCGAGCCACGATCTGCCGGCGGGGACGCGCGAGCCGGGGCCCGCTTCCTCCGCGGTGGTCGTGGGCTCCACTGACTGCTGGGTCATGATGCCTGACTCCCAAGGTTCACAGGGGCACCCGCGATGGAGAATCGAGATGCGGGATTTGGGAAGACTGCGCGGGCGGCACGACCCGGGGGACGGCCCGAGGCGAACTGTTCATGCAGAGTGGATGTACGGGTACTGCTTCTCCGGTGGTTCCGGTCAAGAGCCGCGAGCGGTGCGGAGCTCGGTTTCTCCGGGCGGTGCGGGCGGAGGAAGTGTGACGTTCCCTGGAGGCGCGCACCGCCCGGAGAGCTGTGGAGGAGCCCGGGTCAGCTGCCGGTGAGGTGCTCGGGGCGCACCGGCGTCCGGTTGAGCTCCAGTCCCGTCGCGTTCCGGATCGCCGCGAGGACGGCCGGGGTGGACGACAGGGTGGGGGCCTCGCCGATGCCGCGGAGCCCGTACGGGGCGTGGTCGTCGGCGAGTTCGAGCACGTCGACCGGGATGGTCGGGGTGTCGAGGATGGTGGGCAGCAGATAGTCCGTGAAGGACGGGTTGCGCACCTTCGCGGTCTTCGGGTCGACGATGATCTCCTCCATGACGGCGACGCCCATGCCCTGGAGGGTGCCGCCCTGGATCTGCCCGAGGACCGACAGCGGGTTGAGCGCCTTGCCGACGTCCTGGGCGCAGGCCAGTTCGATGACCTTGACCAGGCCGAGTTCGGTGTCGACCTCGACGACGGCGCGGTGGGCGGCGAAGGAGTACTGGACGTGGCCGTTGCCCTGTCCGGTGTGCAGGTCGAAGGCCTCGGTGGGCCGGTGGCGCCACTCCAGCTCGACGTCGACCGCCTCGTCCTCCAGCACATCGGCCAGATCGGCCAGCACCTCGCCGCCGTCGGTGACGACCTTGCCGCCCTCCAGGAGGAGTTCGGCGGTGGCCCAGGCGGGATGGTACGTCCCGAACTTGCGGCGGCCGATCTCCAGGACCTGTTCGCGGACGGCCTCGCAGGAGTTCTTCACGGCGCCGCCGGTGACGTAGGTCTGGCGGGACGCGGAGGTGGAGCCGGCCGAACCGACCCGGGTGTCGGCCGGGTGGATGGTGACCTGCGAGACGCCCAGTTCGGTACGGGCGATCTGGGCGTGCACGGTGACGCCGCCCTGGCCGACCTCCGCCATGGCGGTGTGCACGGTCGCGACGGGTACGCCGCCGATGACCTCCATGCGCACCCGGGCGGTGGAGTAGTCGTCGAAGCCCTCGGAGAAGCCGACGTTCTTCAGGCCGACCGCGTAGCCGACGCCGCGTACGACGCCTTCGCCGTGGGTGGTGTTGGACAGTCCGCCGGGCAGCGCGCGTACGTCGGGGTGCTCACCGGCGCTCTCCCACTGCCGCTCGGGCGGCATCGGCCTGGCCTTGACCCGGCGCAGCAGCTCGGCGACGGGTGCGGGCGAGTCGACCCGCTGCCCGGTGGGCAGCAGGGTGCCCTGCTCCATGGCGTTCAGCTGCCTGAACTCGACGGGGTCCATGCCGAGTTCGGCGGCGACCTTGTCCATCTGCGCCTCGTAGGCGAAGCAGGCCTGGACGGCGCCGAAGCCGCGCATCGCGCCGCACGGCGGGTTGTTGGTGTAGAGGGCCAGCGCCTCGATGTCGACGTCCTCGATGACGTACGGGCCGACGGCCAGCGAGGAGGCGTTGCCGACCACGGCCGGGGAGGCGGAGGCATAGGCGCCGCCGTCCAGCACGATGCGGCACTTCATGTGGGTGAGTTTGCCGTCACGGGTCGCGCCGTGCTCGTACCAGAGCTTGGCGGGGTGGCGGTGGACGTGTCCGAAGAAGGACTCGAAGCGGTTGTAGACGATCTTCACCGGCTTGCCGGTGCGCAGCGCCAGCAGGCAGGCGTGGATCTGCATCGACAGGTCCTCGCGGCCGCCGAAGGCGCCGCCGACGCCGGAGAGCGTCATGCGGACCTTGTCCTCGGGCAGGCCGAGGACGGGGGCGATCTGGCGGAGGTCGGAGTGCAGCCACTGGGTGGCGACGTACAGGTCGACGCCGCCGTCCTCGGACGGTACGGCCAGGCCGGACTCGGGGCCGAGGAAGGCCTGGTCCTGCATGCCGAAGACGTACTCGCCGCTGACCACCACATCGGCGCGGCCCCTGGCCGCCTCCGCGTCGCCGCGGACGATCGGCTGGCGGTGGACGATGTTGGGGTGCGGTACGTGCCCGGCGTGGTGATCGTCGCGGCCCTCGTGGATGAGGATCGCGCCGGGGGCCGTCGCGGAGGCCTCGTCGGTGATGACCGGGAGTTCGCGGTAGTCGATCCTGATCTTCGCGGCGGCGCGGCGGGCCGTCTCGGGGTGGTCGGCGGCGACGATCGCGACGGGCTCGCCGTGGTGACGCACCTTGCCGTGGGCGAGCACGGGGGTGTCCTGGAACTCCAGGCCGTAGTTCTTCACCTCGGTCGGCAGGTCGTCGTAGGTGAGCACGGCGTAGACGCCCGGGGTGGCGAGTGCCTCGGAGGTGTCGATCGAGGCGATCTCGGCGTGCGCGACGGTGGAGCGCAGCGTGTGGCCCCAGAGCATGTCCTCGTGCCACATGTCGGAGGAGTACGCGAACTCGCCGGTGACCTTCAGGATCCCGTCGGGGCGCAGCGTGGACTCGCCGATGCCGCCCTTGGTGCGGGTGGCCTGGTTGATATTGGAGGGGGAACCGGTAACGCCCATCGTCTAGACCGTCTCTTCCGCTCGGGCGGCCGCCAGGCGGACCGCGTCGAGGATCTTCTCGTAGCCGGTGCAGCGGCAGAGGTTGCCGGAGAGCGCCTCGCGGATGTCCGCGTCGGACGGGTCCGGGGTGCGCTCCAGGAGTTCGTCGGCCGCGACCAGCAGGCCGGGGGTGCAGAAGCCGCACTGGACGGCTCCGGCGTCGATGAACGCCTGCTGGATCGGCGAGAGCTCGCCGGTGTCGCGGGTCTCGTCGCCGGACGGCTTGGCTTCCCAGCGGCGGGCCTTGTCGACCGCGGTGCCGCAGGCACCGGAGGCGCAGCCGGTGCCGGGGTGGGCCTCGGAGCGGTGGGCGGCGAAGTCGGCGAGACCTTCTACGGTGACGACCTCGCGGCCCTCGACCTGGCCGGCGGCGACCAGGCAGGAGCAGACCGGAACCCCGTCGAGACGGACGGTGCAGGATCCGCACTCGCCCTGCTCGCAGGCGTTCTTGGAGCCGGGCAGGCCCATCCGCTCACGCAGCACGTAGAGGAGGGACTCGCCCTCCCAGACGTCGTCGGCCTCGTGCCTGCGGCCGTTGACCGTGAAATTGACGCGCATGATCAGGCAGCTCCTTCGGTGCCGCGGCCGTTGCCGCGGTACGACTCCCAGGTCCAGCCGAGGGTCCGGCGGGCCATGATCCCGACCGCGTGCCTGCGGTAGCTCGCGGTGCCGCGCACGTCGTCGATCGGATTGCAGGCGGCCGCGGCGAGCGTGGCGAACTGCTTGGCGACGGACGGTGTGATGACCGTGCGGCTGTCCCAGAACCCGCCCTCCTCAAGGGCGGCGTTCAGGAATGCCTCGGCCTCCTTGGCCCGTACGGGTGTCGGGGCGGCGGATCCGATGCCGGTGCGGACCGTGCGGGTCTCGGGGTGCAGGGCCAGGCCGAAGGCGCAGACGGCGATGACCATCGCGTTGCGGGTGCCGACCTTGGAGTACTGCTGCGGCCCGTCGGCCTTCTTGATGTGCACGGCCCGGATCAGCTCGTCCGGTTCGAGGGCGTTGCGCTTGACGCCGGTGTAGAAGGCGTCGATGGGGATCAGCCGCGTCCCGCGGACGGACTCGGCCTCCACCTCGGCGCCCGCGGCGAGCAGCGCCGGGTGCGCGTCCCCGGCGGGCGAGGCGGTGCCCAGGTTGCCGCCGACGCCGCCGCGGTTGCGGATCTGCGGCGAGGCGACGGTGTGCGAGGCGAGCGCCAGACCGGGCAGCTCGGCCCGCAGGTGCTCCATGATGGCGCTGTACGGGACAGAGGCGCCGAGCCGTACGCTCTCCTGGCCCACCTCCCACTCGGACAGCTCACCGATGCGGTTCAGGTCCAGGAGGTACTCGGGCCGCCGGTGGTCGAAGTTGATCTCGACCATCACATCGGTGCCGCCCGCGATGGGCACAGCCGTAGGGTGCTCGGACTTGGCGGCGAGCGCCTCCTCCCAGCTGGCAGGGCGAAGGAAGTCCATGAGTGGCTCTCTTCTCAATCGGGTCGTTCGCTGGGGCCAGGGTCTGCCGTCGGTCCGCCGTCGTCGTCCGCGGCAGACGGCCGACCGACGGCAGACCCTGGGGACGGCCGGCCCTCGACTGGTCGTTCATACGTTGTTAACGCGTTGTGTGGCCCAGTACACAAGCCCTGCTCCACCTGGTGCAGTCACCGAAACCATGAAGGAGTTGGCTGGTCTTCGTCCTCGTCTTGTAGATTCGAACGAATGACGGGTCTCTGTGACCTCACCGCAACACCCAGTTTTCACCCGCACCAACGAAAGAGATCGGCGGCGACGAGATGCGGCTGCGCGCACTGCTGGAGACCGACGCGCTGGGCCTGCGGCTGCTCGGCGGCGACGACGAGCTGGACCGGTCGGTCCGCGGCGTGATGACCACCGACCTGCGGGACCCCAGCCGCTATCTGACGGGCGGCGAGCTGGTCCTGACCGGACTGGCCTGGCGCCGGGACGAGACGGACTCCGAGCCCTTCGTACGGATCCTCGCGGGAGCCGGCGTGGCCGGGCTCGCGGCGGGCGAGGCGGAGCTCGGCGACATCCCGGCCGATCTGGTCGAGGCGTGCGGCCGGCACCGGCTGCCGCTCTTCGCCGTCAACGAGACCGTCGCATTCGCAACGATCACCGAACATGTGGTCCGCCAGGTGTCCGGCGAGCGCGCCGGCGATCTGGCTGCGGTCGTCGACCGGCACCGCCGGCTGATGACCTCGGGACCGGCGGGCGGCGGGCCGGAGGTGGTCCTCGATCTCCTCGGCTCCGACCTGGACCTCCAGGCCTGGGTGCTCTCACCCACCGGCCGGCAGATCGCGGGCGCCGGCGCGCCGCTGCCCGGACCGGTCGGCGGGGAGCTGGCCGGTCTGCATCTGGCCGCGGTCCGCTCCGGCCGGCGCGCCCCGTACCGGGCGACGATCGGCGGGGTGGCGTATTCGCTCTTCCCGATCCGGAACAACGGCCGGGGTGCCGTACCGGCTTCCCGTGATGTGCGCGAGTCGGTTCTCTCCGACTGGCTGCTCGCCGTCGAGGCCGACGCGAGCGACTGGCCGGCCGCCCGGCTCGACCTGCTCCAGGGCGTCACCCAGCTGATCGCCGTCGAACGGGACCGGCGGGACGCGGCCCGTACGGTGCGCCGCAGGCTCGCCCAGGAGGTTCTCGAACTGGTCCAGGCGGGCGCCCCGCCCGCCGAGATCGCGGCCAGGCTGCGGGTGGCCACGCCGGTGCTGCTGCCCGGCCTCGGGACCGCGCCGCACTGGCAGGTGGTGGTGGCCCGGGTCGACTGGGACGAGCAGGGCGCGCCCGGCCCCGCCGGATCCGGTGTCGCGGGCGGCCCGGCCACCCAGGCGCTGCTGGAGGAGATCCTGGTCGACCCGGCCGTCACCGGCCCCGACTCCGCGGACCGGATCGCGGTCGCGCACTCCGGCGACGAGGCCGTCGCGCTGGTGCCGCTGCCCTCCTTCGCCCCACCGGCCGGGGGCGCTGACGACGGGACGGACCCGGACGGCCCGGAACCCTCCGGGGAGGATCCCGCGCTGCACGCCGATGTCCTGCTGGCAGCCGTCCGCGCCCCGCTCTCCGCCGGTCTGGCCGACGACGGCCGCCTGACACTGGGGGTCAGCGCCTCGGTGCACTCGCCCGAGGGGCTGCGCGGCGCCCTGGAGGAGGCCCGGCACGCCCGCCGGGTGGCGGCGGCCCGTCCGGGGCGGGTCTGCGCGGCCGGCCATCACGAGCTGGCCTCGCACGTGCTGCTGCTGCCGTTCGTCCCGGACGATGTGCGCCGCGCGTTCACCGCACGCCTGCTCGATCCGTTGCGGGCCTACGACCGGCGGCACCGCGCGGAGCTGATCCCGACGCTGGAATCGTTCCTGGACTGCGACGGTTCGTGGACCCGCTGCGCGGCCCGGCTGCATCTGCACGTCAACACGCTGCGCTACCGGATCGGGCGAATCGAGCAGTTGACGGGGCGTGACCTTTCACGCCTTGAGGACAAGCTCGATTTCTTCCTCGCCCTGCGTATGAGCTGAGTCCCGGGGGGCTCGTGCGCCCCCCGGGTGCTTCCGTCGATTGTGAAAACTTTCACCTGACATTGCCTCCACCTCTTGGCCCGGCGTGCCATTCCGTGCTGTGATGCGGCCAGACTCAGAGCGTCCGGCCATTGGGGGGTGGGTGAAGGAGCGGGGCCGGGTGCGTGCGGCTGCAAGGCGGAGGGTTGAGCCATGGCGGAGCCATGGTGAGTGACCACAACGCCGCAGACGTGCGTACCCGTCCCCGCGACGCCGCCCCCGATGGCCGGACACTCTCCACAGCTCAATGGTGCGCTCGGGGAGGGCAATGTGGCGTATACCGCCATGTCTGGTTCCGGAACGACAGCAGATGACGATCCGCCGCTCCAGACAGCGGTATGGCGGTTGCGCTCACGCGCCTGCTGGACGGACGCCGCGGCACTGCTCGAACACGACGCCGCCACCGATCCGGCCGCGGCGCTCCAGCGGACAGCCCTGCTGACCGAGCGGTGTCTGTACGCGGGACAGGGCTGGACCGATGCCGAGGACGCGCTGCGAACCGCCGAGGCCCTGGCCCACGACGACGCCGAGCGCGGGGCCGCCGCCTGCGAGCGCGGACATCTCGCGTACGCCTCGACGCTGCTCGGTGTGCGGGACCGGGCCGACGAGGCCCGGGTGGCGCTGAGCCGGGCCGCCGCACTGCTCGCTCCGGCCGCCGCGGGCCGCCCGCTGCTCGACTTCCGGCGGGGCCTGATCGCCCAGAACATCGCGGACTCGCCGCAGGCGGCACGCGCCGCGTACCGCAGGGCCCATGCCGGTGCCACCGCCCAGGGCGACGAACTGCTCCTCTCCTCCACCTGGCGTCACCTCGCCCTGATCGCCCTGCGCGAGGGGGAACTCGCCGAGGCCAGGCACGGTTTCGCGGAATCCCTGCGGATAAGGGAGGAGCTGGGCTACCTGGTCGGTACGGCCCCGGCGCTCATCGCCATGGCGGACGCCGAACCGGAGCCCGAGGCGGCGACCCGGCTGCGCGCCGAGGCGGGCAGGCTCTTCCGGCTGCTCGGCGGCGTACCGACCTGGCTGGCCCCGCACATCGACCCGCCGGGCCCCGGGACGGCCGAGGCGAACTGAGGCCGCGCCCGGGGGCCCTGCCGCACCTGTCGGAGTCAGCCCCCGGAGCCGGTGAAGTGCTCCCGCACGAGTGACTGCACGACCACCACGTCCTGGGCGATCAGCGCGTCCAGGAGGGCGGTGTGCTCGGCGGCGTCCGCCAGCAGGTCGGCGCGGCGGGCGACGGGGTTGGTCCCGGGGTTTGTCCCCAGGGGCCACTGGGAGCGGCGGTGCAGCTCGTCGGCCACCGCCACGAGCTGTACGTTGCCCGAGAGCGTGAGCACCGCTCCGTGGAAGGCCCGGTCGGCCTCCGCGTAGCCGGCCCGGTCGCCGACGGCTGCCGCCGCCACGGTGGCGTCGGCCAGCGGGCGCAGGGCGCACCAGCGAGGCGGCGGCACGGTGCGGGCGAGCCGCAGCATGACGGGGACCTCGATCAGCGCCCGCACCTCGGCCAGCTCGGCCAGCTCGCGCGGGCCGCGCTCGGCGACCCGGAAGCCGCGGTTCGGCACGACTTCGACGGCCCCCTCGACGGCCAGTTGCTGCATCGCCTCGCGCACCGGAGTGGCGGAGACCCCGAAGCGGGCGCCGAGGGCCGGGGCGGAGTAGACCTGCCCGGGGCTCAGCTCGCCGTCGACGAGGGCGGCGCGCAGGGCCTCCAGGATCTGGCCGCGCACGGAGTGCCGCTGCACCACGGCCCGGGGCGGCGGCGGCTCGCTGTGGGTGTGCTCGCCGCGGGCCTGTTCGGGCACCCGGACGGAGGAGTGGGCGGTCACGGACGCGACGGACGCGTACGGCGGCCGCACCTCCTCGCACGCTCTGCCCTGCTCCACGGGTACCTCCTCGGCCGGCGCGGGCACGGCTCGCGTGCGCCGCGCCCCGTGTGCACGATAGGCGCAGGAGGCCGCAGTTCAAACATCGATCAGGTCGGGTAAGGTAAGGCTTACCTCTAAACGATCGCGATTCGGTGGTCCCCGCATGCCCCTCCCCGCCCTGCTCCCCGCAGCGACAGCCTCGGCCGTGACCGAGGCGTACGCGCGCCTGGCCGAGGTCTTCCCGGGCCTGCGGGCCGAGGTGCTCGCGGACGGCGAGTCCGCCCCGGGCGGCGTCGGCTGGGTGGGCGCGCACGAGCTCGCGGCCGGCGGCGGCGCCCTGGACACCTTCCTCGCGTGGGACAACGCGCAGGTGCTGCGGGACTACGGACAGCAGGCCCGGCCCGACGTCGTCGCCAGCTTCGGCCTGCACCGCTACGCCTGGCCGGCCTGCCTGCTGGTGACGGTGCCGTGGTTCCTGCACCGGCGGGTGCCGCGAATCCCGGTCGAGGACGTCGCGTTCCAGCGGGCGCTGGGCCATCTGACCGTCCGGGTGCGGGAGTTCGCCTGTCTGCCCGACGATCCCGCGGCGGCGCTGCCGAGCGCCCGGGTGGTGGCCGACGAGGCCGCGCTGCGCGCCGAGGTCCTCTCGTCCGTGGCCGAGCACCTCGGACCGGTGCTCGACGGCTTCGGACCGCGGATGCGGCGCGGCAAGCGGGCCCTGTGGGGCATGGCGACGGACGAGATCGTCGAGGGCCTCTGGTACATCGCCCACCTCCTGGGCGAGGAGCGGCGCGCGATGACCGAGCTGGAGGCGCTCCTGCCGGGCACCACGAAGCCGTACGTCGGCACGGCGGGCTTCCGCGAACTGACCGGCCCGAACGGCGATTCGCTGCCCACCCGCGACCGGGCGAGCTGCTGCCTCTTCTACACGCTGCGGCCCGAGGACACCTGTGTCACCTGCCCGCGCACCTGCGATGCCGACCGGCTGCGGAAGCTGACGCCCGCGCCCTGATCCACACCGCCCGCAGGGGTGACGTAAATCGAACACAACTGGCTTGCCACTGAGGGGTGTTCGACCAGATCGCGGAAATCCGGCGTCTCGGCCACCCCATTGGCATTCACTTGCCCCGAAACCGTCTGGACTTGAGGGAATGTCCGCCACGATTGCGCCCGAAACGCCCTACGCGATGCAAGGGACCGCGCATGAGACTGACCGACATATCGCTCGACTGGCTGCTTCCGGGCGCCATGCTGCTCGTGGGGGTCATGGCGGCGGTGGCGGTGGTCGCACGCGGCAAGCGCTCCGCTGACACATCCGCGGCCGACGACACCTGGGAACGCAGCGAGGACCGGCGCAGGCGCAAGGAAGCGCTCTACGCCACGGCTTCGTACGTTCTGCTGTTCTGCTGCGCGGCCGTCGCCGCCGCGCTCTCCTTCCACGGGCTCGTCGGCTTCGGCCGGCAAAACCTCAGCCTCTCCGGGGGCTGGGAGTACCTGGTGCCGTTCGGCCTCGACGGGGCGGCGATGTTCTGCTCCGTGCTCGCCGTCCGGGAGGCCAGCCACGGCGACGCGGCCCTCGGCTCCCGGCTGCTGGTGTGGACCTTCGCCGGCGCCGCCGCCTGGTTCAACTGGGTGCACGCACCACGCGGCCTGGACCACGCGGGCGCCCCGCACTTCTTCGCGGGGATGTCACTCTCGGCGGCCGTGCTCTTCGACCGGGCGCTGAAGCAGACCCGGGTCGCCGCGCTGCGCGAACAGGGCCTGGTGCCCCGCCCACTGCCGCAGATCCGGATCGTACGGTGGCTGCGCGCGCCCCGGGAGACCTTCGGTGCCTGGTCGCTGATGCTGCTAGAAGGCGTACGCACGCTGGACGAGGCGGTCGACGAGGTGCGCGAGGACCGCAGGGAGAAGGAGCAGAACCGTCTCCGCAGGAAGGACCAGGAGAAGCTGGACCGGGCGCAGATCAAGGCCCTGAACCGGCAGAACCGGGCCTGGGGCCGGGCGGGCCGGGGCGGCACCCAGGTGGATGTCCAGGCCATCACCGCCGCGACGGGCTCCGCGCAGTCCGTCGCGGAGCCCGCCATATCCGAGCCGGGTCAGCTGCCTCTGCGACCCCGGCCATCCCTGCAAGCCGTCAGCGGCTCCAGCTCCAAGAACGCCTCGGACCCGGGCACGACTGACCCGAGAGCGGTCGACCTCACTGCCGAGGACGACACCCAGGCCCTGCCCCGGCTCGACTCGCTGGAGCGGAAACTGAAGGACCTGGAGCAGCAGTTCGGCTGACCCGTACGGACCGGTGAGCAGGTGTTCGACACGGTTGGCGATGAACGGCCCTGACAGTCCGTCGGACGATCAGGGCCGTTCGCCGTCCAGCTCGAACCAGACCATCTTTCCCAGCGCCTGCGGGCTGATCCCCCAGGAGTCCGCGAGGCTCTCCACCAGGATCAGCCCTCGGCCGTGCGTACCGTCGTCGGCGTTCGGCACGTGCGACACGGGCATCCCGGGGACGAAGTCCCTCACCTCCACCCGCAGTCTCCGCGGCGCCACGCTGACGGCGACGACCGCGCCGTCGTCCGTGTGGACCAGCGCGTTGGTCACCAGCTCGCTGAGCAGCAGCTCAGCCACCTGCGCGGGCTCCTCCTTCCACCGGTACCTCAGTAATTCCCTTACGGCACACCGCACTTCGGAAATCGCGGCCAGATCCGCGCTGCCCAGTCTGCGATGCAGCCGGCCCAGTTCCTGACGCTCCATCGTCTCCCCCGCCCGCACAGTGAATCGCCCCCTTCTCGTATCGAACGTGCTTCACGCAATGCATGCCCCACCCACGGGCTGTCACGCTTGCCGCCGCGTCACGGCGTGCGGAATCACGCCATCCGGTACGGATCGGGCAGTCCGGACGTGGAGTTGCCGCTGTTCGGGTTAACTTCCGAAAAATTCACTGGAGTTGGCGTTGACGGGAACGCATCTACGCGCGTCATCATGGTGGGTATGCGAATCCCCCCACGGATCACCACGCTCGGCGGCGTCGCCGCCCTCCTGTCCGTCCTGGTCGTCGGCGGCACCGTCGCGACCTCCGCGACAGCCTCCACCACCTCGGTCGGCAGCATCTGCTACTCCGCCCTTCCCTCCCAGGCTCACGACACCCTCGATCTCATCGATGCGGGTGGCCCCTTCCCGTACGACCAGGACGGCGTCGTCTTCCAGAACCGCGAAGGCGTCCTGCCCGGACAGAGCACCGGCTACTACCACGAGTACACCGTGATCACCCCTGGCGCCCCGACCCGCGGCGCACGCAGGATCGTCACCGGCGAGGAGACCCAGGAGGACTACTACACCTCCGACCACTACGGGACGTTCGACCTCGTCGACTTCCACTGCTGAACCCTTCCCGGACGGATCCGCGCCGCAGCCCCCCACCTGCGGCGCGGATCACCGGTGAATCGGACTTGTACGCTCCCCCCATGACCGTGACCTATGTGATCAACGGCTCCGAGGTCACCGGCCTGGAGCGCTTCTGGCAGCTGATCGGCGAGGCGGTGAACGGGCCCGGCGGCTACTTCGGCACCGGTCTCGACGCCTTCGCGGACTGCCTGAGAGGCGGGATGGGCACGCCGGACGACGGCGATTTCGTCATCGAGTGGCGGGACCACGCCCTCTCGGCACGCGCCCTGGGACACGAGGAGACCGCGCGCCATCTGCGCCGTCTGCTCGGCCGCGCCCACCCGAGCAACCTGCCGCGGCTGCGGCGGGAGCTCGCGCAGGCGGACGAGGGCCGGGGACCGACGCTGTTCGACCAGCTGCTGGAGATCATCCGGGACGAGACGGCTCCGGGCACCCTGCGACTGCGCTGAGGGGCACGGGTGCGGTCGCCCGCGCCCGTGCCCCCCGAGTGGATCAGTACTGCGCGGAGACCTTCACTCCGCCGAAGTCCTGCACGCCGTAGAGGCTGATGTAGTGGGCGCCTTCCGCCGGGTGGTCGACGGTCAGCGTGTGGGCGTTCCCGGTGCCGGTCGCCCGGCTGGTGTAGGCACCCGTGGTGGCCCAGCCGTTGGCGTTGTAGTAGAGATCGGCGTCGCCCGTGCCGCCGCTGGTGGTGATCTTCAGCGTGGCGGTGCCGGCGGGCACGTAGACGTAGAGGTAGGAGTAGTTGCCCTTGGTGGCCTGCTGCCCGCTGCGGGCGCAGTCCTGGCCGAGCTCGCGACTGTCGCCGGTGACGCACTCATTGACCGGGTCGGTGGGCGGGTTGGTGGTGGTGCCGCAGCTGCCGGCCGCGCAGGCCGTCAGCCAGGTGTTCCAGTCGGCGTCGTAGCGGCTGCCGATGGTGGAGGTGAGCAGGGTGCGGGCGCCGTTCCAGTCACCGCTGCGGTAGAGACCGAGCAGCTTGTCCACATCGGCGCGGTGTGACTGGAGCATGTAACGGACGGCCAGGTAGCCCCAGTTGTAGACGCGGGTCTGGTCGGCGTTGTCGTACGTGGTGTCGAACAGGGTGCGCAGGGTGTAGGTGTGTGCGGCGGCCTGGGTGACGGCGTCGTCGTAGGCGACGTCGCGGTAGGTGTAGGAGACGTACTCCGCGAAGCCCTCGATCCACCAGATGGTCGGCGTCGTGATGCCGGCGTCGAAGTCGCCGGCCATGTCGAACCGGCCGTCGAGGTAGTGCGTGTACTCGTGGTTCAGGTTCCAGATCTGGAACTCGGGCCGGACCCACTCGGCCTCGTAGGCGATGAACCGCGGCTGGTTGCCGGCAGCGGCCGGGTCGCCCTCCAGGTACATGCCGCCGTTGTTGGTGTCGATGCCGTAGATGGCCCCGGCGTAGGTCTGGTAGTCGGTGCTCGAATCGAAGACCACCACCTCGATGGTGGTGTTGTTGTCGTTGGCGACGGGCCCGTTGTCCCGCACCACATTGTGGAAGTACGCGTCCTGGTTGCGCAGACTGGTGCAGGCGGTCGCAAGATCGGTCGAGGACATCTGCTGGGCCAGGATGTGAATGCTGTTGCTGCACGTGTAATTGACCGGAAGCACGGCGCTCTTGAGGCGCGCCGACAGGTCACAGGTGCCGTAGGCGGAGCAGTTGGCCGCGTCGTAGTAGTCGGTCATCTCCGCGAGCCCGACCCAGAGCGGCGCGGTGGGTCCGGTCAGGGAACTCCGGCCGAGCAGGTCGGTGACGAGCGGGCGGGCCTTGGGCCGCAGCGGCGCCTCCTGGAGGAAGCGTGCCAGTTCGCGTCCCGCGTTGGAGGTCAGGTACGACTGGTTCGTGCCCAGCAGGCTCAGGTGGTCACGGGCGAAGCCGGCGAGCGAGTCGAGCAGGCTCGGGTCGGCCTCGACGGCGCTGACGAACTCCGGGACCTGATGGCCGCGGAAGGTCACGGTGTACACGTTGTTGACCGCGTTGAGCATGTACCAGGAGCTGTCGTACGAGGAGTTGTAGTCGGCGAGCAGCCGCTTGACGACGTACAGGTAGCGGGCGTTCTGCTCCGCGCTGTCGATGAGGATGACGGCCTCGGCCAGGGTCTCACCGTTGGCGTCCGTGACGTCGCGGGAGTGCGAGGAGGCGAAGAAGCCGTCAAGGCCGCCCTGGATGGCGGTGCGCAGCGAGGCGCCGTAGCTGCCGACGGTGCCGGGGTCGTAGTACTGCACGTAATAGCCGGCCCGGAGGAAGAGCACCAGCTGCGGCATGCCGGTGCTGCTGTTACCCGGGTAGGCGGTCGCTGCGTCACGCACCGCGTTGGCGACGCTGACCATCTGGGCCTCGCGGAAGGCGAGGTAGCCGTCGTTGCCCTTGACGCTGAACAGGGTGTTGACGCAGTCGGTCGTCGACGACTTGATCTGCTGCACCAGGGCGCTCCCGGTGCGGCTGGTGAAGTCCGCGACCGAGCAGGCGGCGGCCGCGCCGATTCCGGCCGACTTGGCGGCGGAGCGGGCCTTCGCCTTCATCGAGGGGGCACGGTGGCTCGGGGCGGAGGTGCCCTGGTCGTCGTAGTCGCGTCGCAGCGCGTCCTTGGAAGCGGTCTGCGGCGCCCGGTCCCCGGGCTTCAGCGCCTTGTCGCCTATGTGAGCGGCGTCCTGGACGGGCGCGGTGAGGGACTGCGCGGCGGGGCCGCCCGGATCCGGTGCGGTCGGGTCAACGGCCTTGTGCGCGGCGGCCGTCGCGCTTGCGGCGGCTGTCGCGGAGGGACGGACCTCGGAGGCCCGGCTCGGTGCCGCGAGCATGCCGACGCCCAGGCAGGCCGCCAGGGCCACGGTGGATAGCCCGGTGAATCTCTGACGAACCGTTCGGTTCTTCACGTGCCGCCTCCCAGCGGAGTGGTGGCCGCGCGACGGTGCGCGGCCGTGGGGGATGGTGCGCGGCCGAGGTCGGATGGGGATAAATGTCTGACATGAGCACGACCTCAATCGCGGCCGTCTGTACAATGGCACATGTCACATGTTCTTTGGAAGGCATTGCGCGCAGATTCATCGACGCGCCAACTCCCGTCCGCGGCGCCCTGCTTGCGGCCGGTGTCGACACAGCCCGAGGAGTTCCGCCCCGTGACCGATCCCCGACTCCCCCTGCACACCAGCAGCCACGACCTGCCGGTGTCGCCGGCCCTGGACGCCTTCATGCGCGCCACCTGGGCAGACACCCCGCTCCCGGCGGGTGACCGCGTTCCGGCCCATGACCTGACACCGGCCCGCCGCGCACGGGTGGCCGCCCGCTTTCCGGGCGAGCGGCTGGTCTTCCCGGCGGGCGCCCTCGCCGTCCGGTCCAACGACACGGACCACCGCTTCAGACCGCACACCGGTTACGCCTGGCTCACCGGCCTCACCGGGGAGGACCAGGCCGGCCATGTGCTGGTCCTGGAGCCCGACGGGGACGCCCGCCACGAGGCGGTCCTCTACCTGAGACCCCGGTCACCGCGTTCCGGCGGCGAGTTCTACCAGGACCGCAGGTACGGGGAGTTCTGGGTCGGCCGCAGACCCGGCCTCGCGGAGGCCGCCGGACTCACCGGCATCCGCTGCGAGCACCTGGACGCGTGGGACAAGCTGATGACCGGAGCCCAGCCCCCCACCCGGGTCGTCTCAGGCGTCGACCCGGCCGTCGACGCCTGGCTGGGGGACGCTCGCCGGATCCCCGCGCCACGGCCCGCCCCGGCCGGCCTCGACACCGTCCTCAGCGAGCTGAGGCTCGTCAAGGACCCTTGGGAGCAGGGCGAGTTGCAACGAGCCGTCGATGCGACGACCGCCGGGTTCGAGGACGTCGTACGGTCATTGCCGCGGGCCCTGGCCCATCCGCGCGGCGAACGCATGGTCGAGGGCGTGTTCGGCCTCAGGGCCCGGCTCGACGGCAACGGTCCCGGCTACGCGACCATCGCCGCCGGCGGGGCGCACGCCTGTGTGCTGCACTGGACCCGCAACGACGGCCCGCTGGAGCGCGGGCAGTTGCTGCTGCTGGACGCGGGCGTGGAGACCGATTCGCTCTACACTGCCGACGTCACCCGCACCCTCCCGCTGTCCGGCACCTTCACCCCCCTCCAGCGCACCGCGTACGAACTGGTGCTGGCCGCCCAGGACGCGGGCATCGCGGCGCTGCGTCCCGGCGCCCGGTTCCGCGACTTCCACCGGGCCGCGATGCGGGTCATCGCCGACGGCCTGCACGACTGGGGCGTGCTGCCGATGCCGGCCGACGAGGCGCTGGCCCCCGAGAACGGATTCCACCGCCGCTACACCCTGTGCAGCAGCGGCCACATGCTCGGCATGGACCTGCACGACTGCGCGCAGGCACGCGCCGGGGCGTACCTGGACGGGGTCCTGGAGCCGGGGCAGGTGCTCACCGTGGAGCCGGGCCTGTACCTCCAGCCGGACGACGAGACGCTCCCCCGGGAGCTCCGGGGCATCGGCATCCGGATCGAGGACGACCTCGTGATCACCGCGGACGGCGCCCGGCTGATGTCATCCGCGCTGCCCCGGACGCCGGACGGCATCGAGGCCTGGATGGCGGAGCTGCTGGAGAGCTGAGGAACGCCGGACCGCCGCCCCGTGCACGGCCGGTGCGGCGGCCTCAGGCCTTCGCGGCCGGTACGCCCTCGGGCTTCCCGCCCGCCCGCTCCGTGTCCACCCGCTTGCCGTCGGCCCACAGGGACCGGACATGGGACATATGGGCGAGCATGCAGGCCTCGGCGCCCGGGGCGTCACCGGCGACCACGAGATCCAGCAGTTGTACGTGCTCCTCGGCCGAGGCCGTCAACTGCCCCGACTCGGCAAGGCGGTTCAGCCCGTAGAGCCGGGAGCGCTTGCGCAGTTCACTGACCTCCTCGACCAGCCGGCGGTTCCCGGCCAGCCCGAGCAGAGCGAGGTGGAAGCGGCGGTCCGCCTCCAGGTAGCCCAGGATGTCGTGCCGGCGTGCGGCCTCCACGATCTCCCGCGCGACGGGGCGCAGCGCCTCCAGCTCGCGCGTCAGGCCCATCCGCGCGATCCGGCCGACGGTGGGGACCTCGATCATGGCGCGGAGTTCGGTGAAGTCGTCGAGGTCCTGGTCGGTCAGCTCGGTTATCCGGAAACCCTTGTTGCGGACGGCCTCGACGAGCCCCTCCCGGGCCAGATCGAGCATCGCCTCGCGGACGGGCGTCGCGGAGACGCCGAACTCCGAGGCGAGCGCGGGCGCGGAGTAGATCGTCCCCGGCCTCAGCTCCCCGGAGATCAGCGCCGCCCGCAGCGCGTGCGCCACCTGGTCGCGCAGGTGTTCCTGCGCCGAGATCACGTTGAGCGACGTGAGGCGGGCCATGTCTGTCCTCCAGCACCGTACGGAGCACCAGAATACAATGTCACGTTGCCTTGCCGCCCGGCCCCGTGGTGCGAGGAATCCGGGGCCGGGCGGCGGGCGTCCGCCGGGTCACGGACTCACAGCAGGAACCCTTCGGGGAAGGGGTCGGCCGGATCGAGGAAGTACTGCGCGGTTCCGGTGATCCAGGCGCGGCCCGTGACGGTGGGGACGACCGCGGGCAGCGTTCCGACGGTCGTCTCCGCGACCAGCCGGCCGGTGAACGACGTACCGATGAAGGACTCGTTGACGAAGTCGGTGTCCAGGGGGAGTTCGCCCCGCGCGTGCAGCTGGGCCATGCGTGCGGAGGTTCCGGTGCCGCACGGTGACCGGTCGAACCACCCGGGGTGGATGGCCATGGCGTGCCGGGAGTGGACGGCGTCGGAGCCGGGTGCGATCAACTGCACGTGCTTGAGCCCGTGGATGCCGGGGTCGAGCGGGTGGACCGGCCGGTCGGTGTCGTTGACCGCGTCCATCAGGGCGAGCCCCGCCTCCAGCAGTTCGTCCTTGCGCGAGCGGTCGAAGGGGAGGCCGAGGTCGGCCAGTTGCACCATCGCGTAGAAGTTGCCGCCGTAGGCGAGGTCGTAGGGGACGGTGCCGAAGCCGGGCACCTTCGCCGTGAGACCCAGGCCCGCGGAGAAGGCGGGCACGTTGGTGAGCGTGACGGAGACGGCGGCTCCGTCCTTGACGTGCACATCGACGGAGACCAGTCCGGCGGGGGTGTCCAGCCGTACCGTGGTGACCGGTTCGGTGACCTCCACCATGCCGGTCTCCACCAGCACGGTGGCCACCCCGATGGTGCCGTGTCCGCACATCGGCAGAAAGCCCGAGACCTCCATGAACAGGACCCCGAAGTCGGCGTCCGGGCGGGTCGGCGGCTGGAGTACGGCACCGCTCATGGCGGCATGGCCGCGCGGCTCGTACATGAGCAGGGTGCGCACCGTGTCACGGTGCGCCATGAAGTGATTGCGTCGTTCGGCCATGGTGGCGCCGGGGATGGTGCCGATCCCGCCGGTGATGACGCGGGTGGGCATGCCCTCGGTGTGCGAGTCGACGGCGTGGAATATGTGACGCGTGCGCAAGTCTCCCCCTCGGTCGTCCTGCCGGTCCGTTGCGGTGTGGTCTTCGCCCGTTCTGCGTGCCGGGGCCCGGTCAGTCCAGTCCCTCGGCCTGTGCCTTCTCGGTGGCGGCGCGTACGGCGGCCACCGCATCGGCGTCCAGCGGCAGCCTCGGCGGCCGGGTGGGACCGCCGTGCCGTCCGACGATGTCCATCGACGCCTTGATCGCCTGGACGAACTCCGGCTTCGAGTCCCACCGCAGCAGCGGATGCAGCTGCCGGTAGAGCGGCAGGGCCGTCTCCAGGTCCCCGGAGACGGCGGCACGGTACAGCGCGACACAGCCGGCGGGCAACATGTTGGGGCAGCCCGCGATCCAGCCGACCGCACCGGCCAGCGCGAGTTCCAGCAGGACGTCGTCGGCGCCGACCAGCAGATCGAGCCCGGGTGCCTCCTCGGCGATCTCGTAGGCTCTGCGGACGTCCCCGCTGAACTCCTTGACGGCCACGATGGACCCTTCCGCGTGGAGCTGTGCGAGGAGCCGCGGGGTCAGATCGACCTTGGTGTCGTACGGATTGTTGTACGCGACGACCGGCACGCCCGCCCCCGCCACTTCGGCGTAGTGCGCGCGGATCGCGGCGTCCTCGCACGGGTAGCCGTTGGGCGGCAGCAGCAGGACGGACCCGGCACCCGCCTCCGCCGCCTGTTCGGCCCGGCGGCGCGACTGGGCGCTGTCGTAGGAGGAGACCCCGGGCATGACCCTGGCACCGTCCCCGGCCGCCTCGACCGCGACCCGCACCACCTGGTCGCGCTCCTGGTCCGTGAGGGTCTGGTACTCCCCCAGCGAGCCGTTGGGCACCACCCCGTCGCAGCCGGCGTCCACGAGGTCGCGGACATGGGCCGCGTACGCGTCGAAGTCGATGGACCGGTCTTCGCGCAGGGTGAGCGGGGTGGCGACCATGACGCCTCGCCAAGGCTTGTTCCGTACAGCGGAGTTCGTCGACATCTGGGCTCCTTAAGGGGTGACATGACATGAACCGTCGAGGGAGGAGAGGCAGCGGGCCGGGCCCGGGGCGGGGACCGGGAGACGGGCGCGCCGCGGGGCTTCACATGTCCTCGGGGCGGGCCGCACGGGCAAGCACGGAGAGCGGGACGGGGCAGGCGAGCGGACGGCGGTCGGGGGCTCCGGCCTCCGCGGCGCAGCCCGCCAGTCCCCGGACCGCGAATCCGCACGTCCGGCCCTGGCACCAGCCCATTCCGGCCCGGGTGAGGAGTTTGACCGTACGGCTGTCCCCGGCACCGAGGTCGTCGACCGCCGTGCGGATCGCGCCGGCGGTGACCTCCTCGCAACGGCAGACCTCCGTGTCCGTGGTGAGCCACTCGGTCCAGCCGGGGCCGGGACGGTGCACGGCGCCCATCAGCTCGGCGAACGCGCGCATCCGCCGCCGGGTCCGGCGCAGCGCCGTCACCCGGTCCGCGTCCCGGCCCGGCGTCCCGTGCCGTGCGTCCCGGATCACGGAAAGCGCGGCCAGCTCCCCTTCGGCCAGCGCGAGGTGCACCCCGCCGATGCCGCCCGTCTCCCCCGCGGACCAGACACCGGGCACGGTGGTGCGGAGGTCTTCGTCGAGCACCAGGGCGGCCGACCCGTCCGCACCGCACCGGGTCACGCAGCCCAGGCCGACGGCGAGGTCGAGCTGCGGTACCAGGCCGTGGCCCACGGCCAGCGTGTCGCAGTCGATCCGGCGCCCGGTCCCGGGCAGCGGACGCCAGTCGCGGTCCAGGCGGCTGACGGTGACACCTTCCACCCGATCGGTGCCGTGCACGGCGGTGACCGCACGGTGCGTCAGCACCCGTACCCCCTCGCGGGCCAGGGCCATGCCGTGCCGTACCCCCTCCCGGAGCCGGCCGGGGTCGGCGGCCAGCACGCGGGGAGCGCGTCCGTACTCCACGTATCCGGCGGCCTCCACCAGGGCGGGCACCCGGGCGCCCGCCCGCGTCAGGGACACCGCGACGGCCTGCAGCAGCGGCCCGCTGCCCGCGACGACGATGCGCCGTCCCGGCAGCACCAGCCCCGCCTTGAGCATGGCCTGCGCCCCGGCCGCGCCCACGACACCCGGCAGGGTCCAGCCGGGGAAGGGGAGCTGGCGCTCGTGGGAGCCGGTCGCGATGAGCAGCCGGCCTGCGCGCAGCGTGGCCGGACCCTCGCTGTCGGGGCCGGTGACGGCGTGCAGGGTCCAGTCCGCCCCGGCCCTCTCGACGGCCCACACCTGGTGCCCGGCGAGGTGGCGGATCCGCCCCGCGTCACGGTGCCGGTCGAGACGGGACCGCAGGGCGGCGAACCGCGCCCAGCCGTGGTGCAGTGCCTCGGGCCGGGTGGCGCCCAGGCCGGGGGCCGGGGCACGGTAGTACTGGCCGCCGGGTGCGTCCGCGGCGTCGAGCAGGACCACGTCGAGTCCGCGGTCGGCCGCGGTGACCGCCGCCGCCAGTCCGGCCGGTCCGGCGCCCACCACCGCGAGTTCGGTGAAGGGCGGCGCGGCCGCGGAGCCGGGCGGCTCAGTGGAGGAGTCCGGCATGTCCGTCCCCTTCCTGGGTCGTGACCACGTCGCCGGGGCCGGCGGGCAGCAGACAGGCCCGGCGGCCGGGGACGCCGTTCACGGTGACCAGGCAGTCGAAGCAGGAGCCGATCCCGCAGAAGGCACCCCGTGGCCGTCCGTTCACCCTGGTGGTGCGCCAGGTGAGGACGGAGGCCGCCCAGAGAGCTGCCGCCACGCTCTGCCCCGGCAGGGCGCGGACCGGACGGCCGTCGAAGGTGATCTCGAACCCCGTCCCGGACTCGGCACCGGCCAGGCCGGCCGGGGTGCGGGTGGTGTCGCGCTTACGGATACGTATCACCAGGGCTCCTGTCACGGTGATCGGGCGGTCGGGCCGGCAGCGGGAAGTTCACGGGACCCGCGTGGCTGCGGTCGGGGCGGCTCGGTCCGGTAGCGGGCTTCTCGGGGGTGTACGGCGGCGCGGTCGGCGGTTCACGGTCCGGATCCGGGCGTCACGCCGAACCGGTCGGGCCGGAACGGCTCGGGGTCGATGGCGGGTTCCTCCCCGCGGATCGCCGCGACGACCAACGCCGCAGTCGCGGGTGCCAGTCCGATGCCCGCACCCTCGTGGCCGCAGGCGTGGAAGAGGCCCGGGACCCGGCGGTCGGGTCCGATCGCCGGGAGGTGGTCGGGCAGGTACGGGCGGAAGCCGTGGTAGGCGCGCAGCACGCGGGCCGTCCCGAGCACGGGGAAGAGCGCGGCCGCCGCCGCGGCCAGCCGGCTGATGACCGGCACGGACAACGTGCGGTCGAAGCCGACCCGTTCGCGGCTGGCGCCGATCAGTACCGGCCCCGACGGGGTGCCCTCCACGACGGGTGACGTCTGGAGAGCGGCCGACCCGCTGGAGACGTCGGCCACGTACTCCGCCGCGTACACCTTGTGCCTGATCAGGTGCGGCAGCGGCTCGGTGACCAGGACGAACCCGCGCCGGGGCAGTACGGGCAGGTCCACCCCCGCCAGTGCGGCCAGCTCGCCGCCCAGGACGCCCGTGGCGTTGACGACCGCGGGAGCGAGCAGGTCACCGCGCCCGGTCCGTACACCGCGCACCGCGCCCGTCGGCCCGGTCAGCACGGCCGTGACCGCCTCCCCCAGGTGCACGACGGCCCCGGCGTCGCGTGCCGCGCGTATCAGGTGGGCTGCCGCCAGGGCGGGTTGCACCTGGGCGTCCTGCGGATAGAGGACTCCGCCCGCGAGGCCGGGCGCGAGGTGCGGTTCCAGTTCCGGCAGCTCGTGCGGGGCGACCGCGCAGGTCCGCACTCCCGCCCCGCCCTGTGCGGCCGCCGTCGCGGTCAGGGTGGCCAGCGACGACGCGCCGGCCGCGACCACCAGACCTCCCTTGCGCTCGAACTCGATCGCCGGCGGCAGCACTTGGGAGAGTTCGTGCCAGCGGGACAAGGAGAGCAGCGCGAGGTCCAGCTCCGGACCCGGCGACTTGTCCGAGACCAGGAGATTGCCCTCACCGGCCCCGGTGGTGCCACCGGCGACCGGTCCGCGGTCCACCACCGCGACCGCGAGTCCGGACCGGGCGGCGTAGTAGGCGCAGGCGGCGCCGACCACTCCGGCCCCGACAACGACAACGTCCAAAGGCTGTCTCATGAACACGTCAGTAATATGTCACATTGCTCAGGGGGTGCCAAGAGGGCGTCATCCCGCTCTGTATGACGCCCCGTCACGTACGCTGCGCCCACGTCACGGCCTGCGGGTGCCGGCGGCCGGCCGCCGGTGAGGGGTGGATGCCCGCCACCGGGGAATGCAAGCCCCCGACCGCGCGCGGGTGCCGACAACGAGGAGCGACATGCACGACGACAGCACACTGGTGGAGGGCCGGCTGGAGCGGGCCCTGCGCCAGTTCATCCGCCCTGCCGAGTACGCGGCGCGGACCCCGCTCACGCTGGCGGTGTGGCACGCGCCGGGCGAGCCGGTTCCGGTGGCGGAGGCTCTCGGGGCGCGCTACGAACCGTTCGCGGCCGGGACGGTGTGGGGCGGCCCGTGGACCACCAGCTGGTTCCGGCTCGACGGTGCGGTGCCGCGGGAGTGGGCCGGCCGCCGGGTCGAGGTGGTGGTCGATCCGGGCTTCTCCGGCCAGGCCCCCGGCTTCCAGGCCGAGGGGATGCTCTACGACACCGAGGGCGTCCCGCTGAAGGGTGTCCACCCCCGCAACCGGCACCTGACCGTCGGCGCGCCCGCCGCCGGTGGCGAGCAGGTCTCCCTGCTGCTGGAGGCAGCGGCCAACCCGGCGGTGCTGGAACACGGCTTCGAGCCGACGCCGCTCGGGGACGTACTCACGGCGGGCGACGATCCGCTCTACCGGTTCGCGTCGGCGGACCTCGCCGTGCTGGACGAGGACGTCTGGCATCTCGTACTGGACATCGAGGTGCTGTCCGAGCTGATGCGGGAGCTGCCCACCGACCGGTCGCGGCGGCACGAGATCCTGCGGGCGCTGGAGCGGATGCTCGACGCGCTCGATCTGCACGATGTGTCCGCCACCGCGGCGGCCGGACGGGCGGAGCTCACCGAGGTCCTGTCCAGGCCCGCTTCGGCGAGCGCGCACCGGATCTCGGCCACCGGGCACGCGCACATCGACTCGGCATGGCTGTGGCCGCTGCGCGAGACGGTACGGAAGGCATCGCGCACCTTCGCCAACGTCACCGCGCTCGCCAAGGACTACCCGGAGCTGGTGTTCGCCTGCTCGCAGGCCCAGCAGTACGCCTGGGTCAAGGAGCACCAGCCGCACATCTGGGAGCGGATCGTACGGGCGGTGGCGGACGGGCAGTGGGAGCCCGTCGGTTCGATGTGGGTGGAGTCCGACGCCAATCTGCCCGGCGGCGAGGCGCTGGCCCGGCAGATCGTGCACGGGAAGCGGTTCTTCGAGCAGGAGCTGGGGGTGGAGACCGAGGAGATCTGGCTGCCGGATTCCTTCGGCTGCACCGGCGCGTTCCCGCAGCTGGCCCGGCTGGCGGGTATCCGGTGGTTCCTGACGCAGAAACTGTCGTGGAACCAGACCAACAAGATGCCGCACCACACCTTCTGGTGGGAGGGCATCGACGGGACCAGGATCTTCACGCACTTCCCGCCCGTCGACACCTACAACGCCCACTTCCACGGCCTCGAACTCGCCCACGCCGAGAAGAACTTCACGGACAAGGGCCGGGCCACCCGCTCCCTCATGCCGTTCGGCTGGGGCGACGGCGGCGGCGGCCCGACCCGGGAGATGATGGAGAAGGCCCGCAGACTCAGCGATCTGGAGGGCTCCCCCCGGGTCGAGATCGAGAAGCCCTCGGCGTTCTTCGCCGCGGCCGAGGAGGAGTACGGGGCGCAGGCACCGGTCTGGTCGGGTGAGCTGTACCTGGAGCTGCACCGGGCGACGTACACCACTCAGGCGAAGACGAAGCAGGGCAACCGCCGCAGCGAACACCTGCTGCGCGAGGCCGAGTTGTGGGCGACTGCGGCGGCCCTGCGGGCGCCCTCGTACGCCTACCCGTACGAGGCGCTGGACCGGATCTGGAAGACGGTCCTGCTCCACCAGTTCCACGACATCCTGCCGGGCTCGTCCATCGCCTGGGTCCACCGCGAGGCCCGTGACACCTACGAGCAGGTGCGCGTGGGGCTGGCGGACCTGGTGGCGGAGGCGGTGACGGCGCTCGGCAGGGCACAGGGCCTGGTGGCGCTCAACTCCTCCCCGTATCCGCGCAGTCAGGTCGTCGAGCTGGACGCCGAGGCGAGTGCGGTGCTACCGTCCGGGGCTCATGTGCAGCCGCTGGGCGACGGGCGCACCGCGGTGCTCGCCGAGGCGCCGGGGCTCGGATCGGGGCTGCTGGACGGTGCGGCGGTCCCTGAGCAGGAGGTCTCGGCCGTCGTCCGCGCTGACGACGGGACCGTCCTCGACAACGGACTGCTGCGCGTCACCGTCGACCGGGACGGGCTGATCACCTCCGTCCTCGACCTGGCGGCGGGCCGTGAGGTCCTGGCCCCGGGCCACCGGGCCAACCTCCTCCAGCTGCACCCGGACCACCCGAACAACTGGGACGCCTGGGACATCGACGCCCACTACCGCCGCTCACGCACCGATCTCACCGACGCCGAGCTGGTCGAGCTGGTCGAGGAGGGGCCGCTGCGGGCGGCCGTGCGGGTGGTGCGGGCGTTCGGCGCGTCCCGGATCGTGCAGGAGATCCGGCTCGCCGCGGGGAGCCGGCAGGTCGATATCGAGACCGAGGTGGACTGGCAGGAGTCGGAGAAGGTCCTCAAGGCGGCGTTCCCGCTCGATGTGCACGCCGAACGGTCCACGGCCGAGATCCAGTTCGGTCACGTCCACCGGCCCACGCACGCCAACACCGGCTGGGACGCGGCCCGTTTCGAGATCTGCGCCCATCGCTGGCTGCGGGTCGCCGAGCCCGGGTACGGCATCGCGCTGCTCAACGACTCGACGTACGGGCACGAGGTGACCCGCACCCCGCACGCGGCGGGCCTCGGCACGACCGTACGGCTGACACTGCTGCGCGCCCCGCACAGCCCCGACCCGGAGACCGACCTCGGCACGCACCGGTTCCGGTACGCGCTCGCGCCCGGCGTGGAGATCACCGACGCGGTACGGGAGGGGCTGGCGCTCAATCTGCCGCTGCGCGCCGCGGTCGCCCCGGCGGTGCCGTCGGTCGTGTCGACCGGCCATCCGGCGGTGACCGTGGAGTCGGTGAAGCTCGCCGAGGACCGCAGCGGCGATGTGATCGTCCGGCTGTACGAGTCGGCCGGGGGCCGGGCCGACGCGACGCTGCGGGTGTCGTTCCCCGTCGTCGCGGCGCGGATCACCGACCTGCTGGAACGGCCGCTGCACGCGGCGACGACCGACGCGCACGGCCTCTCGCTGACGCTGCGGCCCTTCCAGATCCTGACGGTGCGGCTGACCCCGGCGTGAGGACGTGAGGAACCGCCCCGGCCCGCCCCGGCCTCGCCCCTGGCCGTCGCGGGTCAGGGGCGGGGCACGTTGCGGAGGTTGGAGCGGGCCATCTGGACCATCCGGCCCACTCCGCCGTCCAGCACGATCTTGCTCGCGGAGAGCGCGAAACCGGTCACCATGTCCGCGCTGATCTTCGGCGGGATGGAGAGCGCGTTGGGATCGGTGACGACGTCGACGAGGGCCGGGCCCTTGTGCCTGAAGGCATCCTTGAGGGCGCTTTCGAGCTGCTTGGGCTTCTCGACACGTACGCCGTACGCCCCCGAGGCACGGGCGATGGCCGCGAAGTCCGGGTTCTTGTTGGTCGTCCCGAACGACGGCAGCCCCGCCACCAGCATCTCCAGTTCGACCATGCCAAGCGCGGAGTTGTTGAACAGGACCACCTTCACCGGCAGGTCGTACTGGACGAGGGTGAGGAAGTCCCCCATCAGCATGGTGAATCCGCCGTCCCCGGACATCGAGACGACCTGCCGGTTCCGGTCCGTGAACTGCGCGCCGATGGCCTGCGGCAGCGCGTTGGCCATCGAACCGTGGGTGAACGAACCGATCACCCGGCGTTTGCCGTTCGGCGACAGATAGCGGGCCGCCCAGACATTGCACATGCCCGTGTCGACCGTGAACACCGCATCCTCGTCGGCGAGTTCGTCCAGCACCGATGCCACGTACTCGGGGTGGATCGGCACATGCTTGTCGACCTTGCGGGTGTACGCCTTGATCACGCCCTCCAGCGCGTCGGCGTGCTTCTTGAGCATCCGGTCGAGGAACTTGCGGTCGGTCTTCGCCTTCACCCGCGGGGTCAGACAGCGCAGCGTCTCGCGGACATCGCCCCAGACCGCCAGATCGAGCTTGGAGCGGCGGCCCAGGTGCTCGGGCCGCACATCGACCTGGACGATCTTCACATCGGTGGGGAGGAAGGCGTTGTACGGGAAGTCCGTACCGAGCAGGATCAGCAGATCGCACTCGTTGGTGGCCTCGTAGGCGGCGCCGTAGCCGAGCAGGCCGCTCATGCCGACGTCGTACGGGTTGTCGTACTGGATCCACTCCTTGCCGCGCAGCGCGTGCCCGACCGGGGACTTCACCCGCTCGGCGAACTCCATCACCTCGGCGTGCGCACCCGCCGTCCCGCTGCCGCAGAACAGCGTCACCCGTTTGGCCTCGTCGACCATCCGGCAGAGCTTCTCGATCTCCGCGTCGCCCGGCCGCACGGAGGGCCGTGAGGTGACCATGGCGTGCTCGATCGACTTCTCCGGCGCGGACTGCGAGGCGATGTCGCCCGGCATCGAGACGACGCTGACGCCGCCCCGGCCGACCGCGTGCTGGATGGCCGTCTGGAGCAGCCTCGGCATCTGCTGCGGGTTGGAGATCATCTCGTTGTAGTGGCTGCACTCCTGGAAGAGCAGCTCCGGATGGGTCTCCTGGAAGTACCCGAGGCCGATCTCGCTCGACGGGATGTGCGAGGCGAGCGCGAGTACGGGTGCCATGGAGCGGTGTGCGTCGTAGAGGCCGTTGATGAGGTGGAGGTTGCCGGGTCCGCACGATCCGGCGCAGGCCGCCAGCGTGCCGGTGATCTGCGCCTCCGCACCGGCGGCGAACGCGGCCGTCTCCTCGTGTCTGACCTGGATCCAGTCCATGCCCGGGTGCCGGCGGATGGCGTCGACAACCGGGTTGAGGCTGTCGCCGACGACTCCGTACAGCCGCTTGACGCCCGCGCGGGCGAGGATGTCGACGAACTGCTCCGACACGTTCTGCTTGGCCATGGGTGCGTGCTCCCTCTGCCTGTGCTCCGTGCACGTTCGGCTGTCCGGACCCCGCGGCGCGAAACCTCGGCCGGACCGGTTCTCTCCGGAGTCCATCAACCCACGGCGCGCGCGGTTACGCCTCCCAGACGCCGACCGCCGTCCGGTCGTCGGCGTACCCCTTGACCCTGAGCTGGGTGTCCGCGAGGAACTCCCCGAGGCCCGGCGCCGGGCCGGGTGCCCAGCGGCCGGCGAGCTCGTCGGCCAGCGCCGGTTCGTCGCGCAGCGGGTCCGCCAGACCGTTGCTGCACAGCAGCAGGGTGTCGCCCGGCCGGGCGACCGAGGCCCGGAAGCGGAACGGTTCTGCGGGCGGCGGGACCGGGCTCTCGATGTACGGGGGCGGGGCGGTGGTGATCCCCAGGTCCATGGTCAGCCGCTCGCCGTCGGGCCCGCTCTCGGGGGACGCGGAGCCGAAACCGACCACGCCCTCCCCGGTGAGTGCGCCCGGGTGCGGAACCGCCGGTTCGAGGTCCTGCCAGCTGCCGTCGCGCAGCCGGAAGAGCCCTCCGCCACCGACGCCGAAGAAGACCCGGGTGCGGCAGTCGGGATCGGCGGACAGCAGGAGGCAGCGCAGACCCGACGTGTACTCGTGCGGTTCGAGCCCGAGTTCGGCGGCGCGGGCGCGGAGCTTGCCGTAGCTGCGGTCGGCGAGCCGGTGCAGACCCGATTTGAGTTCGCCTCGGCGGCCCGCCCTTATGTCCTCGGAGAGCCGGGCATGGCTGCGTCCGACGGCCTCGCCGATCCAGCGGCACGCATCGGCGGCGGCCGGATGCACGCCCTCGGCGGTACGGGCGCCGCCCGCGACGGCGACCAGGACGAGCGCGCTCTCGGCGGTGCCGAAGCGCACAGTGAGCAGCGCGTCGCGCCGGGGCTCGCCCCGGAACCGTGCGGAGTCACCGCGCACGGAGGCGGCCCGCAGGGTGTACGTCCCGTAGGCGGCGCCGTCGAGCACGGTGTCGGCGACGAGGGCGTGTATCTCGCGCGGGTCGGTGGCGGGCAGTGCGGTGGGCTCCGCGTCGTACGTGGGCGGCCTGGCGCCCACGTACGACGCGGGGCGGGGCGCTCGCTTCCCGGCGGCGGGGGCGGTGGGGGCCAGGGTCTTCGCGTCCGGTCGTTCGTTCTCGTCCGGTCGCTCGCTCTCGTTCCACTCGACGACCGGCCGTCTGGGCAGCGGCGGGGCGATGCGGGGATCGGCGGGGGGAGGCGGGGGCGGCACGGGCGCGGGTGCGGCGGGGGGCTCAGGTGCCACGGTTTCGGGCACCGGTGCGGGTATGGGCGCCGGCGCCGCGAAGGTGCGGGGCCCGGGTGTGCCGGCCGGGGGCTCCCAGGGGGCGCGTACGGGTGCCTCGCGCGTCGGCGGCGGTGGCGGAGCGGGCGGGGTCCGCGCCGTGCGGCCGGACTGCGGTGGCTCGACCCGTGGCTCGGGCACCGCCGCGGCCGCCTCGTACGCGTCATGGCCGCCGGGCCCCACGGCGTCCGACGCCGAGTCGAAGCGGTCGTCGAGACTGTCGGCCGCCTGGCTCGCCCCGGTGTCCGGGGCGGATTCGTCGTACAGCCTGCGCCACCAGTCGTCCTCGTGGGCGGCGGGCCTCTCCCCCTGCTGACTCATGCCCATATTGTCCACCGCGGGGGCCGTCGCAAAACGGATCATCCCGAAAATGTGGTGAGAGCCCCCGGGAAAGAGGTCCGCCGGGCGGCCCCACCCCCCACGGGAAGGACGCCCGGCGGACCGGTCGGGGTGGTCCGTCGTCAGCGCACGGCGCAGGCGTCGGTCACGGTCTCAACTGACCTTGCTCACCGGCACGTTGTCGTGACGGCCAGGACCGCGGGAGTGGCCGTCCCCAGTGCCGTACGCGATGCCGGAGGTATCGCCCTCCCCGAGTGAAACCGGAACGGGCCGAACAAAGCACCACGTTCCGGAGGTTGTTGGTGCTGCGGTGGCGCCACATTGGCAGAGGGGCGGGCGGTACGGCGATGATGTGCCCAGGCGGGTTTACGCCGTGGCCGTTTTCCGCCACGTCCGGCCGGCCGGCCGAAGAGCACGACATGACGTGGAAGCACTGCGTCCGGGAGGGGTCCGGGGATGCTGGGAGCCATAGGTCTCGACGAAAGACAGGAGTCGGCCTATCGCGCGCTCGTGGCGCTGGGGGCCGCGGAGCTCTCCGATCTGGCACACCGGCTGGCGCTTGGGGAACCGGAGACCGAGCGGACGCTGCGACGGCTGGAGCAGCACGGTCTGGCCGCCCAGTCGTCGGCCCGCACGGGGCGGTGGGTGGCGGCGCCGCCGGGGGTCGCGCTGGGCGCGCTGCTGACGCAGCAGCGCCATGAGCTGGAGCAGGCGGAGCTGGCGGCGGCGCTGCTGGCCGAGGAGTACCGGGCGGACGCCGCCGAACCCGCCGTCCACGACCTGGTCGAGGTGGTCACCGGTGCGAGCGCGGTGGCACACCGGTTCCATCAGCTCCAGCTGGGTGCGACGAGCGAGGTGTGCGCCCTGGTCACCGGGAAGCCGATCGCGGTCAGCGGTCTCGACAACGAGTCCGAGGAGCAGGCCGCCACCCGTGGGGTGACGTTCCGGGTGGTGGTCGAGCGCGAGGTGCTCGCGCTGCCGTCCGGGATCCTGGAGCTGTCGGCGGCGCTGAGCCGTGACGAGCGGTGCCGGGTCGTGGACCGGGTGCCGACGAAACTGGTCGTCGCCGACGCCTCGCTGGCGATGGTGCCGCTGACGGGCCGTGGCGCGGAGCCCGCGGCCCTGGTCGTGCACGCCTCCGGGCTGCTGGAGTCGCTGATGGGGCTCTTCGAGGCGGTGTGGCGCGAGGCGATGCCGCTGCGGCTCGGCGAGAGCGGGCTGCTGCGGGAGGACGTGACCGGGCCCGATCCGACGGACCTGGAGGTCCTGTCACTCCTGCTGGCCGGGCTGACCGATGCCAGTGTGGCGAAGCAGCTGGAACTGGGGCTGCGGACCGTGCAGCGCCGGGTCAAGGGCCTGATGGAGCTCACCGGGGTGTCGACCCGGCTGCAGCTGGGCTGGCACGCCTACGAGCGGGGCTGGGTGTCCCGCGAGCCGCGCGCCTGAGCGGCCGTCGGTCCTCGAATCCCGGGCGAGATGCCCTCTGAGCTGCGCCGACGGCGCCGCTGGGGATATTGACGACGGGCGGGACCGGCCGGATTCCGGCACGCTTGTCAGATGAGTGTGTGGCAGCTCGTCGCCGTCGGCCTGGTCATCCTGCTCGGCCTGATCGGTGTGCTGGTGCCCGGTGTGCCCGGTCAGGCGATCGTGTGGGCCGCCGTGCTGTGGTGGGCACTGGCGGACAACACCCCGGCCGCCTGGGGCGTGCTGATCGGCGCCACGGCCCTCCTCCTGCTGAACCAGGCGCTGAAGCCGCTGCTCGCACCGCGCCGCCCGCGTGAGTCGGGTGTGCCGCGCCGGACGCTGATGCTCGGGGGGATCGGCGCGATCGCCGGCTTCTTCGTCGTCCCGGTGGTCGGCGCGATCGCCGGGTACGTGGGCGTGATCTACGGGGCGGAGCGGCTGCGACTGGGCAGCCGGGGGGCGGGGTGGGCCTCGGTCCGCTCGGTGATGCGGGCCACCGGCTACTCCGTACTGGTCGAACTGTTCGCCTGTCTGCTGGTGACAGGGGCATGGCTGGGCGTGCTGCTCTGGCGCTGACGCGGGGCGTGCCGCTCCGGCGCTGACGTCACGTAGACGGAATCCGATCACATGGATAGAAACACATCGGATCTCTCGCACCCTATTGACGCCCGGATGGCACAAGCCTACCTTCCGTGAGGACATAGCTCGGATGAATTGCTGCGCCCGACTGCGTACGAGTCGCCAGGAGATGCCTTGCCCACAGCACCGGACCCCGCCGCCTCCCCCCGGACCGAATCCCCGTCGCCCGCGCCCTCGCGCAGAACCGTCCTCGCCACCGGGACCGCGCTCGGCGGCGCCCTCGTGGTGGGCGGCGCGGCCGTCCCCGCCCAGGCCGCCGCCCCGGCGGCCGCCGCGACGGCCCCGGTCGCGGTGCACTCCCCCGCCGACAGCTGGAACACCGTCCTCGACGACGCCGATCTGCACTGGCAGAAGCTGCCGAAGACCTGGTACGAGGGCCCGTACCTGGGCAACGGCCGGCTCGGCTCCGGCATCTACGCGGAGCCCGGCGCCGAGACCACGGCGATCCGGTTCAACGTCCAGCACTCCGAGGTCCAGGACCACCGCCCCGAGTACGGCTCGCTCTTCGGCCTGGCCCGGCTCCCGATCGGCCACTTCACCCTGGAGCCGGCCGGCACCATCACGGGCGTCGACTGGCGGATGCGGCTGCGCACGGCCGAACTCCAGGGCACGGTCACCACCTCCGCCGGCACCCTCACGCTCCGCGCCTTCGTCCGGTCCACCGGCGACGTCCTGGCCGTCGAGGTGACCCCGAGCGCGGGCGAGAAGGACTTCCGCTGGGTCTTCCACCCGGCCGAGGCGATCAGCCCCCGGGCCGCCTTCAAGCCGCTGCCCGACGGCTACACGGGCAATCCCCCGGCCGTCGTCGAGCAGCACGGCGCCACCTCCGCCGCCGTGCAGTCGCTGCTCGGCGGCGGACAGCACGTCACCGCCTGGCGCGAGCGGGCGCGCGGCGCCGGCCGCACCCTGTACGCGAGCGTCGCGCACTCCCACCCGAAGAACACCGCCCGCGACCGCGCGCTGCGGACCGTCACGGTCGCCTCGGCCCTCCCGTACACCCTGCTGGCCGCCCCGCACCGGCTCTGGTGGGACCGCTTCTACCGGAAGAGCTTCCTGTCCCTGCCCGATGCCCGGCTCCAGCGGTTCTACTGGATCCAGCTCTACAAAACGGCGTCGGCCGCGCGCAAGGACGCGCCCGTGATGGCCACCTCGGGCCCCTGGCTGGAGCCCACACCCTGGCCCAACACCTGGTGGAACCTCAACGTCCAGCTGGAGTACTGGCTGATCCACGGCTCCAACCACCTGGAGCTGGACGCCGTCACCCGGGCCCTGAGCGAGTTCCGCGACCAGCTCTCCCGCGAGGTCGCCGCCCCCTACCGGGCGGACTCGGCGGGCATTCCCCGGACCACCGACCCGCAGCTGGTCAACGGCGCGGCCGTCGCCGACGGCGGATACGGGGTCGGCATCCCCGGCCAGGACCCGCCCACGCCCGAGGTCGGCAACCTGACCTGGGCCCTGCACAACGTCTGGCTCTCCTACCGGCACACCATGGACCGCTCGATCCTGCGCGACACGCTGTTTCCGCTGCTGCGCAAGGCCGTCAACTACTACCTGCACTTCCTCGCCCCGGGCGCCGACGGCAAGCTGCACCTCCCGGCGACCTTCTCCCCGGAGTACGGCGTCAACGCCCCCGACTGCAATTACGACCTGATGCTGCTGCGCTGGGGCTGCCGCACCCTGCTCGACTCGGCCCGGGAACTGGGCGTCCGCGACCCGCTGACCGCCCGCTGGGAAGAGGTCCTGGCCAGGCTCGCCCCGTACCCGGTGGACGAGAACGGCTTCATGATCGGCGCCGGCGTGCCGTTCGCGATGTCCCACCGCCACTACTCGCACATGCTCGCGGTCTACCCGCTGTACGAGATCAACGGCTCCACCGACGCGGAGCGCGCCCTGATCGAGAAGTCCCTCGCCCACTGGGTCGGCTTCGAGGGCGCCCTCCAGGGCTATACGTTCACCGGCGCGGCCTCCATGTCGGCGCTGCTCGGCAAGGGCGAGGACGCGCTGAAGTACCTCGGCCGGCTGATGAGCCGGTTCATCCAGGCGAACACCATGTACAAGGAGTCCGGCCCGGTCATCGAGACCCCGCTGTCGGCGGCCCAGTCGCTGCACGACATGGTCTGCCAGTCCTGGGGCGGCACCATCAGGGTCTTCCCCGCGCTGCCCGCCGCCTGGCGTGAGCTGACCGTCCACGACTTCCGCACGCAGGGTGCCTTCCTGCTCAGCGCGGTACGGGAAGAGGGCCGGACCCGCTGGGTGCGTCTGACGAGCGAGGCGGGCGCGCCCTGTGTCGTGCGGCACGGCATCGAGGGCGCGATCGAGGTCCGCGACCGGCACGGCCGCCCCCTGGGCCATGAGGAACTGGCCGACGGATCGGTCCGCATCCGGCTCCGCGAGGGCGACTCGGCGCTGATCACCGCGGCCGGTGACCGCCCGGACCTGACCGTCCGCCCGGTCACCGCGAACGAGCCGGCACCCAGCTGGGGCCTGCCGGCCTGACCGCCGCTACCCGGACGCCCGGCCCGCGACCTCCGCGTGGCGTACGCCGTAGGAGCGCCACGGCCGCCACCGGTGCGAGCCGGGCGTTCCGTACGGATCGACGTCGGGGTCACCCAGCGCGCACATCCGGATCAGCGCCGCGGTCGCCGGGCCGATACCCGGCAGCCGCAGCAGCGCCTGCTCGGCCTCGTCCCGGTCGGCGCCCGCGTCGAGCCGCACGCTCCCGTCGGAGAGCGCCGCCGCCAGCGCACGCAGCCGAGGGTCGGACGCCGAACCGGCCAGCACGCCCGGTTCGGGAAACACATGGGTGAGCCCGCCGCAGGGCACGTCCAGGCGCTTCCCGTACGTCTCCACGAGCTCCTCGGCAGCCGCCGGACCGATCAGGGCCCGTACGGCGAACTCCTCGGGGTCCGCCGCACCCGGCGAGCGCAGCCCGGGGCGGGCGGCCACCAGCGGGGCGAGCAGCGGATCGGCGGCCAGCAGTTCGCCGACGGCGTACGGATCGGCGTCCAGGTCGAAGAGCCGGCGCAGCCTCTGCACCGCCGTGGTCAGATCGCGCAGGTCGGTGAGGTGGATCCGGGCCTCCAGCCAGTTCCCGGCGGACCGCTCGTCCACGGCGGCGATGGCGGTGCCGTACGGAAGGCGCAGGGTGCGCCGGTAGGTACGGCTGCCGGGCTCGCCACTGACCTCCTCGACGCGGGCGACCGTCCCGGCGGCGAGCAGGTCGAAGACCTCGCGGGCGGCGTACGGTCCCCGGTGCGCGAGCCGGAGCGGGATTCCAGTGGTGCGCGCCTCCTTGACCGCGGCGCCGAGGCCGGTGCCCGCCTCGGTCCGCAGCTCGCTGGGGGTACGGGCGTAGATCTGCCGGATCGTGTCGTTGAACTGGCGCACGCTCGCGAAACCGGCGGCGAAGGCGATCTCGGTGACGGGCAGCGCCGTGGTCTGGAGGAGGACCCGTGCGGTGTGCGCGCGCTGGGCGCGCGCCAGGGCGACGGGACCGGCGCCCAGCTCCGCGTTGAGCTGCCGCTGCACCTGCCGTGAGCTGTAGCCGAGCCGGCCGGCGAGACCGGGGACGCCCTCCCGGTCGACCACACCGTCGCCGATCATCCGCATGGCGCGGCCGACCACATCGGCCCGGACGTTCCAGTCCGCGGAGCCGGGGACGGCGTCCGGGCGGCAGCGTCGGCACGCCCGGAAGCCGTTGCCCTGGGCGGCGGCCGCGGTCGGGTAGAAGCGGACGTTCTTCCGCTTGGGGGTGACGGCTGGGCAGCTCGGCCGGCAGTAGATGCCGGTCGTCTCGACGGCGAAGAAGAACTCTCCGTCGAAACGCGCGTCGCGGCTGCTCACCGCCTCGTACCTGGTCTCTTCGTCCATCACACCGTCCAGTGTGCGACATCGCGCACCACCGCACTCGCGGTTTTCGGACGCCGACCAGGGGACCCGGCTACCTGACCCGGCCGCGCTTCGCCTCCATGGCGGCCCGGCCCTCGGCGCCCTTGCGCTTCCAGTCGCGCCGGAGCTCGTTGCGGACCCGGGCATCGGTCTTGGCGACGATGCGCTGGTTCTCGCGCAGCAGCTTGCGGTAGCTGTCCATGCGCCGTTCGGGCAGCGATCCGTCCTCGAGCGCCGCCAGCACCGCGCAGCCCGGCTCGGCCTCGTGGGCGCAGTCCTGGAACCGGCACCGCTCGGCCAGCGCCTCGATCTCGGAGAAGACCTGGCCGACGCCGGTCTCCGCGTCCCACAGGCCGACTCCGCGCAGCCCCGGGGTGTCGATCAGGACCCCGCCGGAGGGCAGCACCAGCAGATTGCGGGTCGTGGTGGTGTGCCGGCCCTTGCCGTCCATGTCGCGGGTGGCCCGCACCTCCATCGCGTCGTGCCCGAGCAGAGTGTTGGCGAGGGTGGACTTGCCCGCGCCGGAGGCCCCGAGCAGCACACTCGTACCGCCGGAGACGATCGCGGCGAACACGTCGACGCCCTCACCGGTCGCGGAGCTGACGGGCAGCGCCTGCACCCCCGGCGCGAGGCGCTCGACGTCCTGGACGAGGTAGGACAGCGTGGCGGCGTCCGGGACCAGGTCGGCCTTGGTCAGGACGACGACCGTCTCGGCGGCCCCGTCCCCGGCCGACGCCCCGTCACGCAGCAGCGCGTCACCGCCGGCGCTGGACATGGCCAGGGCCAGGAACCGTTCGACCCGCCCCAGGTCGAGTTCCCCCGCCAGTGAGACGCAGATGGCGATGTGGTCGACGTTGGTGGCGAGCACCTGGCCCTCGGAGCGCTTGGACGAGGTGGAGCGGACGAACGCCGTGCGCCGGGGCAGCAGCGTACGGACGAACCGCGGATCGCCCTCGGGGTCGACGGCGGCCCAGTCGCCCGTGCAGACGATCCGCATCGGGTCGCGGGGCACGACGAACGCGGTGTCGGCGCGGAGGGTGCCCCGCGGGGTGACGATGTCGCACTGCCCGCGGTCCACCCGCACCACGCGTCCGGGCAGCAGCCCCTGCGCGGCGTACGGGGCGAACTCGGCCACCCAGTCGTCGTCCCAGCCGTACGCGGCCAGCGGGTGCGACGGCGAGGAGTCCTGCGGGGCGGAGGAGGAGAGGGAGGAAAGAGAGGATGAAGACGGGAAAGACAAGGGAGACCCTTCACAGGGTGGCCCCGGCACTGCGCACGGCGGCGCGGAAGTCTCGAAGAAGGTCAGCCGGCGGCCACGGGGGTGGGAACGATGCACTTCGGCTTGTGGGCAGCGCCCACCGCAACGACAGTCATCAATGTCCTCACCTCCTGGTTCACGCACGGTCCGGGAGCAGCGGTCTCGTCCGCCCTCCGTAACGTCGCAAACGATAGCCCGGAGCGGGCGGGGAGCGTCAACCGAATTAACGCGGTACGGGGGCGCGGACCACCGATATCCGCAACTCTCCCCCGATCGGGTGATACGCATGGAGATCGACCGGTCGCAGCCGGTTAGGGTGCCGGACATGACCTCCCCCCAGACAGCCACCGGCACCTTCACCCAGGCCCAGTTGGGCACCCTCACCCTGATCGGCTGGAGCGGCGAACATCCCCACAACGGGCAGGACGTCGCCTTCCTCCTCGTGTACTCACTCGGCGACGGGTCGGACGGCCCGGCGGCCGGCGAGAGCGCCATGCACATCGCCCTGGAGCGCAGCGGCCTTCCGGTCGGCGGCGGTCCCGTGCGCGCCGACGAGAACCCCGGGCTCCCGGTGAAGCTCCTCATCCAGGCGGGTCAGGCCGTCCTGACACTGCCCCACTTCACCGCCCAGTACCCGGCGCGGCCGGAGTGGCTGGCGGCCGCCCGCGAACAGGGCGAGGTACACGCGATGTTCGCCACCCGCCCGTGGCCGCAGGGGGCGCCGGGGCGTCCGGTGACCGAGGACTCGCTGCGGTCCTTCGCCGGCGACCCGGAGGTCATCGCGACCTCCGCCCACTGCGTCCTGCCGGTGCGCAGCCTGGGCTGACCGCCCCCGGACACGGACGATGCCCACCGCCCCCGTGGAGCGGTGGGCATCGCGCGTATCAGGTGCCCCGCCGGACGGACCGCGGGCGGCCCGGGACTTCCCGGACCGCCCGCGACACGTGTGTCAGGCGTCAGTTGTTGGCGACGCCGTTCCCGGAGAGGACCGGAATGTCGTCCACCAGGTGCGACAGGGGCTCGTCACCCTTGGCCTGGACGGAGTTGTCGGCGCACTGCTGGTTCTGCGGCGAGGACAGGACCTGGACGTCCTGGACCGCGATCGGGACGAGCCCGATCAGCGAACCGACGTTGGCCTTGATCGGCGCGCCGAGGCAGAGCTTGTTCAGCGAGCCCTGGATGAGCTGGGCCTGCGGGCTGCCGTCGCCCCGGGTCACGCTGTTGCCGAACGAGGACTGGGCGCCGTTGCCGTTGACCGACGTCGTGCCCTGGTCGTTACCGATCGCCATGGCCGCGGGGGCCACTGCGGCGGACAGTCCGACCATGGACACGGCTACTGCCGCGCCGGCCATCATCTTCTTCATCACACTTCACCTTTCGGAGCGTTCCGTTCAGGAACGTACTGATCAACCCCCCAGCGAGTGCATCGGTTCCGCAGTTCCACTCAAATGGGTTCGATCCAGCGTAAGTTCGACACCTTTCCGTCAACCTCGGAAGGCCTCGCCCGAGGTGCGCGCCGCCGGCACGAGGCCGCCAGCTCGGGGCGGGTCGGGCTCCGGGTCGCCCCGGGACGCCTGCCATTCGGCGAGAAGGCGGTCGTAGATCGGCGTGAGGCCTTCCGGGCGGCGGCGGTCCTGCGGGCTCCTGCTGTCGTACTGGTCCATGAGAGGGCCATACCCGGTACGGCGGGAACGGCCCGGTGCCACTACGGCAACCGGCCCAGCGGACCCGTCCTTTCGGAGGAGTTTCGGGCTGCGCCCCGGGAAACGCCGTGGGGCCGACGCGTCCGGGCGGCCGGAATCCGGCTGCCGCGTGGACGGGTCGGCCCCACGGGTACGACAGATGCGACTAAGGGCTGTCCCGCAATTCCTGGCGGGCGCACGACGACAGCTACGGCACCTCGCTGCGTTGTCGGAACGCCCGAATACATCCAGTATTCGGGC